>JAZRWQ010000054.1:0-6727 GCA_045599805.1 Eubacteriales bacterium | reverse complement strand
CATTTCGTTTATGCAGGCGTCCATGCCGCCGAACATAAAGCCGAGATGCATTTCGGGCGTCCTGGTTGTCTCCCCGGGATCAAGCACGCGTATCGGCGAATAACCGTCGATGGATGCCTTATAGGAAAGGTGGGCGTCATTGCCGACACCGTTAAAGTCAAAGACAAAGCGAAAGCCGCCGCTGTATGCGAGCTGACCGATGAACATGCCGCCGGTAGCTCTGTTTTCAAGAAGGAACATGGGATGACGGTATCTCTCTCTGCCGTAACGCGAGGTGAAATACTGGCCGCCCTCGATAACGTCGTGCCAGCGGAAATCGCCCTCGGTACCCCAGCGGAAGTCTTCCATGTAGCCGAGGCGGTAGAGAGATGAGCCGTTTCTCAGATGGTCTTTATATCTTAATGTGGTGTTAAGTGCGCCGGACATTACCGATACACTGCAAACGGCAGCCGGAAGAGTGCCGGTATTCTTTATTTCGAGCCAGCGGCAGAGAATACCCGTGCCGTCAAGGAAGGTATTGACATCAAGACTTATTTTCCTTACCGAGTGACGCAGAGAAACGGTGACCTTTACGCCCTTGTCGGTCTGCTTTTTATTATATCCGGCAAAGGTCCAGTGCGAATGAAGACGCTGTCCGTCAACGTTAAGCTCGAAAGCGAAAGCGTTGTCGATAAAGTTGTTCATCTTCATCTGCGGTATCTCGGGGATGGTGGTGCAGTGCGGTGAATATCCCGCGCCGTTATAGTCAAGCGCGTAAAGCGAGCCGCCGCGCAATGCCTCAACGAATGCGAACATGCCCGTGCGGTAAACGAAGGTTACTCCGCCTTCCTCTTCGCGGTAATACGCATCGGAGAAAAATCTGTTGTCTGTAAACATGGTAAAACCCCTCCCGTGCTGTATATTTATTTTGATTATAGCATATATTTATGCCTTGTACAACCTTAAATCGTGCTGTTAAATAATGTTTTCGCACATTCATAAACGGCTTATTCCCGTCCGGCGTATTTTATTGGGATAAATAATTTATATTTGATAAAATTAGGTATTGAAAAATCCATAAATTTTTTATATAATATTTTAGAATATGTTAAAATGAGGAGATAAAAATGGCACTTAATAAGAAAACAATAGAAGATGTAGACGTAAAGGGCAAAAAGGTCCTTGTAAGATGCGATTTCAACGTCCCCATGAAGAACGGTGAAATCACCGACGATAAAAGAATAGCAGGCGCTCTGCCCACTATAAAATACCTTATGCAAAACGGTGCAAAGGTTATTCTCTGCTCTCACATGGGCAAGCCCCACGGAATTTTTACCGAGAATTTCGGGCTTGTAAAGAAAGAGAAAAAGGCATTGGAGGCACTTCCCGAGGAGGAGAAGAGCGCTGCCAAGGCAAAGTATATCGAGGATGCTTTGAAGAAAGATCCCGTTAAATTCACCTTAAAGCCGGTGGCTGACCGTCTTAATGAATATCTGGGCGGCAAGGTAACGTTTGCCTGCGATGTTATAGGTGAGGATGCCAAGGCAAAGGTTGCCGCTCTCAAAGAGGGCGAAGCAGTGCTTCTGGAAAACCTGCGCTTCCACGAGGAAGAGGAAAAGAACGGCAAGGATTATGCAAAGGCGCTTGCTTCTTTGGCTGATATCTATGTAAACGATGCTTTCGGCACGGCTCACCGCGCCCATGCTTCCACCGCAGGCGTTACCGAATATCTGCCATCGGTTTGCGGATATCTTATCGAAAAGGAAATTAGCGTAATGGGCAAGGCGCTTGACAATCCCGAGCGTCCCTTTGTCGCAATACTCGGCGGCGCTAAGGTTTCCGATAAATTAAATGTAATAGATAACCTTCTGATGAAGGTAGATACTCTTATCATCGGCGGCGGCATGGCATATACATTCCTTGCCGCAAAGGGCTATAAGATAGGCAAGTCGTTGTTTGACGACACCAAGATAGATTACTGCAGGGATATGCTGAATAAGGCAAAGGAGCTTGATGTTAAGATTCTTCTGCCGGTAGACACCGTTATCACTGCATCCTTCCCCGATCCCATTGATGCCGATATAGAAATAAGCGAAGTTAGCGTTGAGGAGATTCCCGAAGACATGATGGGTATGGATATAGGCGACAGGACCAAAAAGATTTTCGCCGATGCCATAAAGGATGCCGGCACGGTAGTTTGGAACGGTCCCATGGGCGTATTTGAAAATCCCAAGCTTGCCGAGGGCACAAAGGCCGTTGCAAGGGCAATGGCGGCATCCCGTGCGGTGACCATAATAGGCGGCGGCGACAGCGCAGCCGCAGCAGAAACTTTGGGCTTTGCCGATAAGATGACTCACATCTCCACCGGCGGCGGTGCATCCCTGGAATTTCTGGAAGGCAAAGAGCTTCCTGCCATTGCCTGCCTCAATGATAAATAAACAATACGGAGGAATAGAAAAATGAACAAAGCAAAAAGAAAAGCCGTTATAGCCGGCAACTGGAAAATGAACAATACCCCCACTCAGGCAGCTGCACTTATCGAAAGCCTTAAGCCTTTGGTACAGGGCGCTGACTGCGAGGTTATCGTTATCGTGCCTTATGTTGATCTTATGGTAGCCATGGCATGCACCAAGGACACCAATATCAAAGTAGGCGCACAGAATATGCATTTTGAACCCAAGGGCGCTTTCACCGGCGAAATTTCCGCCGCAATGCTCAAGGAAATGGGCGTTGAATACGTTGTTATCGGTCACAGCGAACGCCGTCAGTATTTCAACGAAACCAACGAAACCGTAAATAAAAAGGTAATCGCCGCTCTGGAAGCCGGAATCACCCCCATCATCTGCGTAGGCGAAACCCTCCGGCAAAGAGAAGACAACATCACTTCCGAAACCGTTTCCATCCAGACCAAGATAGCCTTCAAGGGACTGAGTGCCGAGCAGGCGCTCAAGACCATCGTTGCCTATGAACCCGTTTGGGCGATCGGCACCGGCAAGACCGCTACTGCACAGCAGGCTGACGAGGTAAACGGCATCATCAGAAAGGTGCTCAAGGATATGTACGATGAAGCTACCGGCGAATCCATTACAATCCAGTACGGCGGCTCCATGAACGCAAAGAACTGTGAAGAGCTTCTTGCGCAGTACAACGTTGACGGCGGTCTTATCGGCGGCGCATCCCTTAAGGCCGAAGACTTTTCCGTTATCGTAAACGCAGCATCCAAATAATCGGTAAACAGAATGAAACCTTTAATGCTTATGATACTTGACGGCTTCGGCTATCGAGAAGAGATAAAGGGCAACGCCGTCAAGGGTGCAAAGACACCTAATCTCGATAAACTTTTCAAAACCTATCCCAATACCCTTATCGGCGCTTCGGGGCTTGACGTTGGTCTGCCCGACGGCCAGATGGGCAACTCTGAGGTAGGCCACACCAATATCGGTGCGGGCAGGATCGTTTATCAGGAGCTTACAAGAATAACCAAAGCCGTTCAGGACGGCGAAATATTCAATAACGAAGCGCTTGTGTCCGCAATGGAAAACTGCAAAGAAAACGGCAGCGCGCTTCATCTTGCCGGTCTTCTTTCCGACGGCGGCGTGCACAGCCACAACAGTCATCTGTACGCCCTTTTGGATATGGCGAAAAAATACGGTCTTGAAAAGGTTTACGTTCATGCCATCCTCGACGGCAGAGACGTGCCTCCCGATTCCGGACTTGGCTTTGTAAAGGATTTGTTTTTTAAGACAAAGGAAAAGGGCATAGGTCAGATAGCCACTATCAGCGGCAGATACTACGCAATGGACAGAGATAACCGCTGGGAGAGAGTTGAGAAGGCGTACAATGCCATTGTAAACGGCAAGGGCGTTGAGTTTGACTGCGGAAAGGAAGCTGTTGAAGCATCCTATGCAAACGGCGTTACCGACGAATTCGTAGTGCCCGTTGTGCTTAACGGTTATGAGGGCGTCAAGGAAAACGATTCCTTTATTTTCTATAATTTCCGCCCCGACCGCGCAAGAGAGATAACCCGTACCTTAGTCGACAAGGATTTTTCCGGCTTCGAAAGAAGCCGCGGATTCATCCCGGTAAAATACGTTTGCATGACGCAGTACGATGCCGCCATGCCAAATGTTGACATTGCCTTTAAGCCTCAGTCGCTTGACAATACCCTGGGCCGGTATCTTGCCGATAAGGGACTTAACCAGCTGCGTATCGCCGAAACCGAGAAGTATGCCCATGTAACCTTCTTCTTCAACGGCGGCAGGGAAGAGCCTTACAAGAATGAGGACAGGGCGCTTATCCCGTCTCCCAAGGTAGCGACCTATGACCTGCAGCCCGAAATGAGCGCATACCTTGTAACCGATGAGGTTATAAAGCGCATCGAATCGGGTAAATACGATGTTATCGTTCTGAATTTCGCAAACTGCGACATGGTTGGTCATACCGGCGTATATGAAGCCGCGGTAAAGGCAGTTGAGGCTGTTGACGAATGCGTCGGAAGAGTAACCGATGCCGTACTTAAGGCAGGCGGCGCATTCCTGCTTACCGCTGACCACGGCAATGCCGACTGCATGGTTGACAGTGAGGGCAATCCTTTTACCGCCCATACCACGAATCCCGTGCCTCTGCTCATGGCAGGCTGTGAGGGTTCTTTAAGAAGCGGCGGCGTACTTGCCGACCTTGCGCCCACCATGCTTGATATGCTGAATATCGAAAAGCCGGAGCAGATGACCGGCGTGAGTCTTCTCGAAAGATGAAGTCAACTACGAAATTTATAGCGCGCTCTGCGGCTATTGCCGCCGTTTATGCCGTGCTCACACTTATACTTTCGCCTGTTTCCTTTGGTAATCTGCAGCTGAGGGCAGCCGAGGCGTTAAGCGTGCTTGCATACTTTTCACCCTCAGCCGTCGTGGGGCTTACCGTGGGATGCGCCGTTGCAAATATGTGGTCGCCCTACGGGCTTATAGATATCATCTTCGGCTCGCTTGCAACGCTGCTTGCGGCATATATTACATATAAGCTTCCCAAGAAGGGCGTATGGAAATATCTTGCGCCCCTGCCGTCGGTTATAATAAACAGCGCAGTTGTCGGCGCGGTGATAACCTTTTCGGCGCTTCCGGGACAGGCCGGATTAGAGATATTTTTCGCGAACGCTTTAAGCGTTGCTCTGCCGCAGGCGCTCATATGCTACGGACTCGGTCTGCCGCTTCTTTTATGGCTGAACGGCAGCGGACTGTATAAGCGTATTTTCAATTAGTATAAGCTTTTTCCGTAAAGGTATTGACTTTCATGGAAAAATGTTTATAATTATATTGCCGTGTTATGTTTTCACGGTTAATCCTTGCCCTTTTTAAAGGTAAAGAGGGCCAAAAGTCCAGAAGGAGGTGCAATTAAAATGGAAAAGAAAAACCAGTATGAGTGCATGTACATCATCGATGCTTCTTTGGCAGAAGATGCTATAAACGCACTTAAGGAAAAGTTCAACGGTCTTATTGCAGAAAACGGTGAAGTTGAAAGCGTAGACGAGTGGGGCAAGCGTCGCCTCGCATACGAGATCGACCATAAGACCGAAGGCTACTATGTTTTGGTTAATTTCAAGGCTGACGGCGAATTTCCCGCAGAGCTTCACAGACTGATGGGTATCGACGAAGGCATCATCCGCTGCATGATCATTCGTAAGTAAGAGGTGAGAATATGGCTAATCTTAACAAAGTTCTTTTAATGGGCAGACTTACTGCCGATCCCGAACTTAAAAAGACTCCCAGCAATATCTCGGTAACTACCTTTTCTTTGGCAGTAAACCGCCGCTATTCCTCCGATAAAGAGAAACAGCAGGTCGATTATATCGACATCGTTTGCTGGAGAAACAATGCCGAATTCGTAACCAAGTACTTCAGAAAAGGTTCTGCCGCATTTGTTTCCGGATCTTTGCAGGTTCGTACCTGGCAGGATAAGGACGGCAAAAACCGCCGTACCTATGAGGTCGTAGCTGATGAAGTTCAGTTTGCGGAAAGCAAGAAGGACAGCAATCAGAGATTTGATGAAGGCATTCCTTCCTACTCCGCAGGTAATTCCGGTGACTTCCAGGAGCTTACCGGTGATGACGAGCTGCCGTTCTGATAACGGCAAAAATTGAAATTAATTAAAGGAGGTAACCTGAAATGGAAAGACCTAAGATGAATAGAAAGCCCAGAAGAAAGGTTTGCACTTTCTGCGTAGATAAGGCTGAATACATCGATTATAAGGACGTTGCAAAGCTTCGCAAGTATATGTCCGAGCGCGCCAAGATTCTTCCCAAGCGTGCAACCGGCACCTGCGCTAAGCATCAGAGAATGCTTACCGAAGCTATCAAGAGAGCAAGACAGATCGCTCTTCTCCCTTACATTTCCGACTAATGAAAAATCCGCTTCTTTGAAGCGGATTTTTTTCTTGTCTTTTTCGTAAAGGCAATATATAATGGAATAAATAAAGGGGGTATTTATATGGGATATAATAATTATGCCGCCGCGTATGCCGGTGTGCAGTATTACGGACGCTGGATATTCGACGGAACCCGCCGCTATACATCCACGCAGTACAGTAAATGTATATTCACCTTTAAGGGCAAGGGCGTTAAGCTTTTCGTAAACGGCCGTCCCGACGGCGGAAGCGCCGAGGTTTTCATAGACGGTGAAAGCTACGGACTTATTGACTGCAAAAACGAAGTCAATATAAAAATATGCCCCTTTGAGACAGAGGGACTTTTCTATAA
>JAZRWQ010000053.1:0-7139 GCA_045599805.1 Eubacteriales bacterium | reverse complement strand
TTATCTTGCCTGCTTTATGGATTTATTCAATAATGAGATAATTGATTACGAACTCGGCGAGAATTTTGATAACCTACTTGTTATGAAGCCGGCTAAAAGGATCCTTGAAAAAGCAAAGATGAGTACTGATACCCAAATCCTTTTCCACAGCGACCAAGGTGTCCAATACTCATCAGCAGGTTATTGCAACCTGCTTAAATCATACAACATTATTCAAAGTATGTCAAGAGCCGGCAATCCAAGAGATAACGCTGTCATTGAATCCTTTTTCGGCAGATTCAAAGATGTTATGTCATCGCATTTTGAGTACTCAAAATGCGATGACATAACAAAAGCAGTTGACAAAACCATTTATTATTTCAACAATGTTAAACCTTTAAGAAAACTTAATAAAAAGCCACCGGTTCAATATCGTATTGAACTGGCAGCTTAACTCTTTTTTTTGTGTCTACAAACTATTGACTATCTCACGGGTGTTACCCGGCAGGCATTTTTTATTTTATGATTTTATATATTTTATCCCATCTGTCCTTAAAGCTTTCGTGAGAAGCGGTGTCGGGCATAAAGCCGTATTTGAGATAGGATTTTATCGCGCTTATACGCCAGTCATCGGTAGTAAGATGCGCAGTTTCCATTCCCTCTCTGCGCAGAATATAATCGGCATACGCCGACATCCAGTTGCCTATGCCGATACCGCGCGCATAATCCTTGCAGGCAACCATGTGGATATAGCCGTCTTTTTTTTCATAGTTGCATATAACCGTAACCGTTGCGGCATATTCGCCCCTGTACTTTACGAAAAAGCACTTGTCGGAAGAGTAGTGCGGATAGTTTTCCATCGTGCTTCTGTAAAAGGCCTCGTCCATAAGCCCGTCCGAAAGCCCGTACTGCACTATTCGGAGCCACTCGTGTACCGCGTTTTCGGTTTCCGGAAAAAGCGCAAGCTCGCACCCGTCGGGAAGCTTGGGCTCATGCTTTTCAATATGGTCGTTTTGCCAGCGCATTATAAGCTGGGGCAATATCGGTTTTTCGGGCATATTTTTCTCCTTTGTCAGTTTGCCGGGGCATCATCGGGATTAAGCCCCGAAAAGCCCATATAGCTTAACGAATTAAGAATAAGCATATCGCTTTGCGTTATTTCAAAATCAAATATTCTCGTATTATCGAGTATACGCTCGTGATGCACCGACTTGCAAAGTGGCACGACGTCGCTTTGCAGAGCAAATCTCAAGCAAAGCTGTGCCGGGGATTTGCCGTACTTTTCAGCCATGGCGATAATGCGTTTATCCTTAAGCACCTCGCCGCAGCCCAGAGGACTCCACGCCTCAACGAGCATACCGAGGGATTTGGAATATTCCACGTTATCTATCTGCGTATAGCCGGGATGAAATTCTATCTGATTTACCATCGGCTTTATTTCGCACATATTTAAAAGAGCATCCATCTGCTCCTTTTTGAAATTGGAAACGCCTATCGCGCGGATCTTGCCCGCCTTGTAGGCATCCTCAAAGCCGCGCCATGTATCGGCGTTGATCTGCGCCCAGTCATCGTTTGTCTTCTTAACGCAGGGCCAATGGATAAGATATAAATCAAAATAGTCCACGCCTAAGTTTTTGAGGGAAATATCTATCGCCTCTTTTGTTTTATCGAAGCCGCGGTGTGTCGTCCAGTGCTTGGTGGTTAAAAATATATCGCCTCTTGCAACGCCGCTTTTCCTTATGCCCTCGCCAACGCTTTCCTCGTTGCCGTAGATATAGGCGGTGTCGATATGGCGGTAGCCTGCCTTTAAGGCAAATTCCACGCCCGAAACGGTATCTTCGGGTGCCGACTTCCATGTGCCGTAGCCGAGCACGGGGATTTTAACGCCGTTTGAAAGGGTGTATGTATCTGTAACCGAATTTATCATATTATCGCCTCCATATCCATAATAGCATATACCGCCGCCCTTGTAAAGGCGATAATTTTATGTTAAAATGTTATACGGTGATGCTATGAAAAAGATTATCAGAATTTTATTTATAACTATTATAGTGTGCATCGTTTTGGTGCTTGGCATAAACATATTCGTTACGGCATCGGTAAAGGATTCCATTTCAAAACAGCAGGATAACGCCGACTGCATACTTGTGCTCGGCGCGGGCGTAAACGGCGAAAACCCCAGCCCCATGCTTAAGGACAGGCTTGACGCCGCCATAGAGCTTTATAAAAGCGGCGCCGCCGATAAAATACTTATGTCGGGCGACCACGGCAGAAAGGGCTATGACGAGGTAAACGTAATGAAGCGCTACGCCGTCCGGAACGGCGTGCCGGACAGCGATGTTTTTATGGACCATGCCGGCTTTTCAACCTATGAAAGCATCTACCGCGCAAGGGAGATTTTCGGGGTGAAAAGCGCAATAATAGTTACGCAGAAATATCATCTGTTCCGCGCCCTGTATGTCGCAAGGAGTCTGGGCGTAGAAGCCACGGGCACCGCCGCAAATCCCAGAAGCTACGCCGGCGCCGTGTACCGGGAGGCAAGAGAGGTGCTTGCAAGGAACAAGGACTTTGTAAAGTGCATTTTCAAGCCAAAGCCCACATATCTGGGCGACGTTATACCCATATCCGGCAACGGCAATTTAACCAACGACTGAAGAAGGCTGACATGATACCATGTCAGCCTTTTATTAATTAAAAACAAAGATATCCGCATCAATTTTATTTGTCGATTTTAGTATAAAATCGCTCTTTTGAATCACCTATAAAGAATAAAACGAAACATATATCCCACGCTATATAAATATTATTTCTTGGTGTAAGTTACTTCAAGGCCATGATCAGGATGGTATGTCCAAGAAACTTTATACCTACTATTTTCCTCACTCTGACGTCCCATAGCTGAACTTGTTCTAATCATATCAGAATAAACAGAACCCGGAAATCCCAATTCACTATTTGCATACTTAATTGCCTTTAAAGTATTTTTCTGAATATTTGGCAAGAGGATCATTCTCACAGTTTCATCCGCATTTTCATAAGGATCTGTATCAAGAGAAAAATAATCCTTCCCTGATCCAATTTGTCCTGCAATATTTAGACACTCTTTTTCTACTTTATCAAATTTTGAGGGGATAAGAATGATTGCAACTATAATTACAATTACAACTGCAATGGCACTCGCAACTATAATTCCAATCTTTTTTTGGGACATTTTCCCATTTGATTCAATTGCTATAGTTGTTTCGGTTTCATTTTCAGTAGAGATTACAGATTCTGCAGATTTTTCTTCACCTATAACAGCTTCAGTTTCCTGAACAATCTGTTCGTTATATTCGTATGAACTTTCTGACATATTTATCGCTCCACTTATTATTTTTATAATAACGAATAGAAAATTTTTAAATTACAATATTGTTAAGTATTAAACATCTTTGGTAGTATTATCATTTTTTTGATATATCGCAGCGGCTTTAATTATATACTACACTTCCATATCACAAACTAAAATTATTAGTGTTTGTAATATTCGTTTGTACTACTACCACTAACATCGAATACTCTAAGATTTCCATCACTATATGAATATTCAATTTCTGGTGCTTGTGAGCCATCATTGTATTCTATTACTAATTTACCATCACTAATTTTGTATGTCCCTTCGTGATATGCGGATTTTGAAGGTGATTCTTCATTAATCCAATTCATTTCAAAAGTTCCATCTTTATCAAACTTAACAATTCGATGACAATGCTCTTTAGTAAAAGCTGCGTAAAAGTCATAGCTCCAAGTTCCGCATAATTCTTTCTTAATTTCGCTACCACCACATGATGCAAGGGCAATAGCACAAACAGATATCAGTAGAATCACACTAATTATTTTTTTGATTTGTCTTGACATGTTTTTTCTCCATTCCATATAGTCTTAATATATAAACTATTCTGTCGAAACAGAATAACTAAAGCGCATCATTTAAGCAAGTATTACTTTTACGAACATTATAGCCCGTTTACGGGCTATTGTCAAGAAAAAAGTATTATTATAGAATAATTTTATAATAATAATTATGGGTGTTGAAAGTGATAGTATTCGACAGATTATGGAAGACAATGCGAGAAAAAGGCATTTCTCAATATAAACTTATCAATCAATATCATATAAGCACAGGTCAATTGGATCGCCTTAGAAAAAACGAAAACGTAAACTCATACACTCTTAATACTTTATGTGAAATATTGGACTGCAAACTCGAAGATATTGCTGAATACAAAAACGAAAAAGGCTGACATGATATCATGTCAGCCTTTTATTATTTTTCGGTTAAGATATAGATTACTGCTTCGTGGGCGTTTACGGTTTGATTTATGATATCCGTTACCGTAAATCTTTCGCCCGTCCATGCATTGAGCAGGTCGGCCTTCGCGCCGAGGGTAAGCTTATACTTCATATCCAGCGGCTCGTCACCGAGATTGAAGAAGGCAACCGCCGTTTTGCCGTCGTTAAGGGGTTTGTCGTAAACCTCGGCATATTTGCCCTTTTCTATTATTGCCTCGCGCAGTCTTGCGCCGGGGCTATAAGTATCACGCTGAATAGAAAGGATATTTTCGTTGCACAGCAGCGCCATGTCAAATTCGGTGATATGCTTAACGTCGCAGGAAATCTGCAAAGGAGAATTGAAAAAGGCGCGCATGGCAACGCAGAACATCTGCTCTTTTCTCGAAAAGCGGTTTTCCCTATCCATCATGTAGCCGGTTTCAAGCATGTCGTAATCAAAGAAATGTCCCTCTCTGATAACGGTATGCCAGGGCTTGCCGCTGTTATATACCTTGGTTAGGATATCCCAGTCATCATCGGAATCG
Source organism: Eubacteriales bacterium (assembly GCA_045599805.1). Classification (GTDB taxonomy): domain Bacteria; phylum Bacillota; class Clostridia; order Oscillospirales; family UMGS1783; genus JAZRWQ01. The sequence continues at coordinate 2,304 of JAZRWQ010000053.1, read as the reverse complement.
AAATAGTTATCGCGCCATGAATTGCAGGTTTTAAGCCATGTATCCTTATACTCCATGCAGGCGTGGATGGTAAAGCAAAGGCCGAAATCCCTGCCGCTTTTTCCGAGAGCATCATACATAAGCATTGCGTTTTCCGGCTCGCATCTGTCCCAGTCGTACTTCAGATAATCAAAGCCCCATTCAGCCCACCGGCGTGCGTTTTCCAGTTCGTGGTGGATAAGGCCTATGCCGCCCATGCGCTTTGGGAATCTTTCATCCATTTCGCCGTCGGTAACGCCGGGCAGCCCCCACTTTTCGCCCTCCCAGCCCCATGCGTTGCGCATGGGAGTGGCATAAATGCCGCAGCAAAGCCCCTTTTCATGTATCTCATCGCACATCTTTTTCATGTCGGGGAATTTTTCATTAGGCACGATAACGCCGTTTTCGTCGCGGTGTCCCTGCCATGTGGAATCGACATTCACGAATCGGTAGCCGTAATCGGCAAGTCCCGAAGAAATGAAAAAGTCGGCAGTAGTCAGGATATCCTCCTGTGTTACGGCGTCACGGTAGGCGTTCCAGCTGCACCAGCCCATTAACGGCGTAAGCATCACGCCGCGGTCGTGTATTTTGAAAATAACGGTTTGGGAAGCCTCTCCCAAATCATTTTTTACCGTTATTGTTACGGGATAGTCCCCTTCCCTTTTTACCTTGCCGGAAACGATACCGTTATTTACCGTAAGTCCCTCGGGAAGCTTTGCCAAAAAGCTTAAGGGGCGCTTTCCCGTTGCGGGAATTTTCCAAAGTATTTCCTTATCCGGGCTTGCGCCGAAAACACGCGGACAATGCAAAACCGGCTTACCCTCAAAAGGCATGGGCTTTATTATATCGTTATTCATATAGTTTCCCCCATTGTTGTTTGTTTTCAGTATATCATTACTTTTCGGGATTGTCTATATAAAAAGGCTGACACGATAAACGTGTCAGCCTTTTTATATGCTTTATGCTATTATTTCATTGCTTCTTCAACTGCAACGGCTACTGCAACGGTCATACCAACCATTGGGTTGTTGCCCGCACCGATAAGCCCCATCATTTCAACATGCGCGGGGACGGAGGAGGAGCCGGCGAACTGGGCATCGGAATGCATTCTGCCCATGGTGTCGGTCATGCCGTAGGAGGACGGACCTGCAGCCATGTTGTCGGGATGCAGGGTTCTGCCCGTGCCGCCGCCGGAGGCAACGGAGAAATAATTTACGCCGTTTTCAACGCACCATTTCTTGTAGGTGCCTGCAACGGGATGCTGGAAGCGGGTGGGGTTGGTGGAGTTGCCGGTGATGGAAACGCCTACGTTTTCCAGCTTCATGATGGCAACGCCCTCGGGAACGTTATCTGCGCCGTAGCACTTAACGTCTGCTCTGGGGCCCTTGGAAAAGGGGATCTCTTTTGTTACGGTAACGGTTTCGGTATACGGATCGAAAACGGTTTCGCAATAGGTGAAGCCGTTGATACGTGAAATGATATATGCGGCATCCTTGCCCAGACCGTTAAGGATAACTCTTAAATTCTTTTCTCTTACCTTGTTTGCGTTGAGAGCGATTTTGATTGCGCCCTCTGCGGCAGCGAAGCTTTCATGGCCTGCCAGGAAGCAGAAGCATTCTGTTTCTTCGGAAAGAAGCATTTTGCCGAGGTTCCCGTGGCCTAAACCTACCTTGCGGTTTTCGGCAACCGAGCCGGGGATGCAGAAGCTCTGCAGACCGATGCCTATTGCGGCAGCGGCGTCAGCAGCCTTTTTGCAGCCTTTTTTAATGGCGATTGCCGCGCCTACGGTGTATGCCCAAACGGCGTTTTCAAAACAGATGGGCTGGGTGGAACGAACAATCTGGTCCACGTCAATGCCCTTATTAAGGGTGATTTCCTTGCATTCATCGATAGAGGAAATACCATATTCTTTAAGCACGCCGAGGATCTTGGCCTCGCGTCTTTCATAGCCTTCAAACTGTGCCATTATGTTTTCCTCCTTATATTATTCTTTACGCGGGTCGATATACTTAACGGCTTCATCAAATCTGCCGTAAGTGCCCTTGGATTTTTCATAAGCCTCGTTAGGCTCCATGCCCTTCTTGATAAGGTCGGTCATCTTGCCGAGAGAAACGAACTCGTAGCCGATAACCTCGTTGTTTTCATCAAGAGCCATTCTGGTGCAGTAGCCTTCGGTCATTTCCAGATAGCGAACGCCCTTTGCCTTAGTGCCGTACATGGTACCAACCATGGAGCGTGCGCCCTTACCGAGGTCTTCCATGCCTGCGCCGATAACAAGACCGTCTT
>JAZRWQ010000052.1:0-10640 GCA_045599805.1 Eubacteriales bacterium | reverse complement strand
GGCAAAAGCGTGCCCACCGGCGTACTCGACATAACCCTATACAGGGATGATCTCGATATAAAAACTCTCGATCCCACGGTAAACGATACGCAGATAAATTTTGACGTGAACGGCAAAACCGTTGTTATAGTTGACGATGTGCTTTACACCGGACGTACCGCCCGCGCCGCCATAGAGGCGCTTTTGAAAAAGGGCAGACCGGAAAAGATCCAGCTTGCCGTTATAATTGACCGAGGTCACAGGCAAATGCCCATCCGCGCCGACTATGTGGGCAAAAACATTCCCACTTCTCATAATGAAGTAATAGCCGTAAACATCTTTGAAATCGACGGTAAAAATTGCGTTGAGCTTTACGGATGATATTGTGCCGGTTCCGCGTATTCACGGAACCGGCTTTTTATATCCGCCGCGCTTTGTAATTTTTCCCACACCCTTGTTTTTTTTGTTTTTTTAGTGTAATATATTTGTATAAAACTTTTAGTCAATCTATCTTTGAAAGGAGATATAATCATGGGACTTATTAAAGCAGGTTTGGGCGCTCTCGGCGGAACATTAGCCGATCAGTGGAAGGAGTTTTTCTACTGCGATGCGCTCGATAAAGAGGTTCTCGTAACCAAAGGACAGAAACGTGTTTCCGGACGCTCCTCCAACACCAAGGGCAGCGATAATATCATAACCAACGGCTCGGGAATCGCCGTAGCCGACGGCCAGTGCATGATAATCGTTGAACAGGGCAAGGTAGTTGAAGTATGCGCCGAGCCGGGCGAATTCACCTATGATACTTCCACCGAGCCTTCTATATTTACCGGCTCTCTGGGCGAAAGCATTAAGCAGACCTTCAAGACCATCGGCAAGCGTTTCACCTATGGCGGCGATACCGGTAAGGATCAGAGGGTTTATTATTTCAACACCAAAGAGATACTTGATAATAAATTCGGCACTCCCACTCCCATCCCCTTCCGCGTAGTTGTCAGCGAAGAGCTTGGCTATAAGCTTTCCGTTGATCTGCGTTGCAACGGTATCTATACCTATCATATCACCGACCCCATTAAATTCTACACCAACGTATGCGGCAACGTAGAGAGCGAATACAGACGTTCCGAAATCGAAGAAACTCTGCGCAGCTCACTTCTCAACGCTCTGCAGCCCGCGCTTGCGCAGGTAGCAGCACAGAAGATAGAATATTATGAGATCTCCGCACATCCTAAGGAGGTTGCCGCCGCACTGCGTACCGAGCTTTCCGACGAATGGAAAGAGCAAAGAGGTATCGAGGTTTGCACTGTTTCCTTCAATTCCGTTTCCATCCCCGAGGATCAGCGCAAGAAGATAACCGAATGGGAAGAAAACGCAATGACTCAGGATCCCCGTACCGCCGCCGCACGTATGGCAGGTGCTCAGGCAGACGCTATGCGTACCGCTGCCGGCAATACCGGAGGTGCTATGGCAGGCTTTATGGGTATGGGCATGGCTATGAATGCAGGCGGCATGAATGCGCAGAGCCTTTACGGCATGGCATCCCAGCAGCCCGCACCTGCTTCCGGCTCGGCAAATGGCTGGACCTGTGCCTGCGGCACGGTTAATACCGGTAAATTCTGCTCCAACTGCGGTGCAAAGAAGCCCGAGAACGATGAGTGGAAATGCTCCTGCGGTACGGTAAACAAGGGCAAATTCTGCTCCAACTGCGGTGCAAAGAAGCCCGAGGGCGGTTTAAAGTGCCCTAAGTGCGGCTGGACTTCCTCTGATCCCGACGCTGCTCCCAAGTTCTGCCCCGAATGCGGCTCTCCTCTCGGAGCGTAAGATAATATGGCAGATGTTCTTGAATATAAATGTCCGTGCTGTGACGGCGCGATAAGCTTTGACAGCGGCACGCAGAAGATGAAATGTCCTTTCTGCGGCAGTGAATTTGATGTGGAGTCGCTGAAAGAATACGATGCCGTTTTGAACGAGGAAAAGAACGCCGAATCGGAAATAAACTGGGAAACAACCCCGGGCAGCGAATGGGACGAAAGCGAAAAGAACGGTCTGCGCTCCTATATCTGCAAGACCTGCGGCGGCGAAATAATCGGCGATGAGAATACGGCAGCTTCCGCCTGCCCCTACTGCGGCAACCCCGTTGTAATGTCCGAGCATTTGAGCGGCAATCTTAAGCCCGACTACGTTATCCCCTTCAAGCTCGATAAGGAGGCGGCAAAAAAGGCGTTTATATCGCATCTTAAGGGTAAAAAATTATTGCCCAAGGTTTTCAAAAGCGAAAATCATATCGATGAAATAAAGGGTATTTACGTGCCCTTCTGGCTTTTCGATGCGAATTCCGACGGTCAGGTTCGTTATAAAGGAACGCGCACCAGTGTATGGAGCGACAGCAGATTCATCTATACGAAAACGAATTTCTATTCCCTTATCCGCGGCGGCAAAATGTCCTTTGAGCACGTGCCGGTTGACGGATCGAGCAAAATGGCGGATGACCTTATGGAGTCTATCGAGCCCTTTGATTTCTCGCAGGCGGTTGATTTTCAGACGGCCTATCTTTCCGGCTACTTTGCCGATAAATACGATGTTGATGCCGAGCACAGCACCGACCGTGCAAACCGGCGCATAATCGAAAGCACCGAAGAGGCGCTTCGCGATATGGTGCACGGGTATGAAAGCGTTATCCGTGAATCGGGCAATGTAAGTGTAAAAAACGGCATTGCAAAATACGCGCTCTATCCGGTATGGATACTCAATACCACCTGGAAGGATAATAAATATGTCTTTGCCATGAACGGTCAGACCGGTAAATTCGTAGGCGACCTCCCCGTTGATAAGGGTGCCTATTGGCGCTGGTTCTTTATGGTATTCGGTATCGCGGCAGTTGTCGCTTTCGCCCTTTTGTGGTTTATCATATAAGGGGGCGGATGTAATGAAAAGATTATTAAGTATCGTTTCCGTTCTTCTTATAATGACTATGCTTTGCGTTTGCGTATTCGCGAACGGGCCGCAGTATGTCTGCGATATGTCCGGGATTCTCGGCGGTGATGAAGGCGCACAGCTTGAAAGTAAGCTTTCATCCTTAAGCGAAAGCTATGACATGGACTTTGTTGTAGTGACCACCGATACGCTTGACGGCAAATCCACCATGGAATATGCCGATGATTTTTACGATGAGCACGGCTACAGAGAAAGCGGTATACTTTTGCTTGTAAGCTTCGAAAACAGAGAGATATGGATATCTACGGCAGGTGACGGCATATATATTTTCACCGATGCCGGTATAGATGCCATGCTTGATAACATAGTGCCCTATTTCTCCGACGGCGACTGGTACGGCGGCTTTAACGAGTATGCCGCCCTCTGTGAGGACTATTACATCCATGCGAGGGATGATGCGCCTTACGATGTTGACGATATGCCTAAAGAAAAGAATGGCTTTGATATGATAAATGTTATTGCTCCTGTTGGTATAGGTATCGCGGCAGGCTTCATCGCAACGGGTGTCATGAAATCCAAGCTTAAATCCGTGCATTTTGAAAAGCAGGCGAATAACTACATCAAAGGCGGAAGCTTTGAGCTTACACAGCAAAGAGATATCTTTCTCTATTCCACTATCACAAAAACCCCCAAGCCTCAGAATAATAACAACGGCCATTCGGGCGGCTCGTCGGTACATATGTCCGGCGGCGGCATATCCCACGGCGGCGGCGGAAGAGGGTTCTGATAAAAATATACAGGGGCTATGTGCCCCTGTATTTTTTATACTTTGTAAAAAAAATATTGCTTTTCTTGCGCTTGCCGGGAAACTGTGATAATATATAATAAAGTATAAGGGTAGGTGCGCCATGATAGATAAACTTATAAAGAAAATTAAATCCCTGTTTAACAAAGAGGATGAAATGCCTCTTACTCAGGCGGAGATACGGGAGAGGGAAAAACTCAACGCAAAGTACAACCACCCCGATGACAATTATATAGGTGATGATTTCCTTACCGAAGAGGAAATGCAGGAAATGAGCTACAAGAAAAAGCGCAGGGGCAATTTCCGCACAGGCTATTATGCTTTCGGCTTCGTGCTTGCCATAGGTATGATAGGTTTCGGTCTTTATAACATCATTGCCGATGCCAAGTACGATATCCGCATTCTCGTGCAGGACGATAATATCATAACAAAAGAGGAATGCGATTATATAAACGAGTATTTTTCCAAGTTTGTACCTGATAAAAACGGCGACGGCAAAATACTTCTGGATGTCGATTATGTGTATATGCCTCCCGAGTATTCGGAAGAGCAGGCGAGCGAATGGTCTGCGGGCATAAACGGCATTGAAAAATCGCTTACATCCTATCATGTTGCCATCGCCTTCGGCAGAGAAGGCTTCCTTGATGCGGTGGATGATACACGTCCGCTTCGTCTGAAGGACGGCGTGAAATACGTAAAGCTTTCCGAGCTCGACGGATTTGATATAAGTAAGGGTAAAGCCCTTGAAAACTATTGCGTTGCGGTAAGAGATAATGTGAAGAAGGGCGACAAATACAGCCCCGAAGCAATAAAAATATTTGATAATATGGTTAAAAAATAAGGAGGGTAATGCATGGATCTGCACAGAGAAACATCACTTAACATCGTTCGCGTAACCGAGGTTGCGGCGCTCAGGGCATCGCGTCTTTTGGGCATGGGCGATAAAAACGCTGCCGATAAGGCCGCTGTTGACGGTATGAGAGGTATGCTCGATTTTTTGAATATCAGAGGCAAGGTAATAATCGGTGAGGGCGAAAAGGACAAAGCGCCCATGCTGTATATCGGCGAACAGGTAGGCAACTGGGATAACGAGCTCTGCCCCGAAGTTGACATCGCGGTAGATCCTATCGACGGTACGCGCCTTGTTGCTTACGGTCAGCCGAACGCTCTTGCCATTATGGCAATAGGCGATCGTGACTGCTTGAAGTATCTTCCTACATACTACGTTAAAAAGTTAGCCTACGGCCCTCAGCTAAACGGCTACCTGCATATAGATTTCCCTGTAAGGGAAAACCTGCTTATCACGGCGGCACGTCTCGATAAAGATATACGCGACCTTACCGTTTCGGTGCTTGACCGTCCGCGTCATAAAGACCTTATAAAAGAGATTAGCGCCTGCGGCAGCCGCATCAAGCTTATCCCCGACGGTGACGTTGCCGCTTCCATCGCCACCTGCATGTATGATGACAGAAGCGACTTGTATATGGGCGTCGGCGGCGCCCCCGAAGCCGTACTTACTGCGGCGGCGCTCAGATGCCTCGGCGGCAACATTCAGGTCAAGCTCGCGCCCCTTGACGATTCCGAAAAGCAGAAGGCTATCGATGCCGGTTATGAGCTTGATAAGATATACTTTGCCGAAGACCTTGCTATGGGCGAAGATATCGTATTTGCCTGCACGGGCATAACCGACGGTGAACTGCTCCCCGGCGTAACCTTCCGCGGCGGCAAAGCGATAACACGCAGTCTCGTTACACGTCTCAGAACAAAAACCGTTCGCCGTATCGAAACCGAACACGACCTGAAGGCAAAAACCATTCCGTCCAAGGAATTCAATAAGGAACAGATGGTTTAATGGCATCCTCAAAAGATTATCTTGAATTTACGCTTGACTGTTTGTCGAATGTGAGCGACATAACATTCCGGCATATGATGGGCGAATATATCCTTTATTATAAAGGCCGCATATTCGGCGGAATTTACGATAACCGCTTTCTTGTGAAGCCGGTTAAGGCGGCATTGAACATGATAAGTAATCCCATATATCAGATGCCTTACCCCGGCGGCAGAGCTATGCTTCTTATAGAGGATATGGAAAACAGGGAATTTCTTTGTGATTTAATAAACTCAATGTATCCCGAACTAAAAAAGTAATCAGCTTCTTATGATAACACACAATACGTGATGTTTTAAATTTGGGATAGAAAAAAATAGATGCAGAATTGCGGTTTGACGAGGGAAAGCGTACTATAAGGTACGCTGACAGAGGAAAACGCAATAGAAAAACAAATAAAAAGGGATTCGATTGTGATCGAATCCCTTTTTCTGCTATTATGCCTTATATAATATTGTCTGTTCTTGTTTTTCGTTCTGCGCTTTTTTTATCCCAAATTAAAGCTTGGGGCCTGCTGCTACCAAAGCCTTGCCTGCTTCGTTTATTTCATACTTCTTGAAGTTGTTTATGAATCTGCCTGCAAGATCCTTTGCCTTTTCGTCCCAGATTGCGGGATCGGCATAGGTGTCGCGCGGATCGAGTATATCAGTGGCAACGCCGGGTAATTCGGTGGGAACTTCAAAATCAAAATAAGGTATCTTCTTGGTGGGGGCATTCAGAATATCGCCGTTGAGAATGGCGTCGATGATTCCGCGGGTGTCCTTAATGGAGATACGCTTGCCACTGCCGTTCCAGCCGGTGTTTACAAGATATGCCTTCGCGCCGCTTACGTTCATCTTCTTAACCAGCTCTTCCGCGTACTTTGTGGGAGGCAGCTCCAAAAATGCCTGACCGAATGCGGCGGAGAAGGTGGGGGTAGGCTCGGTAATGCCTCTTTCGGTGCCTGCAAGCTTTGCGGTGAAGCCGGAGAGGAAGTAATACTGAGTCTGTTCGGGAGTAAGAACGGAAACGGGAGGAAGAACACCGAAAGCATCAGCCGAAAGGAAGATAACGTTCTTTGCGGCAGGTGCGGAGGAAACGGGGCGAACGATGTTCTGAATATGATTGATGGGATAGGAAACACGGGTATTTTCGGTAACGCTCTTGTCGGCAAAGTCTATCTTGCCGTTCTCGTCGAGGGTAACGTTTTCCAGAAGTGCGTTGCGCTTGATGGCGTTGTAAATGTCGGGCTCGGATTCCTTGTCGAGGTTTATAACCTTTGCATAGCAGCCGCCTTCGAAATTGAATACGCCGTTGTCATCCCAGCCGTGTTCGTCATCGCCGATAAGCAGTCTCTTGGGATCGGTGGAAAGGGTGGTCTTGCCGGTACCGGAAAGACCGAAGAAGATGGCGGTGTTTTCGCCGTTCATATCGGTGTTGGCGGAGCAGTGCATTGCGGCAATGCCTTTTAAGGGCAGATAATAGTTCATCATGGAGAACATGCCCTTCTTCATTTCCCCGCCGTACCAGGTGTTCAGAATAACCTGCTCACGGGAGGTAAGGTTGAATACGACCGCGGTTTCGGAATGGAGACCTAATTCCTTGTAATTTTCAACCTTTGCCTTGGATGCGTTGTAAACTACAAAGTCGGGCTCAAAGCTTTCAAGCTCTTCAGCGGAGGGCTGAATGAACATATTTTTAATAAAATGAGCCTGCCATGCAACTTCCATAATGAAACGTACAGCCATGCGGGTATCCTTGTTTGCGCCGCAGAAGGCGTCTACAACGTACAGCTTCTTGCCGGACAGCTCCTTAAGAGCCAGTTCTTTAACAGCCTTCCATGTTTCAATGGATGCGGGATGGTTATCGCTGCCGTTTTTATCCTCAGCCCACCAAACGGTGTCCTTGGAGGTTTCATCCATAACGATGAATTTATCTTTAGGTGAACGGCCGGTGTAAATACCGGTCATAACGTTAACTGCGCCCAGTTCGCTTACCTGCCCCTTGTCAAAGCCCTCAAGCTCCGGCTTGGTCTCTTCCTCGAAAAGTGCTTCATAGGAAGGGTTGCGAACGATTTCAGCGGCATTTGAGATGCCGTACTTGGAAAGGTCTAATTTTGCCATAATTGTTAACTCCTTTTATCCTTCTTTGGGATGTCAAAATACATATGCTGTGATTATACTATATTTATTTTAATTTTGCAAGATTAAAAATAGAAAATTTCATTTTTTACGCAAATTATTTGCAAAGTTTATCCGAAAGCGCGGCAAACTGTTCAAGCGAAAGCGCCTCGCCGCGCACCGTTTCGCTTAGGTTCAAATTCTTTAAAGCAAGTGATACAGCGGATTTTTCAAGTTTCGGAGTCATCCGGTTGGTCAGCGCGTTGCACAAAGTTTTTCTGCGCTGATTAAAGGCGGCTTTAATTATCCCGAACATAAAATATTCATTTTTCGGCATAACGGGAGGTAATTCTCTCGTGTAAAAGGATATTACCGAGCTTGTTACCTTGGGTGCCGGCATAAACGAACCGGGAGAGACGTCGAAATGGATTTTCGTTGTAGAAAAGTAATTGACGCTTAAGGTTACCGCGCCGTAATCGGCGCTGCCGGGCAGGGCGTCAAAGCGCCGCGCCACTTCTTTTTGTATCATAACCGTAATGCTTTCCACCGGAAGCCGTTTTTCCAAAAGCTCCATTATTATCGGGGTGGTGATATAGTAGGGCAGATTTGCGCAGACAACCGTTCTGCCGTTTTTGAATTCATCGGCGATCAGCTTTTTTAAATCAAGCTTCAGTACGTCGTCGTTTATTATTTTCAGATTGTCAAAGCCGGACATGGTTTCGTTAAGCACCGGTATAAGGCGCTTGTCTATCTCTATGGCGATAACCTTTTTTGCGCGCCTGCAAAGCTCATACGTCAGCGTACCGAATCCGGGACCTATTTCAATAACATTGGTGTTTTCGTCAATATCCGCGGCTTCGGCAATTTTTTCGGGTACGGCGGCGTTTATTAAAAAGTTTTGCCCCAACGCTTTGGAAAAGGTGAAATCATACTTTGCCATAAGGTTTTTTACGTTTGATATATCAGTCAAAGGATTGTGATTCATTTCGTCCCGTAAGCTCTCCTTTCGTTTCAAGATTTTCAAAGCCGTGCTGGCGCAGAGCTTCATATATAACGATAGCCACCGAGTTGCTGAGATTCAGACTGCGGTAATTCTCCGCCATCGGTATGCGGATGCATTTATCATAGTTTGCTTTAAGTAATGTTTCGGGCAGACCTCTCGTTTCCTTGCCGAAAAGTATGTAGCAGTTATCGGGATACTGCGCATCAGAATATATCTTTTCGGATTTTGTGGAGGCAAACAGCATAACGTCATCCTTATGCTGCTCTAAAAAATCATATATGCTGTCATAATAGTGTATGTCAAGGTCGTGCCAGTAATCAAGTCCGGCACGCTTTAGTTTTCTGTCGTCTATCTCGAAGCCCATGGGCTTAACAAGGTGCAGCGATGAATTCGTGCAGGCGCAGGTGCGCGCGATATTTCCCGTGTTCTGCGGTATTTCCGGCTCAACGAGAACGATGTTGTAGTGCATTTCTTTTTCTCCGTAAAACAGAATTTTCGTAAATTAAGGTCATTGACTTATTTTTCATATTGTAATAATATTATTATATCATCTTTAAGGGAGTTGAGCAATATGAACTTGAAAGCATATTTTATAGCCGCCCCTATGGGCATGGATTGCGGCGCTTATATTTTCCGCAGAGAATTTTCTGCGGGCAAAATAAAAAAAGCGGAGCTTAAAATAACCGCACTCGGTATGTACGAGGCTTACATAAACGGCAGGCGCGTGGGCGAGTATGTCTTTGCCCCCGGCTGGACGCAGTATGAAAGCCGTCTGCAGGTGCAGACCTATGATGTCACCGACCTTATAAAGGACGAAAACGAAATAAAAGTAAACGTAGGCAAGGGCTGGTATTCCTCACCTCTGGGCTGGCTCGGCGCAAAGGGCGTCTGGGGCAGAACTACTGCGCTTCTTGCGCAGCTTACGCTTATCGATGCAGACGGGAATATTTCAATCATTCCCACCGACTCGCGCTGGAGCGTTTCCGGCTCTCCCATAAAAAGAAGCGAAATATATTACGGAGAGGAGTACGATGCAAACTTCGTTCCCGACTTTTCCCGTAATGCAGTAAAGCTTCTTCATCCCCAAAGCATCCTTATCGACCAGCAGGGCGAGGAGATAAGAGAGCGCGAGATAATAGAAAATCCGGAAATAATCATAACACCTAAGGGTGAAACCGTGCTTGATTTCAAGCAGGAGGCTGTGGGCTATGTGGAGGTAAGCGGCCGTCTGCCCAAGGGCGCGCTTTTGGAATATGAGCACGGAGAGGTGCTTGATAAAGACGGCAATTTTTATAACGCAAATCTGCGCTCGGCAGAGCAGATAATAAAATACACTGCCGACGGAAATGATTTTGTATACAAGCCGCATTTTACCTTTCAGGGCTTCAGATACATAAGAATAAATTCATCCTTCGAGTATGTGAACGACCTTAAATTCCGTCTTATCGCGGTTTATTCCGATATGAAGCGCACGGGATATTTCGAATGCTCAAACGAAAAGGTGAATCGCCTTTATGAGAACATAATATGGGGCCAGCGCAGCAACTTCCTCGATGTTCCCACCGACTGTCCGCAGCGTGACGAGCGATGCGGCTGGATGGGGGATGCACAGGTGTTCAGCGCCACCGCCGCCTATAATTATGATGTGAAAAAATTCTTTAAAAAGTGGCTCGGCGATTTTCCGTATGCCCAGTATTCGAACGGCGACATGCCGCATATTGTCCCCGATTTTATCTTCAACGACACAAGCTGCGAGCTTTCGCCGGTTGACAAAGCCGCCTGCGGCTGGGGCGATGCGAGCGTTATAATCCCGTGGCGCATGTATTGCGCCTACGGTGATAAGTCGTTCCTTGAGGATAATTTCGACTGCATGAAAAAATACGTCGATTTTATGGCGGACGGTGCCGAAGACAGCGGACTTTGGACAAAGGG
>JAZRWQ010000051.1:0-3852 GCA_045599805.1 Eubacteriales bacterium | reverse complement strand
AATTTCGGCTAATGCCGAAATGATCAATAAATATGCACAGGCCGCGGTTATATCATTTATTCCTCTGCTGATAATTATTATCGTTCACGTAGTTAAGCTAAAAAAATCTGTTTCAACCGGATAAAAACTCAGGCTGTTGATACTTTTGATCTTAACGCAGGCGTACTATTTTCGCTTTTTGGGGCATTTTACAGCAAAAATCGCATAAAATGAGGAAAAACGGGCTTCGAGACGGTCACCACGGCTGTTCAGGAACCCGTTTTTTGTTTCCGGCACCGAAAATAGGCCGGAACGCTGGTGTACTTTGCGCTGTTTGATTGATCCGTACAATTTCAGAAATCTTCGCTTTCATTTTCTTATCATCTGTGATATAATATTAGTTTAAACACCGATTCTCATTTTTGGGGGAAAGGAAGTGGACAGTAATTGATAGAAATTCTTGAATCAGCAACCTTTATCGTCTCGGTTATGGCGTTCAGTTATGGCGCTTTCAAGCTTTTCCAACCGAAAATCCCGAAATTCTGGAAGTTATATGTATGCGCGGTAGGTTGTTATATGCTTGAGGAGCTGTGGGTTATCGTCAATTCACTTCTCGGAAACGGCAGTCAGGACGGTTTGGTAACGATTCGATTGTTTGGTTTTTTTGGCTGTTTGTGCTTTATGCTTTCCGCCAATGTGGGTGAGTTTGACAAAGTTGTGAACGAAAAAAGGAACACAAAGGCAGATTTTCTGGCACTTATTGCACCTATAGCATTGCTTATAATTTACGCAATTTATGCGTTTACACCTGCAGACGGAAAAACAGATCTTATCGTAGTGATCGGGCTTATCAGTATTTCTCCCGCGTTGCCTGCGTCCTATTTTTCCCTTAAACATTTGCTGTTACCGGAGGATGAAATGGGCTTTTTACGGCTCACCCGAGGCATAAATATTGCCGCTCTTATTTTTTACGCGGCAAATTACATCTATGCGGTTGCCGATCTGTACTGCTCGAAAGCTGTTATGAGCATATATGATTTTGCACTTGGTATTATGGTTTTCGCAATAGTCCTTCTATGTAGAAAGGGGGCGGGCGAATGGGAAACTCTCATTTAATGCTGTTTTTCTGTCTGACATTGCCGCTTTCAATGATGCTCTTTATATTTAAAGGGCAGGCAAGAAAGATCCTCGTTTTTTTACTGATAGGAATTTTTATGTGCCTTTTTGCCGGACAGATCAATGGACTGATTTTAAACGAAACGGAGCTTACGGTACGGTTTCTTACCGTAAACATTACACCGATTGTTGAGGAAATACTGAAAGCCATACCCATTATTTTTATTGCGTTTTTGTTTAAGCCGGACAGACAATTTCTGCTTGAAGGTTCCATTGCGTTGGGTGTCGGATTTGCAACAATGGAGAATACCGGTATACTTTTTGATTCGGCGTTTGGACTAACGGCAGAAACCATTATAGCAAGAGGCTTGGGCGCAGGTATGATGCACGGCATAAGTGCGCTGGCGGTAGGCTTTTCAATAACCTTTGCAAGCCACGATAAAAAGTTATCCTACACCGGAACAGTGGCGGCGCTTTCGACGGCGATCATCTACCACTCGATTTACAACATTATGGTACAATCTGCCTACCCACTGCTCGGCATTTTATTGCCGATGATAACCTTTATACCGATTATCATTGCAATAAACGGCAGACGGCGCGATTCCATATAAATGAAAGGAAATGAAGAAATGAAAAGAGCAGTTAAAAACATGATCACGGTACTTTTGGCAATTTGTATGTTGACGGTATTATTTCCGACAGGTGCTTTTGCCGCAGAAAAAGAGCCGGTAACATACAAGGCGTACTTATGGGCAGAAACGGAGTTGCTTTCGACAACCGTTAGCGAACCGTATTATTTTGAGGTGACGGAGAGCACCGACACTTTTGAAAGCAACGAGGTTTATGTCGTTGAGGGTACCGTAACGGTTGCAAACCGCATTGAGTGTGGACAAAATGTAAAACTTGTTTTAACAGATGACTCTGTACTGAACGCCGAAAAAGGTATCCATGTAAAGGGCAGTTTGGAAATTTACGGAAACGGTACCATTAATTCCGAGCTTGCGCACGGTGAAAAAACTTTCAGCAACATAGGGATAAACGCCGGCGAAACGTCATGCGATATCACGGTACATGGCGGGCAGTTGAATCTCAGACATGGCGGCAATGTTTCCGGCATTGATGCGGGCAGCGGCAGTTTTTCACAATATGCCGGAACGATTGAAAGCTATGCTTCTGAAGGCAATGGTGTAAAAGCGGGTACGATTACGGTTTATAACGGCACTCTTTTAAGCACATCGGAATTAAGAGCAGGTATTACCGCAAATACCGTTACAATCTACGGAGGGACACTTGAGTGCGAGGGATTCTACGGCGCAGGTGTGGAAGGTAAGGATATTACGATTAACGACGGTGTAATTTTTGCCACTTCCGGTGACGGCGCAGGTGTAGGTAGCGGCGGGGGTAATACAGGCGATAACGTAAAGCCTTATATAACTTCCTGCAATTCCATTACAATAAACGGCGGATATGTAAGGGCTGACTCTTACTCCGGTGCAAGCGTCGGTTCAGGTGATAGCGGCTATTGCAACACCGTCACCATAAACGGAGGGGATGTTTTGTGCACACCGACTTACGGCGGCAGTATCGGCTCCGGTGTTGGCGGCACTTGTAAAACAGTCAGCATTAACGGCGGTATCATTATGAATTATATAACGGAAGGATATGCTTTTTACGGTGCGGCAGGCTTTGGTGAAAAAGCCGGAACGATGCCCGACATCCACATCGGACCGGATGTCATTCTCTATTATGGACAAATCCCCCAAGAAGTTAATTCCAAAAATCAGTATGTCACCTCAAAAAGCAAGGATATTACGAAAACTCTGAAAGATCAAAAGTACATCGAAGTAATTTCGGATGAATACTATGAAAGGGTAAACGAAAGCACAGGCTCCGTTTTCTCCGATGCGTCGATGACAGTCCTTGTTGGCTGCGGCGCACTTTTGCTCGGTGTGGCAGTAGGATTACTGTTCGGGAAAAAATATTTCGGCACAAAAAAGGATAAAGGATAAGGCAAAAAACCGGTAAAACGGGTTTCGAGATGGCAATCACGGCTGTCCCGAATCCCGTTTTTGTTTATCCAGGCAGCATCGTTGAATGGTCGAGTTTTTTAATAAATATCAATGCAGAAATTCGGTTTTACTTGACCTTGCCGGTGACATAATTTATAATAGAACGGTAATTTTGAAAGTAAGTGACGAAAGCGTATGGAACAGAGTAAAAACAAGGAACTTTTTGAAACAATGTCGGTGGCAAAAGCTGTCGGCACGATGATTACGCCGACCATTATCGGTCAGCTCATCGTTCTGGCATACAATATGGCGGACACCTTTTTTATTGGTCTGACCGGCGATCCCTATATGGTGGCGGCGGCGTCCCTAATCCTTCCGGTTTTTAATATCACGCTCTCCATAGCGTCGATAGCCGGTGTCGGCGGCGGTGCGCTGATCTCCCGTCTTTTGGGCGAATACCGGGAAGACGAGGCTAAAAAGGTCTGCAGCTTCAGCATCTGGCTTTCTGTCGGGGTCGCACTCCTGTTTTCGGCACTGATTTTCTTGCTGTCGAAAGTTATCCTACATATATATATCGGGATGTTTTGTATACCGCCGTCCGCCTTTCATCTGCCTCACGCAATAACTGGCATTATTTTGTGTCAGTATCCACTCTTTCGCCATATTTCCATCCCATCCCCGCAAAAGATCAGAACACGCCTCCCCCCCGTTTCAGGGCATAAAAAACCGGGGGAAGCTTACGCTT
>JAZRWQ010000050.1:0-2343 GCA_045599805.1 Eubacteriales bacterium | reverse complement strand
GTTCTTTTCTTCGTAGGCGTACAAAGGTACGGTAGAGGAAAAGAACGGAAAAAGGCAATAATGACGGGCAAAACGCCCGTCATTCCTTTTTATTGCAAATTTTCGTTCAATGTTATATTTTAGGTTTTTTCTTTTTCTTTGCCGGTAGACCGAGTTTTTCGACACTCAGAATGCTCTCCCGAGGGAGAGCATTTTTTTATACTAATTTCCATTTTTGCTGCATTATTACCGCGGGCGCACCTTTCTCGGGATGGGCGTAGAATACGGTTAAAAGGCTTCTATCCTTTAATTCCACCGTCATGGGATAGCCTAAATCGGGGGTAATGTCCTGCTCGTACAGTATCTTATCGGTCTGCCAGCTTTCTCCGTCATCATAGCTTAACATTATCCGCACCCCGTAGGGCATATCGCGGTAGCCGTAAGAGCTTATGAGTGTACCCGAGGAATGCTGAAGTATATGTGCGGGCGCGCCGCCCCTGTTACCTAAAACCGGATGTGCTTTCGTCCATGTTCTGCCGCCGTCAAGTGATTCCGACTGCCAGGTGGAAAAATCCGCCTCGTTTCTTATATGACATATAAGCTTTCCGCTTTTCGTTTCGAGCATATGCGGCTCGCAGAAATTGGAGTCGGGCGCATCATCAATGTGCCCGATTTCGGTCATATTTCCCTTTAGGTCCATTTCGTATACGCGTATAAAGGGACGGTCATTCTCGTAAAAGCCGTCATTTTGGGAAAATACTCTGCCGCACCACAGTATTCTGCCGTCTTGTAATTCAACGGGGCCGTGGGGTGAGGTTATCGGCGAATGGAAAATTTCGCTCCATGTTTTGCCGTTGTCATTGCTTATTACATATTCCGCACCGAGTGCTTTCCTTTCATCATCCGGAGAAACGCTTTCAAGATATTCCTTGCTTTCCTTGCATTTTATGCCGGATTTTCTCTGAAACGTCACGGTATTGTTGAAGGAGGTGAGAATAAGCCCGCTTTCTCCGAAGGGGCACAGTCCGCCGTCCCTGTCATCAAGCACGGTATCTATTACCGCTTCCGGCTCCGAATAGCTTTTGCCCTCGTCCTCGCTGTAAGCGATTACCGCTTTGCCGAAGGGGCATATATGGGCAAGTCTGTATCCCGATGCGGCAAGGCAGATGCGCCCGTCTTTAAGTCGGATAACGCTCGGCCATGCAAAGTAGTTATGCGTGCCGGTCCGGTTCTGCATTATTATTTCGGGGTTTCCGATTTTTTGTATTTTCATATAACCACCGCCTTTACCGGTATTATATTATATCGCCGTTATTATTTCAACAACACTTGCCGTATTTATTTTTTTATGGTATAATTTCCTATTATATCAGGGAGGCAATAATATGAAAGCTGTTATTTCCGTTATAGGCAAGGATGCGGTAGGCATACTTGCAAAGGTTTCCGGCAAATGTTTTGACGGCGGTATCAACGTTACCGATGTAACCCAGTCCATTCTGCAGGATATGTTCGTAATGATTATGATGGTGGAATTTAATGAAAAATCCATATCATTTTCCGAATTCGACGAGGATATGGCACAGCTCGGCAAAAATGAAGGGCTTGTTATCCACGTTATGAACTATGAGATATTCCAGGCAATGCATAAAATTTAAGGGGTATTTCCATGATAGACACCAAAGATATACTTGAAACAATAAAAATGATAGACGACCAGCATCTTGATGTCCGCACGATAACCATGGGCATCTCGCTGCTTGACTGTATGGATTCCGATATTGATAAGGCGTGTCAAAAGGTTTACGATAAAATCTGCCGCTATGCCGAAAATCTTGTAAAAACGGGCGATGATATCGCCGCGCAGTACGGCGTTCCCATCGTAAACAAGCGCATTTCGGTAACGCCTATTGCCATGGTATCCGCCGCCTCCAAGGGCGATCCCGTAAAGTTCGCGCTTACTTTGGAAAAATGCGCGCAAACCGTCGGCGTAAATTTCATCGGCGGCTATTCCGCACTTGTGCAGAAGGGCTTTGCCCCGGGCGATAAGGAGCTTATCGAAAGCATCCCCTATGCTCTTAAGGAAACCGAGCATATCTGCTCTTCGGTAAATATCGGCTCTACCAAAACGGGTCTTAATATGGACGCTGTAAGGCTTATGGGTTCCGTTATCCGCAAAACCGCCGAAGTCACCGCCGATAAGGACTGTATCGGTGCCGCAAAGCTCGTTGTTTTCTGCAACGCACCTGAGGATAACCCCTTTATGGCAGGCGCATTCCACGGCCCGGGCGAGCCCGATTCGGTAATTAACGTGGGCGTTTCCGGCCCCGGCGTTGTGTATTCGGCAATTCAGAAGGCAGGGAAGAA
>JAZRWQ010000049.1:0-20180 GCA_045599805.1 Eubacteriales bacterium | reverse complement strand
TGCCTTTTTCCGTTCTTTTCCTCTACCGTACCTTTGTACGCCTACGAAGAAAAGAACGAAAAATATCCCGTCGTTTTGTCGACCTCAGTCAGCCTGTCGACTTTATCGACAGGCTGAGGAATCTGTTAAAAACAGATTCCTTTTTTCGTTTATTCTTCGGTTTGGGTTTCAGCCGCCGCCTTTTCGGCGAGCTTTTTCTTGTGGCGCTTTATGGGGAGAACGATGGCAAATATGATTATGGGAACGTTTATTATCGCAATAACGAGTATTACGGGCAGTGCCGATACAAGGAATACGAAGAGACTGCGGAAGAACTGACCTATACCGTACATATTTTCGGAAAGGTTATTGCCGATTTCCTTCCATACGGACGGATTATCGCCAAGATCGGTTTCTATTTCAACCTCTCTTACGTTCATGCGCACGGTGGCGTAGTCGATAAGATTGTCATAGGTGCGAAGCTGAGATTCATAGGATTCTATTTCGTATCTTACCTGAGTAAGTCTGTCCTGAACGGTGATGATATCCTCAACGGATTCCGCGCTTGCCAGAAGGCGTAAAAGACTTTCTTCCTCGGTGCGAAGCGCCTTGAGATGAGATTGCATATCAACATATTTTAATGTAACGTCGTCCACCGAGTCGGTTTTGGATACTACCGATACGCCCTCGGAAACTTTGCTCAAAAACTCGTCAAGCTGTTTTGCGGGGATACGCAGAGTGTACTCGGCGTTGCGGCGCTGACCGGAATAGCTTCCGATATCGGAATACTCGATATATCCGCCGAATGCCTTTACGGATGATTTGAGAGTGCTTGTGAATGCTTCGAAATTCTTGGTTTCAATGGTGAGCGTTACCGTTTCGATAAGCTTTCTGTTTTCCACATCGGTTTCCGGTTCGGCCTTGTTTTCGGAAGTTGATTTGTCGTATTCCGCAGAGTCGGAAACGTAAACCTCCGTCATGCTCTCTTCTGCACGGGCACCGTCATACGCTTCCTTGGGAGCGGAAGAGCCGCAGCCGGTATACAACATAAGAAACAGTAACGTACATACGGTAAGTATCAGTATTTTTTTCTTCATTATGAAATTTCCTCCTTTTTCGGACTTGTATACATTAGACGATTCAGCATAAAAAAAGTTCCGTTTTTATCATTATAAGCGATTTTTTACCACATTTCAAGCAAAATAACAATTTCTTGTGCGTTTGCAAATAATGGTAATAGTAAACGGAGTGATGTTACGATGATGCTTAATGATTTTCCGCCATATATTTTAGGACTTGCGGCGGGGTTTTTCACCTGGTTTGTAACGGCGCTGGGTGCACTCGGCGTGTTCTTTTTTAAAGGCGACGGCAAAAAAACAATAACGCGCTTTCTGGGCTCGGGCGCGGGAGTTATGCTCGCGGCATCCTTCTGGTCGCTTTTACTGCCCGCGGTCGATGCCGAAAGACAAAGAGGAAGCATACCGTGGCTTATGCCCGTCATAGGGTTTACGGGCGGGTTTGCGTTTATGATGATTTCGGGAATACTGCTTGAAAGGTCAAGGCGGCTTGATAAAGGGAAACGAAGCTGTGCGCTTATCGTTACCGCAGTAACGCTGCATAATTTTCCCGAAGGAATGGCGGTGGGGGTTGCGTTCGGCGCTGCCGGCGGTGCCTACGCCTCGGCAATAGCCGTAATGCTGGGGATAGCGATACAGAATTTTCCCGAGGGCGCGGCGGTGTCATTGCCCCTTTACGGTCAGGGAATGAAGCGCTCGAAAGCGTTTATGTACGGACAGATGTCCGGCGTGGTCGAGCCGATAGGCGCGCTTATCGGCGCACTTCTGGCACAGGGCGCAGCGGCGGCGCTGCCGGTGCTTTTATCATTTGCGGCAGGCGCGATGATTTTCGTTGCGGTACACGAGATAATACCCGAAACGGATGAAAGATACCGCGCCATATCCACCGCCTGGCTATGCGCCGGATTTTCGCTTATGACGCTGCTTGACATTGCGCTGGGATGATTGACAAAAAGCGCCGCTGCGGATATAATATAGAAAAAGGAGGCGGCGACATGGAAAAGACAGAAGTAACATTTGAGCTTACGCAGGATTTATACACCGAATGGTGCTTGAAACCGGTAGCCCCTGCTGCAAAAAAGAGCAGACGTAAATGGAATATCACGCAGATAATTGCGATACTTATAGTGCTTGCGATAATCGGATTCAGCGCTTATACGAAAGACTACTGGCTTACCGCGCTCGGATTTTTATTTGGCTGTGTTTTTGTTTATCGCCTTTTCTGGCGCACCGAGGCAGTAAGCAAGAAGTACTACAAAAAGATGCGCAGTGCACAGAATACCGACAAATGGATTCGCAGTTATGTTTTTGAAGATAACAAGATAACAATTAAGGACGCAAACTCCACAAGCCACTTCAAATATTCCGACATAATAAACGTAACGCAGGATGATAAAACCGTTTGTCTGTGGAAAAACGGCGACATGGTTTTCCGGCTTCCGAAGGATTCGTTCGTCAAAGGCTCGCCGGAAGAGTTATATAACTATTTTGAAAGTATAATTCCGAAAAAATAAAAGGCTGAATTTGAAATTCAGCCTTTTTTTTATTGTTTTATTTCAACTACGGTAACTCCCGTTTCCCCCTCGCCGTAACGTCCGGCGCGGTAGGATGCAACGTGCGGATGACCTTTGAGGTAATCGGCAACCGCTTGCCTGAGAACCCCGGTACCCTTGCCGTGCACTACGGTAACGGTGGTAAGCCCGGCAAGATAGGCATCGTCGATAAACTTTTCAAGCTCGGGCTCCATCTCCATGGTGTTGAGCCCTATTATGTTGAGCTCAGTCTTTGCCTGCTTCTTTATGCCGGCGGCGGCACCGATACTGCCGTATTTCTTTTTCTTTTCGGGCGCGGGCTTTTTGATAAGGCGAAGATCGCTTACGTTTACCTGCATACTCATAACTCCGGCGGTAACGGTAAGTCTGCCGTTTTTATCCGGCAGTGATTTTACAACGGCGTTTCTTGCGATGCCCACTACCTCAACGCTGTCGCCGATAACGAGCGCACGCGGTAGCTCGTATTCTATCTTAACGTCGGTTACGGGATCTATTTCGTCGTCCAGCTCCTTGAACGCACCCTTCGCCTTTCGGCGGAAATCGCCCACCTTTTCCTTGAAATCGGCACGTTCTTTCTGCTTTATAAGCTCATCGAGCTCATTTAAAATATCGTTTACCCTGGTTTTCGCTATTTCAACGGTGCGCTTTGCCTCCGCCTTGGAGCGCTCGTAGTTTTTCTGCATTTCCTTTTCAAGTCCCTCACGTTTTTCGAGGGCTTTTTTATTTATGGCGTGCGCCTCTTCCATATCCGCTTTCGCCTTAATAAGCGCCTTTTCGCTTTCCTGGCGGCTGTACTCTATCTTTTGGAGCACCTCTTCAAAGGCTACCGACTCGCTCGACAGACGGGAGGCGGCATCCTCTATTATATACTTCGAAAGACCGAGTCTTTCGGAAATCGCAAATGCATTGGAACGGCCCGGCGTACCCAAAATAAGACGATAAGTCGGGCGAAGAGTCGCTACGTCAAATTCGCAGGATGCGTTTACAACGCCCTTTGTTTCGAGGGCGTATATCTTAAGCTCGGGATAATGTGTCGTGCATACCGTTTTGGCACCCGACTTGCGTATGTATTCAAGGATGGCAACAGACAGCGCCGCGCCCTCTACGGGATCGGTACCTGCGCCAAGCTCATCGAACAGACAGAGCGATTTGTCGTCCACCGCTTCGGTTATCTCTATGATATTCACCATATGGGACGAGAAGGTGGAAAGCGACTGCTCGATGGACTGCTCATCGCCTAAATCGGCAAGGATATTTTCAAAAACAGGAAGTGCGCTGTCATCCTCGCAGGGGATGAACATACCCGACTGCGCCATGGCGCACATAAGGCCGACTATCTTTAAAGTAACCGTTTTTCCGCCGGTATTCGGGCCGGTTATAACTATGGTATCGCAGTTTTTCGCCATACTGATACTTACCGGCACAACGGTATCTCTACTGAGCAGCGGATGCCTTGCCTTTTTCAAATCAAGGATCCCGTTTTCGTTTATATTGGGAACGGTCGCGCGCATCTCTATCGCAAGCTTTGCCTTGGCAAATACCGTATCGAGCTTTACGCAGATGCGGTAGTTATCCGCAAGGGCTTCGCCGTAGGAAAATATGTCGGCGGAAAGCTCATACAAAATGCGCTCTATCTCCTTGCGCTCTTTGCCCTCCAGAATGCGTATCTCGTTATTCGCCTCAACTACTGCGGCAGGCTCGATAAACAGCGTTGCGCCGGTGGACGATACGTCGTGCACCATGCCGTTTATTTCGCTTTTATACTCGGCTTTTACCGGGACAACGAATCTGCCGCCTCGCTGGGTTATCACCGGCTCCTGCAGACTTTGCGCGTATTTTTGCGAATGGATAAGCTTATTTAAGCTTTCTCTTACCTTGTTCTGCGCATTGGAAATGGAGCGGCGGATTCTCGCAAGCTCCTCGCTTGCGCCGTCAAGCACCTCGCCCTCGTGGGATATGGCGTTATAAATCTTTTCTTCAAGATGCTTATTCGCAAAAAGATATTCAATATCCGCATCCATGGGAGAGGCATATTCCTCACTCCGGCCGCGGTATTCCTTAAGACGTCTTGCGAGGTTGAACAGATCGCCGCAAAGCAGAAGCTCGTTTACGTTAAGAGGCGCTTCCACCTTTATTCGGCTGAATACCTCGTCCATGGATTTAAGCGCACGCATGGAGAAGTAACCCTTTGCGTTTATAAGGCGCAGCGCAGCGCCCGTCTTTTCAAGTTCGCTTTCTATGTCCTCTTTATCTGTAAACGGCTCTGTTTCAAGGCAGGCGGACTTACCTGCCTCGCTGTCCGACTGCTCACTTAAAAGGGACAGTATTTTATCAAATTCTATTAGCTTTAAACTTTTCTGATTCATGTATCTTTCCTCTGTAAGCCTTTGTAAAATTCAAGGCTTTTGGCTTTGATGCCGGTTTGCGCCTCAAAATACCTTTCGGAAAAATCGGTAAACTGTACAAGACTTTCACCGATCAGCTCAAAAGAAAATATTCTGTTTACCGGCAGAGAAAACACCCTTCTCATTGCCGCGGCGGCATAGTCGTTCACAAAAACAAAGCCGCTTTTATCGGATATACAGTCGGCGCAGACAAGGTAGGCATCGTCAAGATGTATAAATCCGCCGCCCGCTTTGCCGCAGGCTGAACAGCATTCGATATCCGGCATAAAGCCGAGTATCTGGCAGAGCTTTATTTCAAATACCGCCTTTATAAGCGCGATATCCTGAGATGAGCAAAGGCGGAAAAGTGTGTTGAGCAAAAGCCTCATAAGCTCGGTTTCGTCCGACTCCTCCTGCGAAACGTATGTACATATCTCCAAAAGATACTGCGAAAGCGAATACTTCTCAATATCCGAATGGAGATTAAAAAACAGCTCTTTTATATCGGCGCTGTCAAGATAATACCTGCCGCCGTTCTGAAAAAGCTGCATCTGCGAATAGGCAAAGATATTTGATGCGGCATGGATGGAGCTTTTAAGGGAAACACAGCCGCGCGCTATCACGCTTATTTTCCCTTTCTGCGCAGAAAGCACGGTAAGCACGCGGGAGTTTTTGCCGTATTCAGTGCTTTTCAGCACTATCCCGTCCACACTCAGCTGCATCGTTTTCTTTCCTTTCCGTAGTATTTTCCATGGCTTTTGCCGCCGTGTATGAATTGTAGGCGTCAATAGAGCCGGTAACTAAAAATATTTTTCTGTAAGCTTCGGAATCCATAACGATACCTCCACTTACATAATATGCGTTTAATAAAAAACTACACTCTGCAATATATTCCGTATTTGTCAGTCTTCGGAATCAAAGCCATAATTTTTCATAAGATATTTATTCTCTCTCCATGATTCCTTTACGCGCACCCAGCACTTGAGGTTTATCTTTGAGCCAAGCATGTCTTCAATGTCTATGCGCGCCTCGGTTGCTATTTTTTTGAGCATTGAGCCGTCCTTGCCGATTACTATGGACTTGTGGCTGTTGCGCTCACATATGATATCCACCGAAATATCGCAGATATCCTTATCCTCGCGCTCATGGTAGCGCGTAACGTCGATGGCGATGCCGTGGGGTATTTCATCCGATAAAAGATACAGCATCTTTTCCCTTATTATCTCGGCTACTCTTACCCTTGCAGGCTGATCGGATACCATATCGTCGGGATAATACTGCACGCCTTCGGGAATAAGCTTTAAAAGCTCGCTTTCCAGGATGTCAACGCCCTTGTTTCTTGATGCGGACAAAGGCACTACGGCATCAAAATCGTGCGCCTTGGAAAAGACACTTATCGTTTTCATTATAAGCGGCTTGTCCTTTACGGTATCCACCTTGTTGATAACAAGTATACTGTTTTGCCCCATGGCCTTTATCCCGTCAATAACCTTCTGCTCGATGGGAGCGATGGTATCTTTAGGCTCTACGACAAGAATAACGATATCTGTATCACGTATATTTTCGTTGGCGGTCTTCATCATGAAGTCGCCTAAAGCATTCTGCGGCTTATGTAAACCGGGTGTGTCGATAAACACCATCTGCTTATCGTCAACGTTTTTTATACCGATTATCCTGTTGCGCGTTGTTTGCGGCTTGGGCGATACTATCGCAATCTTTTCGCCTATTATTGCGTTAAGAAGAGTGGATTTGCCGACGTTAGGTCGGCCTGCTATTGATATAAAGCCGGAGTATTTTATTTCCATATCGCTGTCCTTATCTTACGATTTCCAGATCATCGAGTATCTGTTTTTGCTTGCCGAACATTATCTTTTCATCGTCCTGCCCCGTTTCATGGTCGTATCCCAAAAGATGCAAAAGCGAATGGGCGGTAAGAAAAGATAACTCCCTGTCAAGAGAATGTCCGTATTCTTCTGCCTGCTCGCAGGCGCGCTTCACGCAGATGATAACATCGCCCAGCATTATTTCGCCGTCCTCGGGATTAACAGTACCGTCCGGGAAGGACAAAACATCGGTCACTCTGTCGATATCGCGGAATTCCTTATTGAGCTGTCTTATCTTGTCCTCTTCCACAAAGCTTACACCCACGGTGCAGCTTCTGTCGTACTTTTCAAATTCAAGCCCGTATTCCACTACCCGCTGAAGAAGCTTCATCTGTTCTTCGCTTATCGGCTTATATTCCTGATCGTCGCAAAAATCAACTATTACTCTCATTTCTTTTTTCTCTCCTCTTTAAGCTGTCTTGCTCTTTCGAATTTATCGTAAGCATCTATTATTTTCTGTACGAGCGGATGACGTACAACATCCTTCGCCGTAAGGTATTTTACCGTTATTCCCTCTATGCCGTCGAGCACCTTTACCGCCTCTTTAAGGCCCGAACGGGTATAAACGGGCAGGTCAGTCTGCGTTATGTCGCCGGTGATTACCACCTTGCTTGAAAAACCGAAGCGGGTAACGAACATCTTCATCTGCTCGGGCGTGGTGTTCTGCGCCTCGTCCAGAATTATAAACGAATCGTCAAGCGTTCTGCCGCGCATATAGGCAAGCGGCGCCACCTCGATATCTCCGCGCTCCTGATAGCGCTGATAGCTTTCCTGCCCGAGCATATCCTGCAATGCATCGTTCAGAGGACGAAGATACGGATCGACCTTCTCCTGCAGATCGCCCGGCAAAAAGCCCAGCTTTTCGCCCGCCTCTACCGCCGGACGGGTGATTACTATTTTGCTTACCTCTTTGTTTTTGAGTGCCTTTACCGCAAGCGCAACGGCAAGATATGTTTTGCCGGTGCCGGCAGGGCCTATGGCGATGGTTACGATATTTTTTCTTATCGCCTCGATATATTCGCGCTGTCCCTCGGTTTTGGGCTTTAAGGGCTTACCCTTTGAGGTTACGAGGATACAGTCGGAATCCATATATTTAAAGCTTGTGTCGCCGCCGTCCATTACCGAGGAGATTATATAATTAAGGCTCTGCTCGGTTATCTGCTCACCGTGCGCCACAAGGGAGGCAAGGGAGGTTATCGTGCGTGAAGCGAGCGCAACGGAGGCTTCACTACCCGTTATCTTTATACCCTCATCACGGTTGAGTATGGTAACGCCGAATTCCTTTTCTATTTTCCTCACGTTAAAATCCAGCATACCGAAAATTTCGGCTGCCGCGGACGAATCCATTTTAATGGTTTGTTCCAAGCTTTAAACTTCCTTTCAGTCGGTTTCTATCTTCTGTCTTACCGCTATATCTTCGGTTACGGTGTAATAGCCCCTGATATACACGCCCTTATCGGTAACGGTTTCACTCAGGCGTTTTGACTCAACGACCGCATCGCCGAATCGCTCCGACTCCATGCCATCGAGCAAAAGATGCGCCGCGTTAAGCGCCTCGCTTTCGGAAAGAGTTTTATGCTCCTTCACCTTTTCGTAAAGGGTTATCTTTTCAAGACCTATCGGCAAAGTGTCCCCAAAGACGGTAAGCTCTTTATAATTATATATTTTATCATAAATGGGGTACTCTTTACCAGTACCAATATACAATTTAATGTAAAAATTAAAAAGTTTAAGGCGATATTTTTCGTAAAATTCACCGGTACGCTTAAAATACTCCTCCTCAAACGGGATAAACGCTTCAAGTTTTTCGGTGTGCGCGGCGAGAACTCTGCCATTTGCAGGCAAAAGGAAGAATCCCTTAACCGGACTGTCGGCAATTCCGGAGGCAAGAAGCTGACCTTTTTTCACCATATCTCCGACCTTGACGGCGCCCTCGCCGCAGGTTATCTCCACACGCCTTATAACGCCGTCATAACCCGCGATAAGATTACATGGGTATTTCTCTTCCGTTTTACTTTCTTTTGCTTCAATGATGCTCACTTTCGCCTTGCTTCCGTCTAAATTCAATTCAACATACGATACGCCGGGAAGCTTCAAGCGCAGCTTTTGGCGTATGTTTCTTAAATTAAGAGATGATTTAAAGCTGCCCTCGGTAAGGCCCGCATCACTAAGCGCATTTAAAATCTGCTCGTCCGATAATGAATGGTTTCCCTCTATTTCGATGCTCCAGACACAGCTTTTCATCAAGAATATCAAAACCGCGAAAATGACTGCGCCGATAATGAGCCCGCATCTTAATCGGTTTTTTAATAAAAAGACGGGCAACCCGAAGGATTTTTCCACGTTAAGCCCATACCCGTATTCCATTGCGGCGTTCAGGGCTTTTTTTCGTTCGAAATAGCGGATGCAAAAGGTAAACTCCGTATCGGAAGACGCCGTAAGATCCCACACCGAAAGATGCTTTTTGCTTAAAATATTTATAAATTTTTCCGGCAAATCGCCCGTGAGCCTGCAAAGGCTGTAACCGTAAATATATCGGAAAAGCATAGTTTTCTCCTTT
This sequence comes from Eubacteriales bacterium, assembly GCA_045599805.1. Lineage (GTDB taxonomy): Bacteria > Bacillota > Clostridia > Oscillospirales > UMGS1783 > JAZRWQ01. The sequence goes on along the minus strand of JAZRWQ010000049.1, from coordinate 10,745 downwards.
ATTCAAATATCGTACCGTCTATTGTGCCGCATACTGTTATGCTGTCCTCTGTCATATTTTCAAGATGCAGATTTGTGCCCGTAACGGTAAGAGTTTTTTTATAAAGCGCCACCCTTATTATATTTTCTCTGTATTCCAAAAGTCCCCTGCAGCCCTCTATAAGTATCTGACGGCTGCCGAACATTTCTATATGCGCATCATATATCATTTTTTTCACCCCGCTTAATTTTATGCCGTTTATCTTTAAGTAATAACCTTCATAACAGACGCTTAATATTAAGAGAGGTGATATGATGAAAAAACTTGCGCGATACATTGCTTTGGCTGTATTTATTTTTACGGTATTCGCCGTGATATATGCCCCCGGGGATTTTTCAAAAGCCGTTTACGATGCCCTTTTGCTGTCCGTAAAACGGCTTATCCCGTCGCTTTTTCTCATGATGACTTTATCGTCCTTCGCCAACCGCTCGGGGATTGCGGATCCTCTTTTAAAAATATGTTCCCCGCTTATAAAGCCGTACGGACTGCCCGACAGCGCTTTTTGCGCTTTCTTCTGGGGATGTATTTCGGGGTTCCCGATAGGCGCCAAAACCGCCTGCGAATTATACGCGGACGGCAAAATAACAAAGAACGAGGCGCAGCGGCTTCTTACCTTTTGCAACAACTGCTCGCCTGCCTTTTTAATAGGCACATTAGGGATGGCTTACGGCGCAAAGACGGGCATTTTTTTATTCATTATCCAAATTTTATCGGCATCTGCGGTGGGATATGTTTTCTGTTTTAGGCAAAACGGATACCGGAAAACGGGTATTGCACCGGCATCGACCGGCATAGTGCGCTCGCTTACAGGCGCCGTTACCGGAAGCATGCACGCCTGCCTTGACCTTACCGCTTTTCTTCTTTTTTCTTCACTTTTTACGGTATTTGTTTCGCGCCTGCCTTTGGGGAATACTGCTTTAGCCTTTATAATGAGCCTGGCGGAGCTGACCGGCGGAGTACTTGGATTCACAAAAGCATCGAGAATCAATGTGGCGCTTATGGCGTTTTCGGTTTCGTTCGGCGGGATATGCGTTCTTCTGCAGACGATGAATATTTGTAACGACCACAAAATATCCGTAAAAAAATACATTCCCGCAAAGCTTGTCACGGGATGTGTTTCTTTTGTCACGGCATATATATTTTACCCTGTAATATTTGAAAAACGATCCGGTATCCTACCCGTTTTTTTTGTTTTCAGTGCAGTATTATCGGTATATATTCTGCGCAAACTATATAAAAACGGAAACGGGGATAAGAATGCTTACCGAAGATATGGAAAAAAATCTTTTGCTTATAAAAGGACGGATGCAAAAGGATGCCGCCTTTACCGTACGGCGTATGACAACGATGCCGCCAAACCGCGTGGAGTGCGCCCTTATCTTCTGCGACGGGGCGGTTGACAGCGCATATCTCAGCCGCTTTGTAGTGAAAAATATTCTTTCGGCATCCCTCCCATCGAAAAACAAGGCGCTTGAAAAACTGATAACCGGACACATTGAGGCCGCGCAGGTGGATATCGAATACAGCCTTGATAAAATAATTTTCGCCCTTATGTCGGGCGACGGCGTGCTTCTTATCGAGGGTGACAGCCGCTGTGCCGTCATATCGGCAAAGGGCTACATGAAAAGAGGGATTGAGGAGCCGTCGGGAGAAGGGGTAAGCATCGGCTGCCACGAGGGATTCGTTGAGCCGATTCTTCACAACATGACATTACTGCGCCGCAGGATAAAGTCGGATAAGCTGAAATTCGAAAGCTACCGCCTTGGCACAAAAGCGCCGTTAAGCGCCGCATTATGCTACATCGACGGTGTTGTGAAAGAAGAGCTGCTTTTAAGGATACGGGACAGACTTTACAAGGTGTCGAAAAAGGAAATACCGAATATTAACGCGCTTGCGGAGGCGATAAAGGATTCACCATTTTCGGTTTTTCAGACGGTGGGACAAACCGAACGCCCTGACGTTGCGGCGGCAGGACTTCTGGAAGGGCGCGTTGCCGTGATACTTGACGGCTCCTGCGCCGTGATCACCGCGCCCGCGGTGCTTGCCGAGTTTTTTCAAACGGCGGATGACTATTATCTTAACTTTCATTACAGCTCGGCCAGCCGCCTTATCCGTATAGTATGCTTCTTTTTAACGGTGAGCATACCCGGGCTGTACGTGGGAATACTGACCTATCACCGGGCGCTGCTGCCCACAGATTTGCTCGTAAGTATAATAAACGCGCGATATGGCGTACCGTTTCCTTTGCTTCTGGAAACGGTGATACTGCTTGCGGCGTTTGATTTGCTTCAGGACGCAAGCGCGCACGTTTCTTCCTCGCTCGGGCAGTCGCTGAGCATCGTTGGTGCACTGATACTCGGAGAGAGCGCCGTTTCGGCAAGGTTTATAAGCGCGCCGCTTGTAATAATTACGGCGGCAACCGGCATTACCGGACTGATAAACAGCAGTATGCGCTCGGCAAGTCTGATATGCCGGTATATGCTTTTGATACTGAGCGCCCTGCTTGGCCTTTACGGCTATATTTTCGGTACTGTACTGATGCTTTTGTATCTCAGCACATTAAAGAGTTTCGGCGTACCGTACACTATGGATCTTTCCCCCTTAAGCCTTATGCAGTCCCGTGACACACTTATACGTGCGCCCTGGAAAATGTTAAGCTACCGCAATATTTTTGTAAGGAGAACGAAATGATAAAACGCCTTTTTGCGCTGACTTTGACGCTTGTTCTTCTTTCGGGGTGCGCTCCCGGCAAAGAGGTTGAAAGCGTTGCCGTGGCGGTGGGCGCGGGGGTTGACATTTTAGACGGGAAAACGGCGCTGACGGTAGAAACGGTGGATGCTTCATTCAATGCCGCTAAAGGCAAAGCCTACACGAGCTTCGGAAAAGATTTATCGGAAGCGATAGCCAATATGGTAACTCTAACCGGAAAGCCCCTTTACTGGGAGCATCTTAAATTCATGCTGATCTCAAAGGATGCTTTGAAAACCGAGCTTGAAAACGTTTTGGAACGCATAATGCAAAGCAAGCAGTCGCGCATCGCTTTGCCGATAGCCGTAACCGACGTAAACGCCGCCGACATCCTTTTTTCGGATACCGACGGGCATCCCTTTATTTCCGATATGATAGAAAATGAAATAAGCACCGCTTCCGATTGCGGACTTACCGTAAAAACACCGACATATATGGCGTACAACGGTTTGCACGGCGCCGAGGGCGTAACCGTTTTTCCCTATATGGTTTTTAATGATGAGCCCAAAACCGAAGGCGGAATAATAGTTTACGAAAACCTTGATACTTTGAATATAGACAGCTCCGCCTGTTTTGCTCTTAACCTTATAAACGGCAGAGTCAAGTCAGGCATAATAGAAGGCGGCGGCGTAAGTGCAGGTATTCTGAAAACAAAACGCACCGTAAAATACACGGATAAACTGACTTACCATGTAGATATAAAGGTGAGTATGCAAAAGGCAAACGGACTTTCAAAAAAGGATGCCGCGCTGCTTCTGGAAAAGTCCTGCTATGACGGATTCAATAAGCTGCCGCGGAACTTTCCCGGACTTAAAAACACGCTTTTGAGCGAAAACGCGCCGCAGGATACGGATACCGCGGCGATATTCAAAGTGATCTTCAAAGACAGCGGACAGGAGAAATGATGAAGGAAAAGATAACCTCCCGACAGCTTATGCTGCTTGTTTTTATATTTCTTATTTCCAACTGCCTCATGCAGGGCTATAACGAATATGCTAAAAGCGACAGCTTTATTGCCGTAATTATCGGCGGATTATCCGGCATATTGAACTGCTTTATGATTTACCGGCTTACCGTGCTTTTCCCTGAGATGGGGCTTTATGAGATACTTTCAAAAGCATTAGGCAAAACAGCGGCATTTATCATAATGACGGTATATTCGATTGCGGCACTGTTTACCGGCGCAGGATATATAAAATACATGCTGGATTTCGTGCGCGTCTTCTCTCTTGACACCGATATACTTTTGCCGTTCACGATAATGATAACCCTTGTTGTGATATATTTTTCAAAACAAACTGCCGCCGGTATCGGCAGATTTATTCAGCTTATATTCCCCGTAATAGGCATACTTCTTCTGGTCATATTTGCCGTGGGCGCATTCGGCATTTCCTATTCGCCCCTGCCGTTATTCAAAAACGGAGCGGATGATTTCATGCTCGGGGCGCTTGATTTTTGCCTTATGCCATACGGAACTCTTTTTCTGCTTTTCCCCTTTTTCAAAAGCTGTGAGGGGCTTAGAAAACGTACGCTGATGATACCGACTGCCCTATCCGCTCTCATACTTTCAGCGGCATTCATCCTTACCGTTATGATACTGGGGTATCCCACCGTGGAAATGATGCGATTCCCGTCGTACATGGCGCTGTCTGCCGTGCATATTTCGCGGTTTTTCGAAAGGATAGAGATAGCCGGATTTGTCGTATTCATAATATGTCACATCGTTAAAACGGGCGCGGCAGGCATATTTTTTACCTCATTTGTAAAGACGAAAGGATGGGGCTCATCAATAATTTTCGCCTTTTCAGTCTCTCTGGGCGCATTCATAATCCCCTTTGACAAAATAAACCCGATATGCGAACGGGCAATATACCCCGTGCTTTTTCTGATACTGCCGGTTTTTATATATTTTTTCGCCGAAATAAAGCAATGTATAATTGCAAAAAGAAATAAAATATGATATTATATTATAAATATTGCATCAGAGGTATTTATGAAACGCAAAATTGCTTTTTTTGATATAGACAATACGCTGATATACGGCGACAGTTTATTTTCCCTGTACGGATACGGCTGCCGTAAATGGCCGGTGTATCTGTTGCGGGCACCACTTATCCCCTTTATATGTCTCGGATACGTTTTAAAGTTAATATCCATTGAGAAAATGAAAGAGGTTTTCTATCTGCCTCTTGACAGATTTACCGATGAAGATTACGACCTGTTCTTTGACGGATATATACTTGGCAAACGCAAAGAAAAAACCTTTCAGCAGCTGTTGCAGCTTAAGGATGAAGGATATTTCATCATAATGGCTACCGCCTCCCCCTATGCCTATATGCGGCTGTGGCAGGAACGCGGGTATGCCGATAAGGTAATAGGCACAAAAACGGAAAATGTAAACGGCCTTTACGGGCATAAGGTCATAGGCAAAAACTGCGCAAAGGACAATAAGCTTGAATATATAAACGAGTATCTTAACGAAAACGGCATTGAATATGACTTTGATTCGTCAATAGGCTTTTCCGATTCCGACAGAGATATCCCGATGATGACACTATGCAATCACAAGGTGCGCGTACTGAAAAACGGAGAGAATACCGAATTTATCCCCAAAAGGAAATAATGGGACGATTTGGGTACATAAAAAGCTTGTAAATAATATTAAAAGATATATAATACAGATACAAAATAAAAATGAGGTGTACAAAAATGGCTGACAACAACAGAGAAAAAGCACTTAACGAAGCACTTTCGCAGATAGAAAAGCAGTTTGGCAAGGGCTCGGTTATGAGACTGGGCGACAGCGCCAATATGCAGATAGACCACGTATCCTCCGGCTCGCTTTCCCTCGACATCGCAATGGGTATCGGCGGATATCCCAAGGGCAGAATCGTTGAGATATCCGGTCCCGAATCCTCCGGTAAAACCACCGTTGCTCTCCATGCGGTAGCGCAGGTGCAGAAAAACGGCGGCACAGCCGCATTCATTGATGCGGAACACGCGCTTGACCCTACATACGCATCCCACCTCGGCGTAAAAATAAACGATCTTCTTGTTTCTCAGCCGGATACCGGTGAGCAGGCACTTGAAATTGCCGACGCTCTCGTTCGCTCGGGCGCTGTTGACATCATCGTTGTCGACTCGGTAGCAGCCCTTGTTCCCAAGGCCGAGATCGAGGGCGATATGGGCGACTCCCACGTGGGACTTCACGCAAGACTTATGTCGCAGGCATTAAGAAAGCTTGCCGGCGCCATTTCCAAGACCAACTGCATCGCCATCTTTATCAACCAGCTTCGTGAGAAGGTAGGCGTTATGTTCGGCAATCCCGAAGTTACCACCGGCGGCAGAGCGCTTAAATTCTATTCATCCATACGTCTTGACGTTCGCAGAATAGAATCCCTTAAGGTCACCGGCGAGGTCATAGGCAACCGCACCAGAGTTAAGGTGGTTAAAAACAAGGTCGCACCTCCCTTCAAGGAAGCCGAATTCGATATCATGTACGGCACCGGCATTTCGCGCGAAGGTGAAATCGTTGACCTTGGCGTTAAATACAATATCATCGAAAAGAGCGGCGCATGGTTCAGCTACGGCGGAGAACGCCTCGGTCAGGGCAGAGACAACGTCAAGGAAGTGCTTAAAAACGATCCCGCATTGGCTGAAGAGATCGCAGGCATCATCGCGGACACCGTTGCCGCTTCCTCCAAGATGGACGTTCCCGAGCCTCAGCCTACCGAAAAGGTAGCTCTTAGGGCTCCCGAAAAGAAGGCTCCCTCCGCATCGCCGGTTAAGAAGCCCGACGTTATCGTTTCGGCGGATGATTTCGAATAATGACGGTTACCGAAATAAAGCCCGGAAAACGAAATACAAAATATATCTTTACGGATAACGAATTTGCTTTCAGCGCCTATGACGAGATAATTTACAAATACTCGATAACGGCAGGCGCACAAATAAGCGAAGATACGCTTATCCGCGCAAAAGACGAGCAAAATAAACTATACGCAAAGGAGCGCGCCCTCGACATATTATCGAGGGCTGCCTGCTCGAAAAAAGGACTTTTTTTAAAGCTTAAACAAAAGGGCATCGAGGATTTTTATGCCGATTACGCCTGCAAATACTGCGAACAGCTGGGATTTATTAACGATGCGGAAATACTGCCCGACATAATAAATCACCTGCTTACCGACAAGAAGTACGGCAGACAGCGCGTTATGACCTACCTTTTGCAGAAGGGCTTTGAAAAGGACATGATAAATGATGCTTTAAACGAATTATCGCACGACAGTACCGATGAGATAGTTTCGCTGATAAACGCATCGAAAACCGATTTTGATGACAGAAAATCGGTTTCAAGGCTGTATCAGAAGCTTTTAAGAAAGGGCTTTTCATACGGAGAGATAAAAAGCTCCATAATGAAATATACCGATATGGAGATAGACGACGGAGAATAGTAATGGCAGTCAAGGTTTCGATAATATCACTCGGATGCTCTAAAAATTTAGTTGACAGCGAAACGATGCTGGGACTTCTCGCAAAAAAAGGATTTACCCTGTGCGGAGAAATAACCGAATCCGACATTGTTATAATAAACACCTGCGGATTTATCAACCCGGCAAAGGAAGAAGCCATTGACACCATACTTGACGTAATTGACCTTAAAAACGAAGGCACAATAAAGGGTATAGTCGTATGCGGCTGTCTTTCCCAGCGCTACCGCGACAGCATGCGTGAACAGTTTCCCGAGGTGGATGCGTTTTTAGGCACGACCTCCGAAAAGGAAATAATAAACGCCGCTATATGCGCGTACGAAAATAAACCTTACGAAAAGTATGACGGGAAAAATGACGAGCCGTTTTTCGATGACAGAGTGCTGTCCACCCCGCCCTACACCGCCTATCTTAAGATAGCCGAGGGCTGTGACAACCGCTGCTCCTACTGTGCGATACCGATAATACGCGGCGGCTTCCGTTCTATCCCAGTTGAAATGCTTGTAAATCAAGCGGAAAGTCTTGCCGAAAACGGTGTTAAGGAATTATGCGTTGTGGCGCAGGACCCGACAAATTACGGCATTGATTTATACGGCAAAAGGTGCCTTACCGAGCTTTTGGAAAAGCTGTGTGAAATCAAAGGCATAGAATGGATAAGACTTTTGTATCTTTATCCGGATAAGATAGACGGTAAACTATTGCAATTTATGCGTTCAAATGATAAAATAGTTAAATACATAGATATGCCCATACAGCACTGCGAAGGGAAGATACTTAAAAAAATGCACCGCCCCGGAAACAGAGAGGATCTTACGTCGCTTATCAAAAGGATAAGGGACATGATGCCGGGCATAGCCTTAAGAAGCACGGTCATCGCCGGTTTTCCGGGAGAGGATGAGAAGGATTTCGAATCCCTTTGCGATTTTTTAAAGGAAGTTAAATTTGAAAGACTGGGCGCATTCGCCTACTCTCCCGAGGAAGACACACCGGCTTATGAATTTGAAGACCAGCTGGACGATGAAATCAAAAACCGCCGCGCCGAAGTGCTTATGGAAATACAAAATCCGATTTCTCAAGGCATTCTGAAATCTAAAACGGGCTGTACCTTTAAGGTGCTTACCGAAGGATATGACGAAGAGAGCGAATGCTATATCGGGCGCAGCTACATGGATGCGCCGGACGTGGACGGCAAGGTTTACTTTACCGCCTACCGCGATATACAGCCCGGAGAATTCATTGACGTTATGATAACCGGATGCTTGGATTATGACCTTACAGGTGAAATGATATGAAAAACGTACCAAATATACTTTCGGTATTCCGCATGTTTGCCGCCATCGCGGTACTCACCCTCATGCTGCTTATCGATCCAAAAGAGAACCGACTTTTATTCATTCTTCTTCCCGGAATCATCTTCGGCATCGGCTGTCTTACCGATATGCTTGACGGCAAGATAGCAAGAAGATATAACCTCGTTTCCGATTTCGGAAAATTCGTAGACCCGATAGCCGATAAGGTGCTTACATTCTTTGCGATGCTGGGCTTTATATACGTCGGCGTTGACAAGACCTTTCCGTTTATGCTCATTGCCGTTGCCGTTACCCTGTTCAGAGAATTTGTGGTAAGCACGGTCAGAATGTTATCGGCGCAGAAGGGCATCGTTGTTGCCGCGAATATTTACGGCAAGCTTAAAACCCTTTTCCAGATGACGGCGCTTATCGGATATTTTCTGTTTATAGAAACAAAGCTTATAATAATTCCGCAGATACTCCTCAGCATCGCCGTTGTCATGACGATACTTTCCGGATGTATTTATCTTGCGGACTATGTAAAGCTTATAAAAAAATAAATTATAAAAGTGCGGCAAAAAGTAACCCGTATGCTTTTTATTCAGAGAGTGTCCGCCGCGGCTGAAAGCGGACTTATAAAGCAGGGCGAAAAGTGCGGCCGCCCCGAAAGGGATTCACGGGTAATGCCGTGCGTAGTGTCTGCGTTAAAGATATTTAAAGTTATAAACCGGAGTGGGACCGCGTAAAAACGCCTCCGCAATTAGAAATAATTGCGGAGTTTTTTATATTTAAGGAGCAAAATATGTTTGAAAAGATGAAGCAGGATATAAATGCCATACTTGAGCACGACCCTGCCGCGCGCAACGGATTTGAGGTTTTCTTCCTATATTCGGGCTACAAGGCGATTCGCTCACACAGAGTGGCATACTGGCTGCACAACCATAAATTTTATTTTCTTGCACGCTGGGTTTCGCAGGCATCCCGTCATCGCACGGGCATTGAGATACATCCGGCGGCAAAAATAGGCAGAGGCGTGCTTATAGACCACGGTATGGGCGTTGTTATCGGCGAGACCGCCGAGGTTGGCGACGGCTGCGTAATATATCAGGGCGTTACCCTGGGCGGTACCGGCAAGGATAAGGGCAAGCGCCACCCGACCTTAGGCAAAAACGTTATGGTAGGCGCAGGCGCAAAAATACTCGGTCCGTTCACGGTCGGCGACAACTCGAAAATCGCCGCAAACTCGGTGGTTCTGCAGGAGATTCCGCCAAACTCCACCGCCGTTGGCTCTCCGGCAAGAATTGTTCGCAGAGAGGGTATGCGTGTTGATCCGATACTTGACCAGGTACATATCCCCGACCCGATCGCACAGCAGCTTTGCCGCATCGAAACAAGAATCAATAAAATCGACAAGAAATTGGAGGATGAAGATAAATGAAAATCTACAACACCTTATCAAGAAAAAAGGAAGATCTGCAGCCGCTGAACAAAGAATATGTCGGCATTTACTCCTGCGGTCCTACTGTTTATCAGTATGCGCATATAGGCAACCTGCGCACCTACATCTTTATGGATGAGCTGCGCCGTGTACTTAAAAGAAACGGCTATAATTTAAAGCACGTTATGAACATAACCGACGTAGGCCACTTAACAAGCGATGCCGATGACGGCGAGGATAAGATGGCAAAAAGCGCACGTCTTATGAAAAAAGACCCCTATGAAATCGCCGAGTATTTCACCGGAGTATTTCTTAAGGACATTGACCGTTTAAACATCACCCGTCCCGAAATCATAACCAAGGCAACCGACAACATCCCACAGATGATAAGCTTCGTTGAGGGACTGTGCGAAAAGGGCTACGGCTATGAAACCTCCGACGGCATCTACTATGACATTCAGAAATTCGACGGTTACGGCAAACTTTCCGGCAATAATCTTGACGACCTCATGAGCGGTGCGAGAGTTGACGTAAACGATGAAAAGCGTCATCCTGCCGACTTTGCGCTTTGGAAAAAGGCACCCAAGGAACATATAATGCAGTGGCCCTCTCCCTGGGGCATGGGCTATCCCGGCTGGCACATCGAATGCTCGGCAATGGGACTTCGCTTCCTCGGCGAGCGCTTTGACATACACACCGGCGGCGTTGACCATATTCCCATCCACCACGAAAACGAAATCGCGC
>JAZRWQ010000048.1:0-32525 GCA_045599805.1 Eubacteriales bacterium | reverse complement strand
CGGTGCGATATTTGCAATAATAGCCGTTGTTTACTTTATGGCACTTCCTGCGCTTAAAGCGGCAATAAACTATCTGAGCATTCAGATATCACTTACGGTAAGCGGAGTGCTTGGAGCGCAAAGTGCCGAAAAAATAACCGAAATAATGTCAAACGCATACGAAATCCTTTTGACGGTCATGGCATGCGTAAGCTTTGTGTTTATTTCGGGTATCGGCATAATGCTGTCGGAGGCGTGATATGAGCGTGCTTTATGATTATACATACACCCTTGTAGGCGCGGCCCTTTTCTGCGGCATTATTTCGGTGCTCGGCCCGTCCGATTCCAAAGGTAAGATATTCAGGCTTATTGCCGGGGCGGTGCTTCTGCTTTGTCTTGCATCTCCACTTAAAAACCTCGGCGGCAAATTGAAAGGCATGGATTTGAATTTTGATTGGTCGGAGAAATACGATGCCTCCTTTGCCGAAGACTATACGGAAAAGATAATGGAAAACGAAATCAAGAGCAGTATAAATGCCTGTGTTAAGGAAATAACGGGGCTGGGCGCGCAGGATATCGAAATCGCTTTGACCTTTGAAAAAGATAAATATATCATTGAAAATATATGCATATCGCTTCCGGGAAGCGCATACGGGAAAACCGCGGCTCTCAAAAGCGTTGTAAATCATCGCTTCGGCATAATGCCGGAGGTTATAACTGTGGGGAATGATGAATATAATGGGTAGCGTAAAACCGAAAAAGGGATGGATAAAAAAGCTTACCGATTCAAAGTATGCCGTCCCCGCGATTGGCCTTGGACTTATGCTGATACTCCTTTTTGTTATCTATACGCCCAAAGGTAAATCCGTTGACACAAAGCCGGAGTATGATGCCGCCGCCTACGCATCCGATCTGGAAACGCGTATGGAAAAGATAATAGGCGGTATAGAGGGAGTGGAGGAATGCGATGTAATGATAACCCTTAAGTCGGGTATCGAATATAAATATGCATCGGATACGCAGATATCCGATGCGACCGACTCCAATGAAAAGAAAAGCAGCAACAGCCGTGCCGATATAGCGGTTGTTGCGGATAAAGAAAGGGGCGAAACGGCAGTTGTTGTCAAGGAGATATATCCCGAGATAAGCGGCGTTGCCGTAATATGCAGAGGAACCGATTCAAACGCTCTTCGCCTTGATATCTGCAATACCGCATCCACCGTATTGGGCGTAGGTCTTGATAAGGTGTATGTACTTATAAAATAAACGGAGGGATCTATATGAAAAAATATACAAAACAGCTTGTTATTTTCGGCATATGCGTTGTGATATGCGGCGCATTGTTTTTAAACTGGCGCTTATCCAAAACGCAGGATGCCGATACCGTACTGGATGAGCGTCAGGCACAAAAGGAAGAAAGCACCGGAGACAGCGAAAAGATACTCGGCAAAGCGGAATTTGTCAGCGCATCCACCGAGTATTTCGACTCTGCGCGCATGAACCGCCAGACCTCGCGCGATGAGGCAATAAGCATACTTAAAAGCGTTATAGAGTCGGAAAAGACCGGGGATGAGGAAAGAGAAGACGCCGCCGATAAGCTCACATTCATATCCAAAGCGGCCGATGCGGAGGGACGCATAGAAAATCTGGTCAAGGCAAAAGGCTATGCCGAATGTATTGCCGTTATCGGCGATGATACGGTAAATGTAATAGTGCAGACGAACGGACTTAAAAGCTCCGATGTTGCAACCATAAAGGAAATAGCATCTGCCGAAAGTGAAAAAAGTGCCGCCGATATTAAAATAATTGAAAGTAAATAGTTGTTTTTGGAGTAAAGTGTGCTATAATATGGATAAAGAAAAAATAAAATGCAAAAAGAGGAGAATATCCATGGGAAAGTACTTTACCAATGACGAACTTGCAAATATAGAAATTTCCGAAGATGCCATCGTTTCCATAGCTGCCATTACCGCATCGGAGGTTGACGGCGTAGTTGCCTCCGGAAGCAAATCCGGCTCGCTCGATTTTAAGGATATCATTTCCAAAAAGGGCATAGGCAAAAATGTTTCCGTATCCGAGGATGACGGCAAAATCACCATTGACTTAAGCATCACGGTTGAATACGGCCATCCGATTGCCGATGTAAGCCGCAATGTGCAGAAGGCAGTTTACAGCGCCGTTGCCGATTCCACCGGTCTTGAGATCGCCGCAGTAAACGTTACGGTAGGCAGTATCTATTTTCAGAAGCCCGAAAACTGAATAAAAACTGAATAAAATTTCATAAACCCCCGTTATTTTCGTAACTGGGGGTTTATTTTTTTTCATTTTTATAGTATAATCATAAATAATCATAATAAAAAAATGGGGGAGTGTTGCTTTTTATGGACAGACGTAAAGCACGGCAGGAAGCATTTTGTATATTGTTTGAATATTTTTTCAACGGCGATATATCCGTTTCCGATATAATCGCAAGGGAAACCGAAGAAAGATCTCTTGATTCGGATGAATATTTAATTGCCGTAACAAACGGCGTAAGCGAAAACAAGGATAAGATTGACGAAATGATAAAGCCGTATTTAAAGGGCTGGAAAATGGAGAGAATATCCCGTGTAAGCCTTTGCATACTGCGCCTTGCCGTTTATGAGATAGCGTATATGGACGACATTCCGGTAAACGCTTCGGTAAATGAAGCGGTAGAACTCGCAAAAGCCTACGATACCGACAATGCGCCCTCCTTTATCAACGGCACTCTTCGCTCCTTTATCCGTGATCTTGAAGAGGCTTACAAGGATTTCGGGTGCTCTGAATAATGGATGTTATTACCGTAAAACAACTTAATACTTATATAAAATCCATCATCGAAAGCGATGCCATCCTTTATAATGTTACAGTAAAGGGAGAGATATCAAACTTTACAAATCATTATAAAACAGGTCATTTCTATTTCAGCCTGAAATACGACAATGCGCTTATAAGGGCGGTCATGTTCCGTTCAAACGCATCAAAAATCAAATTCGTGCCCAAGGACGGTATGCTCGTCGTTGCAAGAGGCAGGGTAAGCGTTTTCGAGAGGGACGGACAGTATCAGCTTTACGTTGAGGAGATGTCCACAGAGGGCGAGGGCGATTTGAATCTGGCATTTGAAATGCTCAAAGAAAAGCTTCGTGCCGAAGGATTGTTTGAGCTTTCGCGCAAAAAGCCTCTGCCCAAGATACCGCTTCGCATAGGCGTTGTTACCTCGCCTACGGGCGCCGCCGTAAGAGATATCATAAACGTACTCGGCAGGCGATTCCCGGCGGCAAAGGTTATACTTTATCCCGTGCTTGTTCAGGGCGAAATGGCGGCGGATTCAATTTGCACGGCGCTTCGCTACTTTGATGAAACAAGGTGCGCTGATGTTGTCATTGCCGGACGCGGCGGCGGCTCTATTGAGGACCTGTGGGCGTTCAATGAGGAAAAGGTCGCACGCGCCATCTGTGCCATGCATATTCCCGTCATATCGGCGGTAGGCCATGAAACCGACTTTACGATTGCCGATTTTGCGGCAGACCTGCGTGCACCGACACCGTCGGCGGCGGCAGAGCTTGCCGTGCCGGAAACGGGAGAGCTTATAACCAAATTCAATAACGTTACAAACCGTTTAAAAACTCTGCTCGAGAACAACTTGAAGCAAAAATCAATGCGTATGACTTATGTGAAAGAAAATCCCGTTTTCGTAAACCCCATGCGATTGATAAATGACAGGCAGCTTCTCTTGGGGCATACCGTTATGAATATGGAGTCGGCAATGAAATTAAAAACTGCAGACAGAAAGAACAGCTTTATGGCGCTTGCCGCAAAGCTTGATTCTTTAAGTCCGCTCGCGGTACTTTCCCGCGGTTATGCCGTAACCAAAACCGATGACGGCGTTATATTAAAGAGCGCATCGCAGTTAAAACCAGGGCAGAGGGTGTATGCCGATTATGCCGACGGCAGCGCGAGCATGACGGTAGATGAAGTTAAAATAAAGGGAGAATAAAAATGGCTGAAAAAAGCTTTGAAGAATCAATAAAAAGACTGGAAGAAATCGTAAAGCTTCTTGAAAACGGAGAAACTCCTCTGGAGGAATCCATAAAGCTTTTTGAGGAGGGTGTGTCTCTTTCGGGGTATTGCAATAACCTTCTTGAAAATGCAACACAGAAGGTTGTTATGCTCACCAGGGGCAAGGACGGAATGGAAGAAACCGAATTCAAAGGTATGGAAGAATGACGGACATAAAAGAAGAACTGCGCAAAAGGGCGTTGGAAATAGAATCGGAACTCACATTTCTCATGCCGCCCTTTGACGGCAGAGAGGAAATTATTTATAACAGCGCAAGATACAGCCTGCTTGCAGGCGGTAAAAGACTTCGCCCGGTATTGTTTTTGGAATTCGCAAAGATATTCGGCGGCGAAAGGAATGCCGCAATGCCTTATGCCTGCGCTCTTGAAATGATACACACCTATTCGCTTATACATGACGATCTGCCCTGCATGGATAACGATGATTACCGGCGCGGTAAAAAGACCAATCATGTGGTATACGGTGAGGCCATGGCTCTGCTTGCAGGTGATGCGCTTTTAAACCGTGCCTATGAAATAATGCTGCGTGCGTCAATAAACTCAAAGAAAAACAACGCTGCGGCCATGTACTGCATTGCAAGATACGCCGGTATTGAGGGTATGGTAGGCGGACAGGTTATAGACCTAATAAGTGAGGGCATGGAAATAGATGCCGATACACTTTTCGATATGTACGATAAAAAAACCTGCGGACTCATTAAGGCGGCATGCGAAGGCGGCGCTCTGTTTGCCGGCGCATCCGATGACGAGATAGATGCGGCAAGGTGCTACGGCGAAAATCTGGGCAGAGCGTTCCAGATAATAGACGATATACTTGACGTTGAGGGTGACGAAAAGGTTTTAGGCAAGCCGATAGGCAGCGATGCCGCCAACGGAAAGTCCACGGCGGTAGCGGTATTCGGACTTGACGGCGCCAAGAATAAGGCGGACGAATATACGCAAAACGCAGTAAACGCTTTGAAGCGTCTGCCCGATAATGAATTTTTATCGGAGCTTACCGGCTATTTACTTAAAAGGTCGGAATAATTCGGAGTAGATATGAGTGTTCTTGACAGGGTGAACTCACCTGATGATTTAAAAAAGCTGAATAATGATGAGCTTTGCGAGCTGGCAAAGGATATAAGAACTTTTCTTGTTGAAAAGGTATCCAAAACCGGCGGTCATCTTGCGTCCAATCTCGGCGCGGTAGAGCTTACCATGGCAATACACCGTGTATTCGATATCCCTAAGGATAAGCTTGTATTTGATGTGGGGCATCAGTGCTATGTTCATAAAATACTTACCGGCAGGAAAGATTTTATGGATACCCTGCGTAAAGCTAACGGGCTCAGCGGATTTCCCAAACCCTATGAAAGCGAGTATGACTGTTTTGTGGCAGGTCATGCGAGCAATTCGGTTTCGGTGGGACTTGGCTTTGCCTATGCCGATAAATTAAATGGCAGCGATGCCTCAACCGTAGTCGTCATCGGTGACGGTGCGCTTACCGGCGGCATGGCGTATGAGGGGCTGTGCAACGCAGGCAAAAGCGGCACACGGCTTATACTCTGCTTTAACGATAACGGTATGTCGATATCAAAAACGGTTGGCAGCTTCAACAGAGCAATTACCCGTATGCGTTCGTCGCGCCATTACTTCAATGCAAAAAACCGTGCGCATAAAATACTCGGCGGCACATTTTGGGAAAGAGTGATAAGCCGCTTAGTTAAGTTTTTCAAAAACGCGATATACAGCACCAATATCTTCGAGGATGCCGGTTTCACCTATCTCGGCCCGGTCGACGGACATAATACAGCTGCACTCGAAACGGTAATGCAGCGAGCAAAAGAACTGAATAAACCCTGCATAGTCCATGTTATAACAAAAAAGGGCAAAGGCTGTGAATTTGCCGAAAACAATCCCGAAGCATTCCACGGCGCGTCTCCGTTCAATCCCGAAACCGGAGAGTTTCTTAAAGCACCGTTGCGTGATTTTTCGGCGGCAATGGGCGATATTTTGTGCGAGCTTGCAAAGAGCGACGATAAACTCTGCGCCGTTACCGCGGCAATGACCGACGGATGCGGTCTTACCCGTTTTGCCGAAGAATATCCCGAAAGATTTTTTGATGTTGGCATTGCCGAGGGGCACGCAATGGCATTTTCTTCCTCGCTTGCGGTAAGCGGTATGCGCCCCGTGTATGCGGTGTATTCCACATTTCTGCAGAGGGCGTTTGACCAGATGATACATGATGTTGCGCTTATGTCCTCCCATGTCGTTCTGTGTATTGACAGGGCAGGGATCGTAGGCGCCGACGGTGAAACGCATAACGGATTTTATGATGTCAATATGCTCAGGATGATACCGGGATTCAAAATATTTTCTCCGGCAAATTACACCGAGCTTGAAGCTGCCGTAAAAATGGCGCTGTATGGCGAAAAAGGCGCAGTAGGCATACGTTATCCGCGAGGTGTCGAGCCGGAAAATCTTTCGGATTTGAATACATTCGATAAGCCTTTTGCCAAGGTTGCGGATAACGGCAGTGATACCGTCATAATCACCTACGGCGTGATAGCCTCCGAATGTATAAAGGCAGCATCCGACTGTAAATGTGATGTAATAAAGCTTAATATACTGTCGCCGCTTCCCGATTTGAAAGTTGCGCTCAAAGGATATAAAAAAATCCTCGTTGTCGAGGAGACCGAAGAAAAGGGCGGCATCGGCGAAGAGATATCGCATACTTTAAGCGGTGTAAAAATAATCATCAAGGCAATAAACGGCTTTTGTATGCACGGAAGCCGTGAAGATATCCTGAAAAATGTCGGGCTTGATGCCGATGCAATAAAGGAATTATTATCCGGGGAGTTTATATAATGTCAAAACAGAGGTTAGACCAGCTTGTCTTTTCAAAGGGACTGTGTGAAAGCCGCCAGAAAGCCCAGCAGCTTATCATGGCAGGCGAGGTTTTCGTAAACGGTCAGAGAATCGACAAGCCGGGCACAAATGTTGATATTGAGGCAGAAATAGAAATAAAGGGCGATGTATGTCCCTTTGTAAGCCGCGGCGGCTATAAACTTGATAAGGCGATGAAGGTATTCCCGATCGACCTTTGCGGCAAGGTCTGCATGGATGTCGGCGCATCCACCGGCGGTTTTACCGATTGTATGCTGCAAAACGGTGCGAAAAAGGTTTACTGTATTGACGTAGGCTACGGTCAGCTTGCATGGAAGCTGCGCACAGATGAGCGCGTAGTGAATTATGAGCGCACAAATATCCGCAATTTAACAAAAGATAAAGTGCCGGATAAAATAGATTTCATAAGTATAGATGTTTCCTTTATATCCTTAAAACTCGTACTGCCGGTTTTAAAGGATTTCATGGATGAAAACACATCCGTTGTCGCGCTTATAAAGCCGCAGTTTGAAGCAGGTAAAGGTCAGGTAGGCAAAAACGGCGTTGTAAGGGAAAAGGAAATACATCTTTCCGTAATAAACGGCATACTTGATTTCTGCAAAGAAATTGAACTGCCCATCGGCGGGCTTGACTTTTCGCCCGTTAAAGGCCCGAAGGGAAATATAGAATTTCTTTTGTACATAAACAAAAACGAAACCGAAACCGATGCCGCATTGGTTGTGGATAATGCTCATTCATCTTTGAACGGAGGCGATAAGGAATGAAAAATATAGCGCTTTTGCCAAACCCCGAAAAAGATCCCGGGCTGAAATGCAGTAAAGTGATATGTGCCCGTCTTATATCCTTCGGTGCCAAGGTTTACACTCTGCCCGATTACCGCGAGCTCGGGGATGACGTAACCGTTGTAGAAGATGATTGCAAGCTGTGCAGAGAGGTCGATTGTGTAGTTGCCGTCGGCGGTGACGGTACGATGCTTCGTGTTTCACATATCGCCGTTGATGCCGGCAAGCCCATACTCGGTATAAATTTCGGCAAGGTCGGATATATGGCGGAGCTGGAATATGAAGAAATAGATATGCTTTCCCGCCTTATAAGCGATGAGTATACCATTGATGCGCGTTCGATGCTTGACGTTTCCGTTATAAGAGAAGGGAAGACGGTATATTCTTCAATCGCCTTGAATGATGCCGTTGTATCCAAGGGCGTTATCGCAAGACTTCTGCAAACGGAGATATACTCAAAGGGTGAATTTCTCACCTCATACAGCGCCGACGGCGTTATAGTTTCCACCGCAACGGGTTCTACCGGTTATTCTCTTTCTGCCGGCGGCCCGGTAATGGAGCCGTCAAGCAAGGCGATGATCGTAACTCCCATAGCGCCGCATTCTCTTGTAAATAAATCCATCGTCTTTGACGGTGAAAGTGATATCAGCATCACGGTCAAAAACATTACCAACAAGGATGCCTATTTAACGGTTGACGGTTTTGAAACCCTGCGCCTTTGCGAGAATGACAGGGTTATAACAAAGCGATCGGATAAACATACGTCGCTTATTCGTATAAAAAATATTAATTTCTATAAAATTCTCAACAGTAAATTATCTTACGGAGGCGGACTGAAATGAAATATCAGAGACATTCCAAGATACTTGAACTTGTAAAAAATGAAGCAATAGAAACACAGGATCAGCTCATGGTTCGCCTAAAGGAAAGCGGCTTTGACGTAACGCAGGCAACCGTATCACGCGATATAAAGGAACTGCATCTGTATAAGCGTGTTGACCGCGGCGGTATATCCCGCTATGATATTTCCGGTGATGCTGTGCAGACGGATGACGGCAGTCATGAAAGATACCGCACCGTTTTGAAACATAATATGCGCAGTATAGACTATGCCGGAAACCTGGTTGTTATAAAGGCTTTTCCCGGCATGGCGCAGGCAGTATGCGCGGCTATCGATTCCATGAATTTTGATTCCGTAGTCGGCTCTATTGCCGGCGATGATACCATATTCCTCGCAATTCGCACACCGGACGCCGTAAAAAAGACGATATCCGATCTTAACCGTATTATTCAGTAAAGGAGGGCGCAAAGGTGCTGGAACGCCTTTACATAGAAAACGTCGCAGTTATCGAAAAAACCGAAATTGTTTTTTCAAACGGACTGAATATTTTCACCGGGCAGACCGGCGCCGGCAAATCCATAATAATAGATTCGCTCGCTCTGCTTTTGGGACAGCGTGCCTCACGTGACATGATACGCACAGGCACGGATACCGCGCGTGTCAGCGCGACCTTTTCCGACATCGGTAAAGATGTAATAGATAAACTTAAAGAGTGCGATATCCCCCTGCAGGATGACGGTGCGCTTGTAATAGAACGCCGTCTGTCGCAGGACGGCAAGGGTGTTTCGCGCATAAACGGGCGCCCCGTATCGCTCATGACCTTAAAGGAGCTTGCCGAGCCGCTTGTGAACATCCACGGCCAGCACATGAATCAGCGTATACTTGATCCGTCAACCCACATCGAGTATCTTGACGCTTTTGCGCAAAACGGTGATTTACTGCGTGAATATGATGCGCTTTACCGCGAAAC
Source organism: Eubacteriales bacterium (assembly GCA_045599805.1). Lineage (GTDB taxonomy): Bacteria > Bacillota > Clostridia > Oscillospirales > UMGS1783 > JAZRWQ01. Next base: position 22,967 of record JAZRWQ010000048.1, on the reverse strand, counting down.
GATGACGGCAAGACGCGAGCTTGTCCGTTTAAGGGATGCCGCCGCAGCCGCAAAAGAGCGTGCGGATATAAATGAATACCGCATAGCCGAGCTTGAAAGGATGAATCTTCGACTTGGCGAGGAGGAAGAGCTTACCGAACGCCGCGCTTTAATGGTGAATTCCGAAAGATTTGCCGAGGCGGTTGAGGCCGCGTCCGGACTTATCAGCGATGAGCAGGGAAGTGTCGTAGAAAATATATCGCGCGCGGCTATGATACTCGGCAAGTCGGCGCAGTATTCGGAAAAACTTCGCGACTTATCCGTGAGACTGAATAATCTTCTGCCCGAAGCGGAAGATATAGGTCAGCCCTTAAAATCAATAACAGATGATATCGACTTTGCCCCCAAAGAGCTTGACGCTGTTGAAACAAGGCTCAGCCGTCTGTCTGCCGTAAAGAAAAAATACGGCGGCAGCATTGAATCCGCTATGGCGGAGCTTGAAAAGTGCAGAAAAGAAAAGGCGCTTTATGAGAATTCCGATGTTGAGATAGAAAATCAGAACGCCGTGTTCAATGAGCTTGCCCAGCGTCTGTCCATAGTGTCCGCTCGGCTTACTCAGTCCCGTAAGGACGGCGCCGAAAAACTTTGCCGTTCGGTAGCCGAAAAATTAAACTTTCTCGATATGGAAAAATGCGTTTTCAAGGTGGAGATAAATCCAAGCGAGAAATTCACTCCCATTGGCCGCGATACCGTGGAATTTTACATATCCGCCAACATAGGCGAGGAGCCGAAACCTCTTGCCCGTATCGCATCTGGCGGTGAGCTTTCGCGAATAATGCTTGCAATCGTAAATTCACTTAATGAAAATAAAATGCCGGACACCCTTATATTCGATGAGGTGGATTCCGGCGTGAGCGGCAAAACGGCGCAGAAGATAGGTGTGCTTATCAAAAAAGTCGCAAAGCATACTCAGGTGCTTTGCGTAACCCACCTTGCACAGATCGCCGCAATGGCGGATCATCATCTGTTCATAAGCAAGTCAAGCGACGGTATAAAGACGTATACCTCCGTTGCCGTACTTGACCGCACCGGTCGTCAGCGGGAAATAGCGCGAATACTCGGCGGTGCCGATATCACAAAAACCGCGCTTGATATGGCAAACGACCTTATCATTCAGGGCGAACAACTTACAAAATAAATAAAGCCTCATCTATATGCGGTGCAGCATAGGGATAAACACAGCCGTTTCGGCGATTTTTGTCTAACGGCTGCGTTAAAAAACTCAACCATATATATCCATTATGCTTTCGTTTTTTTGCCTTGCCGTAAAACAAAAATCATCCGAAACGGTAAAATTAAAGGAATCTGTCAATTTGGCAGATTCCTTTTTGTGTTTGAGGTGCTGTATTTCTCCCTAAGTCGCCCCGCCTTTAAGATGAGGCTTTATGTTTTTATTTAGAAGAAATCGTAAAAATCGAAGCTGTCTTCTATTTCCTTAAATGAGTTTTTCAGCGGTGCAAAGTCGGACGAAGTAAACATCGCGATATCCACTACCGCAAGAATGATTGCGGAAACGCTGAGCACAAATGCGATGATGCCAAGTGTGCGGTTGTTCGATTTCGCAATGCCTACCGAAGAGAATATTATGCCGAGTACCGCAGGTAAAAATGCGAAGATGCAGCCGCAGCAGGTTGCTGCAAGAGCAAGACCGAGTATGCCGAAAATAAGTCCGACAACTGCCGCCTTGCTTACCTTCTTTTCTTCCTTTGCAGGCTTTTCTTCGGTAACTTCGGGCTTTGATATTTCGGGAACATTTACGTCAGTTACGGTTTCATCGGTGGGTGCGGCATCGATGTCGGCCTGCACATCGGTGAGTATGGCTGTAAGCTCCGGATTGGTGTCGGTAAACGGTTTTATTATCTGTGCACCGCAGTTTGAACAGAATTTATCAGTTTCATTAACTTGGCTTCCGCATGATGTGCAATACATTTTCGTATCTCCTTTTAGATATTATATCAATATTATACTACATTTTAAATGCAACTTCAATATTAAATACGCTGACTGCGCTTTGTTCACGGAATTGGTTTAATATTTAATAAACAAACATTGTTTTGACGAAATGATAACCGGGATTGTCGTGCACTGCTCAAAAACAAATCCACACGCAAAAAATATGTCAGCGTGTTAATATTCTTTTCGGCAATTAACATTCATAGCTTGACAGTATCATAAAAATTAAGTATAATACTAATTGCGCCGTATAGTGCGGTGCATATCGGGGTGTAGCTCAGATGGTATGAGTGCTTGGTTCGGGACCAAGAGGCCGCGGGTTCAAATCCCGCCACTCCGACCAAAAATTACAGATGGCAGCGCCATCTGTAATTTTTTATATGCGGGATTTGAAGCGAGCGTAGTGAATGACAGTCCGGTGGACTGTCAGAGCGCGAGCCGGCCCGAGCCGCAGAGAGGGCAAATCCCGCCACTCCGACCAGGAAAAAGCACTTACATCAGCAAGTGCTTTTTCAATGATATCCGTTCCTGACAGAACGGGTGATATACCTTCGGTATGATATCGCACTTCGTGCGATGATATATGCTTTCGGCGCATGAGGAATGGATATCATATCAGATGGCAGCGCCATCTGTAATTTTTTATATGCGGGATTTGAAGCGAGCAAGGTTGAAAATACAAAAAAGGACTTTGCCAACGGCAAAGTCCTTTTCAATATGTAATAGCTATTTATGCTGCTTCGTCTTCTGTAACTTCCTCAATTTCTTCAACTTCTACATCATCGGTAACAACGTCTTTGATGTCATCCTTTTTAGCGCAGAAGGAGCAAAGGCGGGTGCGGTTGGCGGCAACTGCTTCTTCAACCGATCCGACAGTCAGTGTATCTGTCTGATTCAGAGCGCCGCAATCCTCATGGGTGTGATATACGTGACCGTAAGGAGTCCAGTAAACATCGCCGCTTATGGCAGAGGTGGCTGCATCAAGCTGTTCCTGAGAAACGGGATTCCAGTCATAGCTTGCAACGCCGCCGATAAGCAGAGCAACGATGGCAACTACGGTTGCAATAGCCTTGGTTTTCTTGTCAAGGTTCTTGTTGCAGAGCATAACGATGATAATGGGCAGGAACGCAACAACGCAGGCGATAACGCCCATATTGTTCCACAGCCAGAATGTAACCTTGTTCTTTTCGGAGGCGGGCTTGATGTGGTTGGCCTTTTTCCAAAGCTGGGAGCCTATGATAACGCAGGCAAGGTCAAGTACAAGGAAAACGATGATCTGCCAAAGAGTAGGCATGAATTTGAGGTTGATCTTTGCGAGAACTACGAGCAGGGCAAGTATTTCGCAGCCTAAAGCAACGAGCCAAAGGATTATTGCGCCTGCACGCAGAGCGCCGGCATTACCTACGGGAGCTGCTTCAACAACCTTACGGGCGGCGGGCTTTGCTGTTGTTTCTTCGCCGGTGGAGGCGGAAACAATCTTATGTTCTTTCTTTTCTGCCATATTAAATGACTCTCCTTTTTAAATTCAATTCAAGTGATATTTTACCACATCTGTATTATATATTAAAAACAATTTATATTCAATATTTTTTTTGCCGTATGCGCTAAAATTTGCGGATATGATTGACTTTTTTTGTGTCAACTTTTATAATATTAACAAGCAAATGATAAATTGTGAATAAACATTACAAATGAAATGGAGTAATAATATGGATATTTCTTCTCTCGTAGGCACCCTGATGAGTTCCGACAGCGTATCTAATCTCGGGAAAACCACCAAAACAGATAACGGCACCGTTAAAAATGTTCTTTCTGCCGCATTGCCCTCCTTGCTGAACGGCGCAAAGGCGCAGAGCGAGGACAGCTCCTCCGGCTTTGCCGATGCGCTTCTGTCTCACGGCAAAAAGGATACTTCCAATCTCGCCTCATTCCTCGGCGGCGTTGACATGACAGACGGCGGCAAAATTCTGGGGCATCTTCTCGGCAGCAAATCCGATGATGAAATATCCGGTATTGCGAAGAAGGCAGGCGCAAGCAAAAAAGATACTTCCGATATCCTCTCCGCCGCAGCTCCGCTGCTTATGAGTCTTCTCGGCAAGCAGTCATCATCCTCTTCCGGTAATTCCATGCTGGGAGATATTGCTTCAACACTTTTGCAGAATGTAGACGTTTCCGATATTCTCGGTAATCTTCTCGGTGCAGGCGACAGTGACTCCAAGTCTTCCGCCTCAAAAACAAAGAAAAAGACTGCATCATCTGCAAAGAAGAAGACATCCTCATCCAAGAAGAAAGAGGAAAATTCTGTTTTGGGCGCAGTTGGCGACATACTGGGCAAACTGCTTAAATAACAGCAATATATAATTAATAACAATATATAAAAGACGGCTTAGGTCGTCTTTTTTGTTGCTGGATTTTTTTATTTTATCAAATTCGGTATTGATTTTAACGCTTAAATTTCGTATGATTATTTTACAGAATAATCCCAAATAAGGATGAATAAATATGAAGAAACGAATTGTAAGTGTTATTTTGTCAATAATTTTGCTTATTTCGATTCTGCCTATAATTGCGCAGGCCGATGTAACTCTTCCCGAAGGTGCCACATGGCTTGAGGAAAACAAAACCTGGTATATTTTAAAGGACGGCACTCTTACGGTTGGCGGCAGCGGGCCGATGCCTAATTTTAATAACGAAGACAATAAATCCCCCTTTAACGGCAATACAGCAATTACCTCCGTAATTATCTGTGAGGGAATTACCCAGGTAGGAGAATTCGAGTTTTACGGATGCAAAAAGATAACTTATATCGAATTACCTTCATCTATTAACGTAATACGCGGTAATGCATTTAATGCCGTGTATGACTCCGCAGCAATTGTCTGCAAAGCAGCCGCTCCTCCTTCCTGCGGTACGGATGCTTTTAAGACGACTAAGGTAGACAACGTCATAGTGCCTGCAGCGTCCTTATCGACATATAAAACAGCAAATTTCTGGAAAACTATGAAGGCTGATATGTCGGCAGGCTACACCGTAACCGTATCTCCAAGCGAAAACGGCAGCGTTATAGCGAACAAAACCTTCGTGATCTCGGGCGAAACGGTTACCTTTACGGTTACGCCGAACACCGGATGCGAGTTTGTCTCCCTGAAATATAACGACGGCACCGCCGACTATAATATTACCGAGTCCAAATCGGTTACAATCAGCGACAAGAATATCACCGTTACGGCGGAATTCAAATCGAATCACACCCACTCAGGAGTAAAACAAAACGGTCAGGCGGCGTCCGAATCCGCTCCCGGCTATAAGGATTATTATGCCTGCTCATGCGGCAGGTATTTTGAGAACGAAGCATGTTCCGCAGAAATAACCGATCTTCTCGCCTGGAAATCGGAGAGCGGCGGCGGATATATCCCGCAGCTTGTCCACGGTACCGACATAAATCCCAAAAATCATAAATGCGATTACTGTGACGTTGTTATAAGCGAATGTGCCGACAACGACAATGATCACAAGTGTGACCTTTGCGATAAAACTCTTTCTTCATGCGCCGATAATAGTAACGACCATAAGTGCGATGTTTGCGGTGCGGTTATAAGTAACCATACGGACACATCTCCGAAAGATCACATCTGTGATATTTGCAGCAAAGTGCTAACAAATCATATTGACGAAGATAATAATCATCTTTGCGATATATGCGGCAATGTTATAAGCAACCACAAGGATGACAGCAAAGACCACCTTTGCGACATTTGCGGTAAAGCAATAAGTAACCATAAGGATGACAACAAAGACCACCTTTGTGATATCTGCGAAAAGCCCATAAGCAATCACGCAGACACCGACAAAGACCACCTTTGCGACATCTGCACAAATCCCATAAGCAACCACACGGATTCCGACAAAGACCACCTTTGCGACATCTGCGGTAAAGCAATAAGCAATCACAAAGACGAAGATAAGGATCATCTTTGTGATATATGCAATATGGCAATCAGCACTCATATGGACGATAATAAAGATCACCTTTGCGATATATGCGGCAAAGCCATAAGCAACCACAAGGATGACAACAAAGACCACCTTTGCGACATTTGCAATAAGGCCATAAGCAATCACAAAGACGAAGATAAGGATCATCTTTGTGATGTTTGCGGTAAAGCAATAAGTAACCATAAGGATGACAACAAGGACCATCTTTGCGACATCTGCGGTAAAGCAATAAGCAATCACAAAGACGAAGATAAAGATCATCTTTGTGATATATGCAATATGGCAATCAGCACTCATATGGACGATAATAAAGACCACCTTTGTGACATTTGCGGTAAAGCAATAAGTAACCATAAGGATGACAACAAAGACCACCTTTGCGACATTTGCGATAAGGCCATAAGCAACCACAAAGACGAAGATAAGGATCATCTTTGTGATATATGCAATATGGCAATCAGCACTCATATGGACGAAAATAAAGATCACCTTTGCGATATATGCGGCAAAGCCATAAGCAACCACAAGGATGATGACAAAAACCACCTTTGCGATATATGCGGCAATGTTATAAGCAACCACAAGGATGACAACAAAGACCATCTTTGCGACATCTGCGAAAAGCCCATAAGCAGCCACGCAGACACCGACAAAGACCATCTTTGCGACATCTGCGAAAAGCCCATAAGCAACCACGCAGACACCGACAAGGACCATGTTTGTGATATCTGTACAAATCCCATAAGCAACCACACGGATTCCGACAAAGACCACCTTTGCGACATCTGCGAAAAGCCCATAAGCAATCACGCAGACACCGACAAGGACCATCTTTGTGACATCTGCGAAAATCCCATAAGCAATCACAAAGACGAAGATAAGAATCATCTTTGTGATATCTGCGGTAAAGCAATAAGCAACCACACGGATTCCGACAAAGACCACATCTGCGATATTTGCAAAAAAGTCATAAGCAATCATACCGATACGGATAACGATAGCCTTTGTGATATTTGCGGTTTATCGTTGAAAGCTAAAGGGGATTCCACTCCGGAAGATAATGAGCCGCAGGATAATCTCCCGAATGATGTAGCGGAAAATATCAAGGATGAATCTCAAAAACTTGATGAAAAAACAGTGCCGCAAACCAATGATGATAAAGATAAAAGCATTGAAAAAGAAGAAATGCGTCAATCCTTAAATAATGAGTTTGAAAAGGATTCCGAGCCGATTCCCGCGCAAACCGGTGATACATCAGCGGTAAGCGTATATGTTATATTTATGCTTGTTTCGTCCTTGCTTATTGCGGTATGTCTGGGCCTGAAATCCGGGAAATACAAAATGAAACATTAACATAATTAAAGCCTCTTTGATATTTTGTCAAAGAGGCTATTTAATTGTGAATTTTTTAAAAAATTACTATGTAATCCTTGTAGATTTATTGACATGAAAACGTTTGCGGGTGTATAATAAACTGAAAAAATGTGGAGAATAAAATAATACTTAAATAGAGAATTTATTATACTGATAAAGAGGTGTGAATTATGGGAAAGTATTTCGGTACAGACGGCTTCCGCGGTGAAGCAAACTGTGATTTGACGGTTGACCATGCCTATAAAATAGGCAAATATATAGGTAATTATTACAGTAGCAAGGCGCACAGAGCGCAGGTTGTAATAGGTAAGGATACGCGCCGTTCAAGCTATATGTTTGAGTATGCGCTTTGCGCAGGTCTTATGTCAACCGGTGCCGATGCGCATCTGCTGCACGTTACCTCCACACCCTCCGTTTCATTTATCGCAAGGGCGGATGATTTCGATTGCGGCATAATGATAACCGCAAGCCACAACCCATTTTACGACAACGGTATCAAGCTGATAAACTCCAACGGCGAAAAGATGGACGATGAATTCATCGACGGCCTTGAAAAATATCTCGATTCGGAAGAGGATCTTCCGTATGCCAAGCGTGAGGATATCGGCTGCACGGTCGATTACGCCGCAGGCAGAAACAGATATATAGGCTATCTTATCTCTCTGGCAACCCGTTCCTACAAAAATTACCGCATAGGTCTTGACTGTGCGAACGGCAGTACATGGCAGATGGCAAAGAGCGTGTTCGACGCACTCGGTGCAGATACCTATGTTATCGGCAATAAGCCCGACGGACTTAACGTAAACGTGAATTGCGGTTCGACACATATTGAAAACCTGCGCAATTTCGTTTTAAGCAATCATCTTGATATGGGCTTTGCCTTTGACGGCGATGCCGACAGATGCCTTGCCGTTGACGAAAAGGGCAATATTATAAACGGCGACCATATAATGTATATCTGCGCAAAGTATATGCAGGATAAGGGCACGCTTGGCAATTCCAAGGTAGTTACTACCATAATGTCCAATATGGGATTGTATAAGGCGCTTGACAATCTCGGCATCGAGTATGAGCAGACCAAGGTAGGCGATAAATACGTTGCCGAAAATATGCGTGCAAACGGCCATCTTATCGGCGGCGAGCAGTCGGGCCATATCATCTTCGGCAGGCTTGCCAGCACCGGTGACGGTCTTATTACCGCTATCAAGATAATGGAAGTTGTAACCGAAACCAAGCAGACGCTTTCCGAGCTCGCATCCGGTATGTCCATGTATCCGCAGACACTTAAGAATGCCATTGTTAAGGATAAGCTCACCGTGCTTGACAATCCCACGGTAAATGCCGCCATTGATAAGGCGCGCAGGGAAATGGGCGATTACGGCAGAGTAGTAATCCGTCCCAGCGGCACAGAGCCGCTTTTGAGAGTAATGGTAGAGGCTACCGATCAGGAAACCTGCGATGAAAAGGTTAACGCCATATTGGATGCAATAAATGAAGCAGGTCTGCTTATAAAGGTTAAGTAAGGAAGGGTATTATGACCGAAATAAAAGAACTTTACGATCTTACAAAAACCATTGCCGCCGATATCTTCACGGGTAAGACCTATCCGTGGGAGGTTCTTGAGGGCATCAAGGAGTTTATATACGAGCTCGGCAAAACCTTGCCGGCGGATGAATACGATAATCCCGAGGAGGGCGTTTGGATAGCAAAGGATGCCAAGATATTCTCGTCCGCACATATCGGCGCTCCCTGCATTATCGACCATGGCGCCGAGGTAAGGCATTGTGCCTTTATCAGAGGCAGTGCCATCGTAGGCAAAAACGCCGTTGTAGGAAACTCTACCGAGCTCAAAAATGTTATCCTTTTCGATAACGTACAGGTGCCTCATTATAATTATGTCGGCGACTCCGTTCTGGGCTATAAGGCGCACATGGGCGCAGGTTCGGTTACAAGCAACGTAAAGAGCGATAAAACTCTCGTAGTTATAAAGGAGCCGGGCAAAAATATCGAAACCGGCCGCAAAAAGGTCGGCGCAATGCTGGGCAACTTCGTTGAAGTAGGCTGCAACAGCGTACTCAACCCCGGCACCGTTATCGGCTGCAATTCAAATATCTATCCTACCTCCTGCGTTCGCGGAGTTGTTCCTCCCGACAGCATCTATAAGGATAAGGATACAATAGTTATAAAGAAAAAGTAAGGAGTTTTGAGATGAAAGTAATTATTCAGGAAAACTATGAAAAAATGTGCAAATGGGCAAGCGAACACATCATCGCCGCAATCAATTCGAATAAAAGCGGCCGTCCTTTCGTGCTCGGTCTGCCTACCGGCTCTTCTCCCATAGGCGTTTATAAAAATTTAGTACAGGCAAACAAAGAGGGAAGAGTAACCTTCAAAAACGTAGTTACCTTCAATATGGATGAATACGTAGGTCTGCCACATGAGCATGATCAGAGCTACTGGTATTTCATGCATGATAATCTTTTTGACCATATAGATATCCCCGCAGAGAACATCAATATCTTAAACGGCATGGCGGAGGATCCCGAAGAGGAATGCAGACGCTATGAAGAAAAGATTGCCTCCTACGGCGGCATCGATTTGTTTATGGGCGGCATCGGTGTTGACGGACATCTTGCGTTCAACGAGCCGTTTACTTCCTTGAATTCACGCACCGGTCTGCGTGATCTGACCACCGAAACAAGACTTGTAAACTCCCGTTTCTTCGGCAACGATCCCGAAAAGGTGCCTTCCCAGGCGCTTTCCGTCGGCATCGGCACCGTGACCGATGCAAAAGAGGTTCTTATTCTTATCAACGGGCATAACAAGGCGCGTGCTCTTGCGCAAAGCGTGGAGGGCCCCGTCAGCCAGAAGTGGACCTGCAGCGCACTTCAGCTTCACAACAACGCATACATCGCCTGCGATGAGGCTGCCTGCGGTGAGCTTACCGTTGACACCTATAAATACTTCCTCGATGTTTACGGCAAAGAAAGACTGTAATCAATAATATTAGAAAATCCCGTGTACCTCGGTACACGGGATTTTTTTATAACAATGCCAGTATTTCTTCTTTTGAATGGTAGCCTATCGCGCTCTCGGCGATTTCACCGTCCTTGAACACCATAAGCGCCGGAATGTTATTTACAAAATACTGATAGGTAAGCTCCGGCTGTTCGTCAACGTTTACTTTTCCTACTTTGATTTTGCCGTCAAGCTCTTTTTCTATTTCCGAAAGTATCGGAGCGATCATTCTGCACGGACCGCACCATGTTGCCCAGAAATCAACGAGCACCGGCTTGTCCGAATTCAATACCTCTTCATCGAAGTTTTCTTTTGTTAAAACTATCTCGGCCATTTTAGTCTCCTTTCGATTTATAATACAGCATACAATGGCAGTAGCCCTCGAAATCGGGATCGGCTATCTGCTCTTTGAATTCCTTGCACATACATTTGTTGTCCTCCGAGCGCTGAACGCGGCAGGGGCAGTATCCGCCCGTACGCTTCAAGCCTTCCTTAACTGCGGCAACTATTTCTTTGTCGGGGTTTAATGTTATTTTCATATAATCACCTCGTCTATTCCTATTATATCATCCTCATACTGATTTAATCAAGTGTGTCGGTATTGATTTTTGTTTTTTACCATGTTAAAATCAGATAGGTGAGTAGATATGACAAAAAAGATAGAAGAAAAGTTATTTGAGCTGCGCGATGAAAAATACCGCGAATTTCAGGCGCGTCTTATGCCGGGCGTTGATATCGGGAGAATCATCGGTGTTCGTACTCCGCTACTGCGAAATCTGGCAAAGGAACTGTGCAAAGAGGAAAATATAGACGAATTTTTAAACGATCTGCCTCACAGGTATTATGATGAAAACAATCTCCATGGCTTTATCATTTCGCGTTTTAAGGATTACGACAAGGCGGTAAGGTCTGTTGATGCAATACTTCCGTATGTCGATAACTGGGCAACCTGTGACCTGATGAGTCCCTCGGTTTTCAAAAAGCACAGAAAAGAATTGAAATCCGAAATAAATCGCTGGCTTGCCTCCGATAAGACGTATACTGTGCGTTTCGGTATCGAAATGGTAATGTCGCACTATCTTGACGAGGATTTCGATGCCGGATATCTGGAGATAATAAGCAAAATACGCAGCGAGGAATACTACGTAAACATGATGAAGGCATGGTATTTTGCAACAGCCCTCGCAAAACAGTGGGACAGCGCGATAGCGTTTATGGAAAATAATGCGCTTGATGTGTGGTCGCATAATAAAACCATTCAAAAGGCAAACGAAAGCTACCGTATAACCGATGCGCAGAAAGCATATCTCAAAACTCTTAAGCGCTGAATACTTGCAAGAATCTGAACATTATGTTAAAATATAAAAAACAGGAGGAATGGATTATGAAATATGCACTTACCAATATGGTAATACTTAACGGACATAAGGATATGACTCCCGAAAAAGGGAAGGCAATAATCGTTGACGGCGAAAAGATTTCCGCAATAGTCGATGAGCAGAATGTGCCTGCCGATTGCTTTAAGGTAGACCTCGGCGGGAAATATCTTCTGCCCGGTCTTATCAATCTGCATGTTCATCTCGGTGGCAGCGGCAAACCTAAAAAGGGCAAGACCGACTATGTTAAGCTTGCAAAGCTTTTAAAGCTTGCCGTAGCCCGCAAGGTAATATATGAGGTCGGCAGAAGCAACGCTCTGAAAGCGCTTATGTCAGGTACTACAACGATAAGAGCTGTGGGTGGCGTAATGGATTTCGATACACGTCTGCGCGATAACATCAACAGCGGCAAAACCGTAGGCCCCCGTATTCTGGCTGCCGATTATGCCGTTTCCGTTCCCGGCGGTCATATGACCGGCTCGGTGGCTCTGCCCACCAACAGCCCCGAAGAGGCTGCGCAGATGGTTGAGGATATTGCCAAGTTCAAGCCCGATGTGATCAAGCTTATGATAACCGGCGGCGTGCTTGATGCCGAAGTTCCCGGCGAGCCCGGCATTCTCAAGATGCCCGCGGAATATGTAAAGGCAGCCTGCGACAAGGCGCATGAATTAGGCTTCCCCGTCGCAGCGCATGTTGAAAGCGCAGAGGGTATGCGTGTTGCACTTAAAAACGGCGTTGATACGATAGAGCACGGCGGCAAGCCCGAAGAGGATGTTATGCAGCTGTTCAAGGAAAGCGGGAAAGTGCTTGTCGGTACCATTTCTCCGGCAATCCCCTTTGCCGTAATGGACAAAGAGGTGTGCGGTCTTACCGAAATGGATTTTATAAACGGCACTGCCCTTTATAAAAATATTAAGGACTGCATGAACGCTTGTCTTGAAATGGGCATTACCGTAGGCCTCGGTACTGATGCCGGCTGCCCGTATACCACTCACTACGCAATGTGGAGAGAGCTTTGGTATTTCGCAAAATGCTGTAATGTTTCAAATGCCTTCGCAATACATACCGCAACCGAGATAAATGCTTCAATAGCAGGAATTTCCGATATCACCGGTACGGTTGATGAGGGAAAATCCGCCGACTTTATGATCGTTTCCGAAAATCCTCTTGATGATTTGACTGCACTCAGAAAAGCCGATGCCGTAGTTATCAGAGGCGAAATGATAGATAAACCCGTATGCAAGAAGTATGACCTTGTGGAGGAAAACCTCGATAAGGTAATGCCGCTTATCTGACCTTATCAGAATATAATCTGCCGTCCTCGGACGGCAGATTTTTTATTTAAAATTAACAATTTGTTCTTGAGATTTGAAATCGGATGTTTTATAATTAAGAGGTTATAATGTGAAATTGAAAGGATGTGGTAAGATGCTCAAAAAGCTTCTGAAGAGCGTGAGAGAATATAAAAAGCCCACTATCATTACATTTATATTCATCGTGCTCGAAGCGGTAATAGAATGTCTTATTCCGTTTATTACGGCTGATCTGGTAAACAGCATCGAGCAGGGGACTGTAATGAGCAAGGTTGTAAAAACCGGTATCATACTTGTAGTTATGGCCCTTGTATCGTTAAGCTGCGGAGCCATTGCCGGTGTAACAAGCGCAAAGGCCTCTGCGGGTTTTGCAAAGAATCTGCGCAAGGATATGTTTTATAAGGTGCAGAATTTCTCCTTCGAAAACATAGATAAGTTCTCGTCATCTTCACTTGTTACCCGTATGACCACCGATATAAACAATGTGCAGATGTCATATATGATGCTGATAAGGATCGCGGTGCGTGCCCCGCTTATGCTTATATTCGCTATTATCATGGCTTATATTATGGGCGGCTCGCTTGCTACCTCCTTTGTTGTTATCATACCTTTCCTCGTTTTCGGACTGCTTATGGTAAGCCGTAAGGCAATGCCTGCCTTCCACCGCGTATTCAAAAAATACGATAAGCTTAACGAATCGGTCGAGGAAAACGTTCGCGGTATGCGCGTTGTAAAGGGATTTGCAAGAGAGGATTATGAAAAGCAGAAATTCGGCGTTGCAGCAGAAGAAATAAGAAAAGACTTTACCAAGGCGGAACGCATCGTTGCCCTTAACGGGCCTCTTATGCAGATTTGCATTTACTTCAATATGCTTTTCGTTTTAACGGTAGGCTCTCGTCTTGTTATCACAAGCGGCGGCTCGCTTATCGGCGTCGGCGAAATGTCCGCAATGCTTACCTACGGTATGCAGGTGCTCATGCAGCTTATGATGCTCTCCATGATTTATGTAATGCTCACTCTTTCCGCAGAGTCCATGAAGCGTATCGTTGAGGTGCTTGAAGAAAACAGCACGATAACCAATCCCGAAAATCCCGTTTATGAAGTTAAGGACGGCTCCATTGATTTTGAAGATGTTGCCTTTAAATATACAAAGCGTGCAAAGCGCTATGCATTGGAGGGCATAAACCTTCATATCAAATCGGGCATGACGGTAGGTATACTCGGCGGCACCGGCTCGGCTAAATCTTCGGTTGTACAGCTTATACCACGTCTGTACGATGTTACCAGCGGCGCGGTTAAGGTGGGCGGCGTAAACGTAAAGGATTACGACCTCGATACGTTAAGAGGCGCCGTTGCCATGGTACTGCAGAAAAACCTGCTGTTCTCCGGCACGATTAAAGAAAACCTCCGCTGGGGCAATGAAAATGCCACCGATGAGGAAATCGCAGAGGCGTGCAGGCTTGCGCAGGCTCACGAATTTGTTGAATCCTTCCCCGAAGGATATGACACCCATGTTGAGCAGGGCGGCACCAATGTTTCCGGCGGTCAGAAGCAGCGTCTGTGCATTGCGCGCGCACTTCTCAAAAAGCCTAAAATACTTATCCTTGATGACTCCACAAGCGCCGTTGACACACGCACCGATGCGCTTATCCGTGAAGGCTTCAGACAGTATATTCCCGAAACCACCAAAATAATAATCGCACAGCGAGTTGCTTCGGTGCAGGATGCCGACATTATTATCGTTATGGATAACGGCGCTATCATCGATATCGGCACTCACGATGAGCTTCTTAAAACAAGCACGATATACCGCGAGGTATATGAACAGCAGGTCAGCGGAGGTGAGGATAATGAATAAGAATCCCAAGTCCATGGCTTCGAGAAAGTTTGATAAAAACGTTTTCGGCAGAATCATAAAAATGCTCTGCAAATCCTATCCCGTGCTTATTCCGCTTACCGCAGTATGCATAATCATTTCCGCCATAGTTTCGTCTATCCCCGCTGTATTCACGCAGAAGGTAATCGCCGTTGTTACGTCCTATCTTGAAGCCGGCAATTTAAGCTGGGATGCGGCTAAAAAGGAAATACTTCCGCTTATTCTGATACTCGCTTCTCTTTATATCATGGCGATGATACTCATTACATTGTATACCCAGCTTATGGCGTATATAACCCAGGGCTTCCTTGATAAGCTCCGCTGCAAGATGTTCGCCGGAATGCAGAATCTTCCGATAAAGTATTTCGACACCAATAAAACCGGCGATATAATGAGCTATTATACCAACGATATAGATACTCTCCGTCAGCTCGTTTCACAGTCATTGCCGCATCTTCTGCAGTCGGCGGTAATAGTGCTTACGGTGCTTTGTATCATGCTCTATTACAGCTTTTTGATGACGCTTATAGTTCTTGTCGGCGTCATTGCCATGTTCATAGTTTCCAAGAAGATGGGCGGCGGCTCGGCAAAATACTTTATCCGTCAGCAAAAAGCGGTAGGTAAAACCGAGGGCTTCATTCAGGAAATGATGAACGGCCAGAAGGTTATAAAGGTATTCAGTCACGAGCAGGCGGCAAAGGTCGATTTCGACGAATTAAACGATTCTCTTTCCGAAGACAGCTTCAAGGCTCACGCTTATGCAAACTGTCTCGGCCCCGTAATAATGAATATAGGCAACGTGCTTTATGTTATAAGCGCCATGATGGGCGGTGTATTCCTCCTTTCCGGCATACGCAACATAAGCATTTCCGGGCTTATGTTCACTATCGACATAGTAATTCCGTTCCTAAATATGACAAAGCAGTTCACCGGCAACGTAAACCAGTTGTCCCAGCAGATAAACTCCATTGTAATGGGTATGGCAGGCGCACAGAGAATATTCAGCCTTATGGACGAAGCGCCCGAATCGGATAACGGCTACGTAACCCTGGTAAACTGCGAGTATGATGCCGACGGCAACATTGCCGAAACCGAAAAGCATACCGGCAAATGGGCATGGAAGCATCCACACGGCGACGGCACCCTTACCTATACTCCCTTAATGGGCGATGTGCGTATGGTGGACGTTGACTTCTCCTACGTTGAGGGCAAGCAGGTGCTGCATAATGTGTCGGTGTATGCCGAGCCGGGCCAGAAGGTTGCCTTCGTAGGCGCAACAGGCGCAGGCAAAACCACTATCACAAACCTTATCAACCGCTTCTATGATATCGAAGACGGCAAGGTACGATATGACGGCATCAATATCAATAAGATCAAAAAGTCCGATTTAAGACGAAGCCTCGGTCTTGTACTGCAGGATACAAACCTGTTTACCGGTACGGTAATGGATATTATCCGTTACGGCAAGCTTGATGCCACCGATGAGGAGTGCATAAACGCCGCAAAGCTTTCGGGCGCGGATGATTTCATAACCCGTCTTCCCGGCGGTTATGATACCATGCTTACCGGCAACGGCGCAAACCTTTCTCAGGGCCAGCGCCAGCTTATCGCCATTGCGCGTGCCGCAGTTGCCGATCCTCCCGTTATGATACTGGATGAGGCGACCTCGTCCATAGACACGCGTACCGAAGCCATCGTTCAGGCAGGTATGGATAAGCTTATGGAGGGCAGAACGGTATTCGTTATCGCTCACCGTCTGTCAACCGTTAAGAATGCCGACGTTATAATGGTGCTTGACCACGGTAAGATCATAGAACGCGGCAACCATCAGAAGCTTATCGATGAAAAGGGCACGTATTATCAGCTGTATACCGGCGCATTCGAGCTTGAATAAAAAAACAGTTGACAAACGTAATTTTAAGTGGTATATTACTTGTAACAGCAAACCGTTGATTAAGAATAGTAGCAAATAAAAGTAGCTTTAAAGAGAGTCGTGGACGGTGAAATCACGGCAGCATACATGTTTGTGAATGGACTTATGAGGGCTGACCGAGCAGTATTGTTAGGGATGACGGGAACTCCCGTTACAGAGTAAGGCATATTCTCATGTATGCTGTTAAGTGCATCCGCAAGGATGAATCCGGGTGGTACCGCAGGAATTACCGTTCCTGTCCCAGTAGTGGGACAGGAACGTTTTTTTATTACCGGAGGTAAGATTATGCGGGAATTTCGATGGCACTGACGAAAAGTGCTGATAATAACATATAATAATATAAATTGAAACGAGGTATTAAAATGAAAAAAACATTATGTTTGGTATTCTCTCTTCTTCTTGTTTTGGCACTTGTATCCGGCTGCGGCGGAAAAACCGACAGCTACACCATAGGTATAAGCCAGTTCGGTGAGCATCCCTCGCTTGATAACTGCCGTGAAGGCTTTATAAAAGGTCTTGAAAGCGAAGGCATCACTGAAGGCACAAATCTTAAAATAGACTATAAAAACGCAAGCTTTGATACCGGCAACTGCTCAACCATCGCAATGGGGTTTGCTTCAGACGGAGTTGACCTTATCTGCGCCATCGCAACACCCAGTGCACAGGCGGCTTTCAACGCATCGGCGGAAAAGGATATCCCCGTTATATTTACCGCAATAACCGATCCCGTAAGAGCAAAGCTTGACAGCGGCAATATCACCGGCACAAGCGATATGCTTCCGGTTGAAGCACAGCTTAAGCTTATCCGTGCCATGATGCCGGATGCAAAGAAAATAGGTATTCTTTACAGCACAAGCGAGGATAACTCTCTGTCCACAATAGAAACCTATCAGGCTTTGGCAGGAAATTACGGTTTTGAAATCGTAACCAAGGGCATAACCAATGCTTCCGAAGTACCCGTTGCGGCAGAAAGTATTATGAGTGAGGTCGATTGCTTCTCCAACCTTACCGATAATACCGTTGTAGGTCAGCTTGATATAATGCTTGATAAGGCAAATAATGCCGGCAAGCCCATTTTCGGCAGCGAAATCGAGCAGGTAAAGAAGGGCTGCATTGCCGCGCAGGGTATCGACTATCTCTCTCTTGGCGAACAGACCGGCAGAATGGCGGCTAAAATATTAAAGGGCGAAGCAAAAGCTTCCGAAATTCCTTATGAAACCATTTCCGAAAGCTTTCTGTATGTAAATGAAGGCGTAATGAATAATTTCGGCTTAACTCTTCCGGATGATATGATGTCCGGCGCAACCTCTGTTGATAAATAAGAAAGGTGCAGTATGGGACTTGTAATAAGCGCACTCGAGCTTGGCAGTATATATGCCGTTATGGCTCTGGGAATATATATAACATATAAAATTCTCGACTTTCCCGACCTTACGGTTGACGGATCGTTTCCATTCGGTGCGGCAGTAAGCGCAACGCTTCTTTCACGCGGCGTAAATCCGCTTATTGCAATGGCGCTCTCCGTTATCGCCGGATGCTTTGCGGGGCTGTGCACCGGACTTATCCACGTTAAATGCAAGGTAAGGGATCTTCTTTCCGGCATTATTATGATGACGGCGCTCTATTCCGTAAACTTCATCATCGTCGGAAAGGCAAATCTTCCCGTACAGAGCGAAAATTCCACGGTGTTTTCCAATGCCGTTACAAACGGCATCTTCGGCAAAGAAGCGCCTTTGGGATTTTTGTACAGCTTTAAAACCATTATCGTAATGATAATTATACTTATAATCGTAAAGATACTTCTCGATATGTATCTCAAAACGAAAAGCGGATACCTGCTCAGAGCGGTAGGCAATAATGAAAACGTTATCTCCATGATGGGCAAGGATCCGGGAAACGTGAAGATCCTTGGGCTTACGATAGCAAACGGATTTGTTGCCCTTGCAGGCAGTCTGTACTGCCAGTATATGCGCGCCTTCAACCTTACCGACGGCACCGGCAAGATGGTAATAGGACTTGCCTCGGTAATAATCGGCATAAACATTTTCGGCAGAATAAGATTTTTCAAAAATACGACCTCTGTCGTTATCGGCAGCATTATTTATACTGCCTGCGTTTCTCTGGCACTCAAGCAGTTTGATGCCAATATCAAAAACCTTGTTACCGCCATACTCTTCCTTGTAGTTCTGGTTTTGGGAAAATTCGGCACAAAGAAAAATCTCAAAGGAATGGGGATAAAGAAAGATGCTTAGACTTGAACATATAAATAAATCATTCGGCATCGGCACCCCCGATGAGGTCGTACTTTTTGACGATTTCAATTTAAATGTTGAAAAGGGCGAATTTGTGTCTGTCGTCGGCTCTAATGGCTGCGGTAAAACCACCATGCTCAATATCGTGTGCGGTTCAACCGCAATAGAGGGAGGAAAGGTAATTATCGGCGGCACGGATATGAGCCGTAAAAAAGATTTTGTCCGTTATAAACGCATAGGCAGAGTTTATCAGAATCCATCCATGGGCAGTTGTGCCGATATGACAGTCACCGAAAATATGTCCATTGCCGATAATAAGGGCAATAGCTGGAATCTTCAGCGCGGCACGGACAGAAAGCGCGTTGCTTATTACAGAGAGCTTGTTGCAACGCTCGGTCAGAATCTTGAAAACCGTATGGATGTTAAGGTGGGCAGTCTGTCCGGCGGTCAACGTCAGTCACTTGCACTACTTATGGCAACCATGACACCGATAGATTTCCTTATTCTTGATGAGCATACCGCCGCATTGGACCCCCGTGCGGCTGAAACAGTAATGGAGCTTACCGATAAAATCATAAAGGAAAAGAAGCTTACATCTCTTATGGTAACCCATAATCTGCGCTATGCCGTAGAATACGGAAACCGCCTTATAATGATGGACTCCGGCAAATGCATCATGGATATAAACGGCAAAGAAAAAGAAGACGCAAATGTGGACGATCTTTTGAGTAAATTCTATTCCATAAGCGTTGAAAAGGGGAACGGCGTATAAAAATATATCGGCATTAGCTTAAGTACTTTGGCTAATGCCGATTTTTTTAAAAAAGATATTTAAAAAAAGGAAATATTGGAGTATAATAAATAATTGAAATAAATCAACCGGAGATAACGTTATGAAAAAAATAAAAATATTCTTTGCGGTCTTGTTTTGCAAGGCAGTAAGATTTGCCGCCGGACTTCTCGGCAGGGGAAGCAGTCTTCCCGGCCAGCTTACCTTAAAGTTTTTCCCGGGCATACTCGGGGATATCACCCTGCCGGATAAGATAATCGCCGTTACCGGCAGCAACGGCAAAACATCAACCGTTGAAATGATAGCTCACGTACTTAAAGAGGGCGGCAAAAAGGTTGCCTATAACAAAGAAGGCTCAAATCAGATAGAGGGAATAACCACCTTTCTTCTTTGCGACAGTACACTGACCGGAAAGGTAAAAAGCGATATCGTTCTTATCGAATCCGATGAAAGATTTGCCCGTCATACATTTAAGTATTTCAAGCCGACATACTTCATCATAACCAATCTGTACCGCGATCAGCTTACCCGCAACGGTCATCCCGAATGGGTTTACCACGTTATCGAAGAAGCGCTTGACGACAATATGCATCTTATTCTCAACGCCGATGATCCCATCGTTTCGATGTACGGCATAGGCAGGGAAAAGGTGTCCTACTTCGGTGCGGACAGGCTTTCGTTTGATACCGTATATAACGATTCCGTATACAACGACGGAAAATATTGCCCGGTATGCAAAGCCAAAATGGAATATGAATATTATCATTATAACCATATCGGCGCATATAAATGCACATCCTGCGGTTATCACAAAAATCCCACCAAGTGGACTATCACCGATGCATCCCTTGAGGATGGCTATATAGTCATAAACGGCAAGCACCGTATAGATTTGTCTTTCAGCAGTCTGTATCATTGCTATAATACTCTTGCCGCATTCGCCGCCGCAGATATCGCCGGCATAGATGCGGATACCGCCGTAAAGGCACTGTGCAATTATACGATGCATTCGGGCAGAGTAACCGAATTTGATCTCGGAAACAAAAAAGGCACATTGCTTACATCCAAGCACGAAAACTCCATATCCTATGACCAGTCAATCCGCGTAGTCTGCGCCGATAAGCGCAGGGTGTGCGTAATGGTAATAGTTGATGCGGTAAGCCGCAAATATTTTACCGGCGAAACCTCATGGCTGTGGGATATAGATTTTGAGCTTCTGAAAAGCGAAAACGTTTCCGGCGTTATCCTTGCAGGACGCTATTGCAACGACCTTGCCTGCAGATTTGAGTTTGCCGGAATAGATAAAAAGAAGCTTACCGTTTCCGAATCCATTCCGGAAGCTGTTGAGCTGATGAGAAAATCGGATGCCGAATATGCCTATGTAATAACCTGCTTTTCCGATAAAGGTAAATTCATCTCCTGCGTAAATAAGGAGGAAAAGTAATGAAAGTAAAATTACTCCATATTTATTACGATATAATGAACTTATATGGCGAAAACGGTAATATAAAGATGCTTGAACGCCGTCTTGCGGATCAGGGCGTCGAGGTTGAAACCGACAGACTTTCCTTAGGAGATGAGGTTGACTTTGAAAGGTACGATTTCATCTACTGCGGCTGCGGCATGGAATCCTACCGCAACGCCTGCCTTAAGCACCTTGTAAAATATAAGGAAAGCTTAAAGCGTGCCTATGAAAGCGGCAAGGTCATGCTGTTCACCGGCAACGCCTACGAAATGCTCGGCGAGAAGGTTACCGATCCCGAGGGAAATGAATTTGAAGGCGCAGCTGTTTTCGATTTCACCACCGTAGAGGAGCGCAAAAACCGTTACAGCGGCGATGTTGTGGTAAAGAGCGGACTGTTCGAAAAACCGCTTGTCGGCTTTATAAACAGCTGCAGCGAAACCTGCGGCATTACCGATCCTCTGTTTGAGATAGAAAGGCAGATAGGTTCGGTTACCGATAAGTTTGACGGTATCCACTTAAAAAACCTGTTCGGCACTCTCCTCATAGGCCCGATACTGGTAAAGAATCCGCATTTTGCAGAATATATAGTAAATATGCTTGTTGACGATTATAAGGACATAAGATACAAATATGCCGATAACGGCTACGAAATAACACTTACCGAGCTCATGAAGGACAGCAACAACTATGTATGAGTCGGTGCTTGAAATAGATGTTCACGGTTTGAATTCCTATCAGGCCAAAACATTGATAGATTCCAAATTGAAAAAGCCGTGCGGTGCCTACCGTTTACGGATCATTCATGGCTATCACGGCGGCAGCGTTCTGTCCGAAATGATAACTAAAGAATATAAAAACAACAGCAAGGTTCTGCGCATAGAGCGCGGACTTAATATCGGTCAAACCGATTTGATTCTGAAGGAGCTGTAATTATGGAGAAAAAGCAAAGTAAATTTTCATCATTTTTAGAGCGTAAAAAAATTAAATTTTCGTTCAGACGATACTTTATCGATGCCATGGGCAGTATGGCGATGGGGCTTTTTGCATCCCTCCTTATAGGTACCATATTCGGTACTATCGCCGAGCATACCGGGATTATTTGGCTTACCACCGTTGCGGATTACTGCAAGAGCGCTACCGGCGCGGCAATGGCGGTTGCCATCGGCGCCGCACTTGAAGCGCCTCCGCTTGTGCTTCTGTCGCTCTGTGCGGTTGGCATCGGCTCCAACGCAGTAGGCGGACCGCTCGGCACATTTTTTGCCGTTATAATTGCCGCCGAGCTCGGCAAGGTCGTATCAAAAGAAACTAAAGTTGATATCCTTGTTACACCCACGGCAACCATTCTTTCCGGCTTGGGCATCACCGCCCTTATCGGTCCCGGAATAGCTTACATAATGACGGCTCTCGGTAATTTCATCATGACGGCAACACAGCTCCAGCCTTTATGGATGGGCGTTATCGTGTCCGTAGTAGTGGGCATGGTGCTTACTCTTCCCATTTCCTCCGCTGCGATCTGCGCCTCTCTCGGCCTTGTAGGGCTTGCAGGCGGTGCCGCAACGGCAGGCTGCTGCGCGCAGATGGT
>JAZRWQ010000047.1:0-9563 GCA_045599805.1 Eubacteriales bacterium | reverse complement strand
CAACGCATCTTATCTTTAAAGGATCGGCACTGGGTGCTGTAAAGGTAAAGGAAACCTTTTCCCAACCGCCCGTGTGGTTGGCGTGTCCCGAGCCTAAAGCGCCCTCGTTTACATCCATATATACGTCATTACTTGTGCCGTCAAGGAAATTCACCATAAAGGAGAGCTGATACTGCTCATTCGCGATCGGCACAAAGGTGGTTTCATTCCCCTCCTGTGACGTATAGAAAAGCCCTGCATTGCAGGATGCGGCACCGCCGCCGAATCCCGTAACTATAAGGCATCCGCTGTCTTCATAGCCGCCGTTATTCGAATATTCCCATGTACCGCCGTTCCAGTCGCCTCTCATCCACCAATATCCGAGAGCGGCAGTGTTAAAGTCGCCGTTTACAAATAAATTTGCGCCGTCGGCACTTACGGTGCATACCGCAATACCGAGTACAAGTATGATTGCAAGCGCAAAGGACAATGCTTTTTTCATATTGACCTCCTGTGTGTAGATTGTTCTGTAAACCGTTTTACAGTATTGTGTATTTATTCTACAACATTTTATGTATTATGTCAATAGTATATCGTCTTTTTCATCCTTTCGCAAGGTTTATTTGACATCGCCGACACTTTATGCTAAAATTTTTCAAGAGGTGAATTATATGGAGCCCATATGCAAAACCGAGCAGATAAACAACAATAAAGTAAGTATAAAAGAGCTTGCCGAGGCGCTTAACGTTTCCCCGGCGGCAGTATCGCTTGCCCTTTCGGGCAAGGGCAATTTAAGCGACGAATCGCGAAAGCGCATAATAACCTTTGCCAAAAAAATGGGCTACTCTCCAAGCTTGCAGGCAAAAACACTGCGCAAAAACAATATCCGCATCGCCGTCGTTTTGCCCTCCAACCCCGAATACATCTGCAACAAGTTCAAAAACGGCATAAGAGAAGCGGTAAACGAATTTGCCGGCAGCAAGCTTGAGTGTACCGTTTACGAATACGAAACCACCAACGGTGACGGCTACGCCGCCCTTAAAGAGATACTCGACTCCGATTATGATGGGGTAGTTCTGTCGCTTGACGATCTAAGTGAAGAGCTTTGCTATTCCGACCTTTACGATAAATTCAACAACTCCGGCAAGCCCATAGTCACCATGGGCAACAAGTTAAAATTATTCAAGGCCTGCTCCGCTGCCTGGATAGATGCGCGCAAGGGCGGCGAGATCGCGGCGGATTTGTTCCACCTTATGGGCTGCACCGAGGTATTCCTTCTTATGGGCTCGCGCTTTTCATCGATACATCAGCGCTACGCAAACGGCTTTGCCGCCGCCGCACGGCGCTACGATATTAAGATTTCCGATGTCGGCTACACCGCAGACCTCCAATCCTCCACCACCCGCGCCACCAAGGAGCGCTACCCCAAAAACTCCGGCGCCGGCGTCTTCATCACCACCTGCCACTCGTGGTCGGTCTACGATGCCCTTAAGGATATGGGCATAACCGATGTCCCCATAATAGGTATGGACCTTTTGCCCGAAACCGAAGAATATTTAAAAAGCGGCAAGCTTACCGCCACCATCTGCCAGCATCAGACATTGCAGGCAAAAAACGCCGTTGAAAAGCTTCTTGAAGCCATACTCACCGACAACGGCAACGCCCCCATGGACGATATCGTTTTGGAGCCCTACATCCTTACCCGCGGCGCCACCTTCGAATCCGTATATTAAAAATAAAAAAAGCGCTGAGTCCTTTTCGGCGCGTATTGATAAGGATGTTTTTTGAATTCTTGCTGTCACGCGCCGAAAACGATGTATTCCACTTCGTGGAATGTGATGTGCGCTTCGCGCGTGATGCTTGACTTCGTCAAGTGATGTGAGAAGCGGGCGTGAGTGGCGGAATACATCACATCACTTTGCGGTAAAGCCGCAAAACATCACTGTGAGTGAAACGAACAGCATCACTGTGCCGCAAGGCACAACATCACTTGTCTTATGACTTTGGATATCCAAAGTCGCTGCTTGCAACAGTGTAGGACAACTATCGGATAAAGAAACCTGCTGAGAAAGAATTTTCTTTTCCTTCTCAGCAGGTATTTTTTTCAAAAACTGCCTTATGAACCCCCGCCTTTTTTCAGCAGGGTATTTATTGTTATAAGGATTATTCTTCTTCTGCTTCCTTTGCGGATTCTGCGGTAACCTTTTCGGCGATGTTTGCGGGAGCTTCCTGATATCTTTCAAACTTGAAATCAAAGAAGCCTCTGCCTCTGGTCATGGAGCGCAGGTCGGTCGCGTAGGTGTGCATTTCAGCCATGGGAACTTCGCCCACGATTTCCTGTAAGCCGTCAACGGGGTTCATGCCGAGAACCTGACCGCGGCGCTTGTTGATGTCGCCGATGATAGCGCCCATCAAAGATTCGGGAACGTAAACCTTAAGAGTGCCGATAGGCTCCAGAAGTACGGGGGAAGCCTGTGCAAGACCTGCCTTGTAGGCTAAGGATGCGGCAACCTTGAATGCCATTTCCGAAGAGTCTACGGGGTGATAGGAGCCGTCAACGAGGGTAGCCTTGAGGTTTACAACGGGGTAACCTGCAACAACGCCCTTGGATACGCAGTCTCTTAAGCCCTTTTCAACTGCGGGGGAGAAGTTCTTGGGGACGGGGCCGCCGAATACTGCTTCGCAGAATTCCAGATCTTCCTGAGTGCCCGGCTCGAATTCGATCCAAACGTGACCGTACTGGCCGTGGCCGCCGGACTGCTTCTTGTGCTTGCCTTCAACCTTAACCTTCTTGCGGATGGTTTCACGGTAAGGTACCTTCGGAGTCTTAAGAGTAACGGAAACGCCGAACTTATTCTTCAGCTTGGAGATAACAACGTCCAGATGGTTGTCGCCAACACCGGAGATTATCTGCTGATGGGTTTCTGCGTTTACGTAGTAGGTAAAGGTAGGATCTTCTTCGGCAAGCTTCTGCAGACCGGAGGAAATCTTTTCTTCATCGCCCTTTGCGGCGGGAACGATAGCCATGGAAAGTGCGGGCTTGGGGAATTCAACGGGAGCGAAGTTAATAAGTCTGGAGCTTTCGCAAAGGGTATCGCCGGTGTTGGTATTTGCAAGCTTGGTAACAACGCCGATGTCGCCTGCGTTAAGACGGGTAATTTCTTCCTGCTTCTTGCCGCGGAGCACGAACAGTCTGCCAACCTTTTCAACCTGACCGGTTGTGGCATTGGTTATCGACTTATCGGAAGTGATGAAGCCGGAAATGATACGGAAGTAAGACATCTTGCCAACGAAGGGGTCGGCAATGGTCTTGAATACGATAGCGGAGAAGGGATCGTCCTGAGAGGGCTTAACGGTAATATCCTTGCCGTCCTTATCCTTTGCTGCTATATCGGTATAATCGTTGCCGGGGAATACGCTTGCAACGGCATCGAGGATTATGTCGGAGGAGGCCAGATCGTTCGCGCTGCCTGCGAATACGGGATATATCTCCATGGCTTCCATGCCGGCCTTAAGTCCCTTATGGATTTCTTCGGGGGTGAATTCCTCGCCTTCGAAGAATTTTTCCATAAGCTCGTCATCAGAACCTGCGATGCCTTCAAGCAGACGGTTTCTCATATCCGCAACGGCATCCTTTTCGGATGCGGGGATGTCGATGGGGTTGCCGGAAACGTCCATTGCTCTGTTTTCGATAAGGTCGATGTAGCCCATAAGCTTCTGACCGTCCTTAATGGGCAGGCAGGCAGGGCAAACCTTTGCGCCGAACATGGCGGTCAGGTCGTCAAGTACCTTGTAGAAGTGGGTGTCCTCTTCATCCATGTGGCTGATAAGGAAAGCCTTGGGCTTGTCCTTGCCGTAGTCAAATACCTTTTCGGTGCCTACGTTGATGCCGGTTTTGCCGGAGAGCAGGATAAGGGAGGTATCGGTAGCCTTGATGCCCTGCAGGGTTTCACCTACAAAGTCAAAAAAGCCCGGGGTGTCTATAATATTGATTTTAATTCCTTTCCATTCAACAGGGCAAATGGATGTGGAAATAGAAGCACGTCTCTTTATTTCCTCCTGGCCGTAGTCAGAGCAGGTAGTGCCTGCGGCGATAGTGCCGGGACGGTCGATTGCCTTTGCGGCAAAGAGCATAGACTCGGTAAATGTGGTTTTACCGTCGGAACCGTGACCGGTAATACAAATGTTTTTAATTTGATTCTGCGCGTATTCCTTCATAAGAACATAGTCTCCTTTATCAGTTTCCTTTTCGGAAACATTTTTTACAATAATACGAATCAATTATATTGCAAAATAATTCAAATTGCAATATTTATTTAAATTCTTTGCCCTGTTTTAGCTATTTTGTACAAAAGTAGTTTGTAAAAACCGCCCAAAATATATCAAGTCGCAGTATATATAGGTAATTGCATAATTGCCATTTTAATTAAAATATGATAAAATAAAAAAAATAACGCTATGTTTACGGAGAAATTTAATGGAAAGCGGATTTACTCATGAACTGAAAAACGGAGTGGAGTATTTAACGATACCCTCTTTTATGAACACGGGCGCGGCAAAAGGGCTTTTCTCAACGCGCCGCGGCGGCGTTTCCAAGGGCGAACTGAGGGGGCTCAACCTCGGCTTCAACCGTTCCGATGAGAGAGAAAACGTTGAAAAGAACTTCGAGCTTATTGCCGATATCTTAGGCACGGACAAGTCGCGTTTTGTCCTTTCCGCGCAGACGCATACCGATAACATCGCAAGCGTAACCCGTGAGGATGCCGGCGCCGGCATCGTGAAAAGAGGCTTTGAAAATATCGACGGACTCGTGACCGACCGCAAGGGAATAACTCTCGTAACCTTTTATGCCGACTGTGTGCCGCTTTTCTTTCTGGATCCAAAACGAAAGGTCATCGGTCTTGCCCATTCCGGCTGGAAGGGCACCGAAAAAATGATAGGCAGGAAAATGGTTGAAAAAATGGTCAGGGAATACGGGTGCAATCCCTATAATATCCTTGCCGCGATAGGCCCCTCGGCAGGGCCATGCTGTTATGAGGTGAGCGATGATGTTGCGCTGCGCCTTCTGCGCACCGGCAATTCGGGCGACTGTTTGCAGTACAACAGGGAAACGAAAAAGCTTCATGCCGATTTGTGGCGTATAAACTATAACATTCTTATCGATTCAGGTATTCCGGACGAAAACATAACCGTTGCCGGCGAATGCACGATATGCAATCCGTCACTTTATTATTCCGCGCGTGTTCAGGGCGATGCCCGCGGCTCTCTTGCCGCATTCTTATCTCTTAAAGATGAAAGGGAAATGTCATGGTAAAGATATTGCACACAGCCGACTGTCATCTCGGCTCGCCCATTTCGGGGCTTACCTCGGCGGCATCCGCCGTGCGCCGTCAGCAGCTGGAGAGCGCCTTTTCCGATATGCTTAAAAAGGCATCCGAGCTTTCGGTTGACGTTATGCTTATTTCGGGCGACCTTTTTGACAACGAATATGCCGCGCCCTCAACGGTAAAGAGGCTTAACGATTTTGCGCTTGAAAACAAAGATATCCGCATCGTGATAGCGCCCGGCAATCATGACTGCATAATGGGCAATAAATGCTACGCATCGCTCAGCGCCGAGAATATAACCGTTTTCAATTCCGGCGAAATTGAGCGTGTGGATATACCGAGGCTTAATCTTACGATATACGGCATAGGCAATATAAATCCGCACAGCGAACGCAGATACTTGAGAGATTTTTACGTTGATGACGTAAGCAGGATAAATATTATGTGCTGTCACGGCCTCATAACCGGTCAGGGCGGGCATACCCCGTATAACCCCATAACGAGAGAGGATATGGCCGGCAGCGGGCTTGACTATATTGCGCTGGGCCATGTTCACGCCTATTCGGGCATAGAGCATCTGGGCAGCGTAAGCTATGCTTATCCCGGCTGTATATTGGGCAGAGGCTTTGACGAGCAGGGAGAAAAGGGATACATAATCGGCAGTATAGATAAAGGCACGGCAAATCTCAATTTTGTTAAATCGGACTATCCGTCCTTCCGCCGCGTTTACGTGGACTGCACCGATTCGTGCGATATGACCGAGGTGATCTCGCGCGCGCAGACGGCGTGCGAAAATATACCCGATGCCGATTTTGTAAGCGTTGTGCTTGACGGCAGAGTTAAAAGCGAGCTTGTAATAAACCGTACGGTGGTAAAAGACGCGTTAAGAAGATTTTCATTTATAAAGGTTGCCGACAAAACCTTGCCGAGGCTCGATTACATGGAGATGGTGAACGAACAGACCTTAAAGGGATTGTTTATCAGAAGCGTGCTTGAATCGGGACTTGACGAGGCGGAGGCGCAAAAAGCGATATCCATAGGGCTTGCCGCCCTTTGCGGAGAGGAGCTGAATATGGATGAATATTAAAAAGATAGATATAGGCGGCTTCGGAAAGCTTGAAGGGAAAAGCTACGAATTCGATAACGGACTCAATATCGTTTACGCGCCCAACGAAAGCGGTAAGTCAACACTTGCCGCATTTATAAAATTCGCTCTCTACGGCTTTGCGAAAAAGGAGCGCACCTCCGATAAAAACCCGGTTACCTCCAAACTCAAATACATACCCTGGTCGGGCACACAGGCATCCGGTGCGCTTACCTGTACGCACAACGGCAGAGATTACGTTGTGGCGCGTCAGGTGCGCAAGTCATCACAGATGGTTTCGGTAAACGATGCCGTGACCGGCGAAAATATACCCATGCGCGCCGAGCCTGGCGAGGAATTTTTCGGTATCGGGCTTGATACCTTTGAAAGCACGGCATATTTCAGTCAGGGCGCATTTTCGGATATGAAAATGGACGAGCTTGAATCCAAGCTCAAAAATATGGCGACCGGCGGCGATGAAAGCGTTTCCTACGAAAAGGCAAGCGCGAAGCTTAAACAGCTTCTCAACAGGATAAATACGCCCCGTCCCACCTCCAAGGGCGGCGCACTGAACATTAAAAAGCAGGAGCTGCAGTCCCGCCTTGCATCTCTCGGAACGCAAAGCGTTCCCGACGTTTCCGGCATAAGCGCCGGTCAGCGCCGTCTGGAACAGTTGGAAAACCTCGTTTTAAGCCAGCGGGAAAAGGTATCGTTCCTTGAAAACGCGCTTAAGGATGCAAAGAATAAAACCGAAAGCGAAAGAAAGACGCAGTTCAGAAACGCTTCCACCGAATATGAAACCATATACGAGAAATACCACGGCTTAACACGCGAAAAGCTGAATAAGTATACGATGCTGTACTACAAATACATCGGCATTTACTCCGGCTTTGACGCACCGCCCGAAAAGCCGGAGAATAAAAAGATATGGCTCCCGCTTGCAATTTCCGGCATAGTGCTTCTTGCCGCAGGCTGTCTGATGCTTATATTAAAGCTTTTGCTTTACGGACTTATCGCCGCCGGACTGGGCACGGTTTTGACCTTGATCGGCATTATACTTTTCTTCACCTCCAACTCCGCCTACAACAAAGCGGTTGAAAAATACAATAGCGATATAAAGGCGTATAACGAGTCGAAAAAGGCGCTTGACGATGTAAACGAATTCATATCGGCATACGGCTGCCAAAAGCTGCCCGAATCTTTCGATATACTCAACGGCATTCTTGAAGAGCTGACCGAAAAGCGCACACAGCTTGAAAATTTAAAGGCAATCACCGACGGCGGCGTTCAGCTTGACAACGGTGAGCTTTTAAAGGAAACGCAATATCTGCGCTCATTGGAGTCGGAGCAAAGCTCACTCCGGGTACGCCTTGCGGAGGGACGTGAGGCGATAAACGCCGCGCTCAGCCGAAGAGACGAGGCTGAAAAGCTTGAAGAGCAGATAAAAGAAATAAACGAAGAAATATACCAGTGCGAGGCGGACGCGCGCATAGTTAACGCGGCGTACAGTGCCCTTGAAAAGGCGCATGATGAAATGACGCATCTTTTTGCGCCCGCGCTTAATAAAAAGGCCGAAAGCAATATGCACCTGTTTACCGGCGGCAAGCGCACGCTAACCATTGACGGGCAGGGCAATGTGAAAATAGGCGAAAACGGCGTTATCCGTTCACTTTCATGGTACAGTGCAGGCACGGCGGATGCGGCGTATATCTCCGTAAGGCTCGCCTGCATGGATCTTATTTATGAAAAGGATCCACCGCCTCTCATTTTCGATGATACCTTCTGCAACCTCGATGAGGACCGCATGATTTCGATGCTCAAAATGCTTGACGGCACCGGGGCGCAGGTGATATACTTTACCTGCAGAAATCCGCGTCCGTTCTTAAACGGCGTAAGCTGTAACATTATAGAAATGTAATACGAAAGGAAATATAAATATGACACTCGTTATTCTTGCCGCAGGCATGGGCAGCCGATACGGCGGCTTAAAGCAGATAGACCCGCTTGGCCCGGGCGGCGAATTTATCATCGACTATTCCATTTACGATGCCATTCAGGCCGGCTTCAATAAAGTTGTTTTCATTATAAAGGAACAGAATCTTAATGATTTCAAAGAAACGATAGGCGACCGCATAGCAAAGCATATCAGGGTTGAATACGCTTTCCAGTATCTTACCGACCTTGTGCCGGGCTACACCGTGCCCGAAGGCAGGGAGAAGCCGTGGGGCACATCGCAGGCACTGCTCAGCGCAAAGAGCGTGGTCGACGAGGGCTTTGCCGTTATCAATGCCGATGACTTCTACGGCAGGGATTCGTTTATGAAAATTGCCGAATTTCTTAAGTCCGTAAAGCAGGGCGATAACGAAAAACGCCACTATGCGATGTGCGGCTTCGTTTTAAAGAATACTCTTTCCGAAAACGGCCACGTTGCAAGAGGCGTCTGCAAAACCGAAAACGGCATGCTGATACATATTGATGAGCGCACCAAAATCCAGCGCAATGACGGACAAACTCAGTATTACACCGATGAAACCGGCTGGGTTGACGTTGACGAGGACAGTCCCGTTTCCATGAACTTCTGGGGCTTTGATACCGCCATCTTCGATGAAATCGAAAAGAGAGAGGCAAATTTCCTCGATAATCTCAAAAACCCCTTGAAGGACGAATACCTGCTTCCCAACAGCGTTCAGGAGCTTATGGAGGATAATGTCTGCGACGTTAAGGTTCTGCACACCGATTCCAAGTGGTACGGCGTAACCTATCGTCAGGATAAAGAGCCTGTGCAGAAATTCATAAGAGACCAGATAGCGCTTGGCATCTATCCCGAAAAATTATGGTAAAAAAATTTTGTTGATATTGTAAACTAATTTTATAAAAAAGGCATCGCTTGCGCGATGCCTTTTTTCTGGAGCTGGTAAGGTGACTTGAACACCCGACCTGCTGATTACGAATCAGCTGCTCTACCGGCTGAGCTATACCAGCACACCGATTATTAAATTATGACCTTAAGATGAAAGAAGAAACGGGCAAATGAATTGCCCGTTTTTTTACATATTGTACTTCTTCTTAAATCTATCCACACGTCCGCCGGTATCAACGAGCTTCTGTCTGCCGGTATAGAAAGGATGACATTTAGAGCAAATTTCAACCCTGATCTCAGACTTGGTGGAGGA
>JAZRWQ010000046.1:0-29028 GCA_045599805.1 Eubacteriales bacterium | reverse complement strand
ACCAAAATATCCGAACTATCCTTTGGAATCGCCTCCTTGATCATATTGTAACAGACAAAAGAAAGCGCCGTCAATAACCTTGACGGCGCTTTTTGAGTGTTTGTGGGAAAACTTTTTATTTTTATTCGATTTTGTAACCGTTTTGTAACCGTTTTGTAACCGGTTTGTAACTTTTTGGTCAGCGGCAGTCATTGCCGTCACCGGGCTTACTTTTATTTATATCTATTATTTCGCTGCCCGCTGTGTCGATATAAATATCCTCGGCGTTGTTTTGCGCTTCTGTTAAAATATTTATAGCATCCTCGCAGGCATTCATAAGGGTGTAATACATCTTTTTATAGTCGGGCATGCTCATTCTCCTTTTGAATAAGTATGTCCGCAAAATTACGTATTATTAAAGGCTTTCGAGGAATGCCTTGAGGCGCAGGGCGATACGCTCTGCACCTGCCTTATTGGGGTGCAGTCCGTCGGGCAGGAACATCTGCTTTTGCTTTTCTATTATCGGGTTTATGCCGAGGGTGCGATACAGATCGAGTACGGGTATTGAATAGTATCCGCAAACCTTTTTCATTATATCGACATAATCGGAAAAGGGCGCCTTGCGGGGCATACCTATATCGTTGAAAAGCTTATTTTTATCGGTTTCGGTATAGCGCGCCATGGGCGTCATGAATACCAGCGATGCCGCGGGATATTTCTCCAAAAGCTTTATGCAAAGGTTATGCAGTGCGCCGTAGTAGCTTTCGTCGGTGCGGTCGTCAAAATCGCCGATAGGGGCAAAGCCGTGGCCGTAATCATTAGTGCCGCCGAAGACAACGATGATATCGGCATCATCATCCATATCGTCCACACGGGTAACGTAATGCGGCAGGGGGCCGTCAAAATACGGCTCAACTGCGCCTATTTCGTCCGGCTGAAAGGCGGTGCGCGTGCCGGAAATGCCGCAGCCTACACAGTTTGTACCGGTCATCTTTTCAAACTGCTTCCAGTAGGTGTCCTCAACGCAGTCAACGCCTACGCCCTCGGTTATGCTGTCGCCCAAAAACAGCACCTTTTTACCTTTAAGCTCCATATATACCCCTCTCTTTCTTTGCCTCGATTATAGCACGGCGGCCACGTTTTTTCAA
Organism: Eubacteriales bacterium; assembly: GCA_045599805.1. Lineage (GTDB taxonomy): Bacteria > Bacillota > Clostridia > Oscillospirales > UMGS1783 > JAZRWQ01. Next base: position 27,901 of record JAZRWQ010000046.1, on the reverse strand, counting down.
CCGATAAATTTTGTCTTTACAAACGGCGGCTTTTCAAATATAATAATATAGTTAAGAAATATTTTTGCAAAGGTGAAAATGATGATAGAATACGATGAAGTGAGATTCAACATACAATCGCTAAAGGACAGCATTGATGAGCTGTGCGAAGCCCTTGAGGTGGATAAATTAAAAGAACAGATCGAGCAGCTTGACAATGAAGCCGCCGCCGACGGATTCTGGAACGACACCGAAAACAGCCAGAAGGTACTGCAGAAGCAGGCATCCTTAAAGCAGAAGCTTAAAACCTGCACCGACCTTTCGGAAAGATACGACGATGCGCTTTCCCTTATAGAGATGGCGGAGGAGGCCGAGGACGCATCCTTTGCGGATGAATTAAAGGAAACCTACGAGCAGCTTAAGAAGGATCTGGATGCGGCGCTTCTTTCCACATTGCTTTCGGGCGAATACGACAACTCCAACGCAATAGTTACCCTGCACGCAGGCGCAGGCGGAACTGAAGCGCAGGACTGGGTTGAGATGCTTTACAGAATGTATATGCACTGGGCGGAATCCCACCGCTACAAATTCACCCAGCTTGACTGCCTGCCCGGCGATGATGCCGGCATAAAGAGCGTATCCTTTATGGTATCGGGCGAAAACGCCTTCGGGTATCTCAAAGGCGAGGGCGGCGTGCACCGTTTGGTTCGCGTATCCCCGTTTGATGCCTCCGGCAGAAGGCACACATCCTTTGCCTCCCTTGAAATCATCCCCGAGCTTGACGACAAGATTCAGGTTGACATAAACCCCGACGATCTGCGCGTTGACTATTACCGCGCTTCGGGCGCAGGCGGACAGCACATCAACAAGACATCTTCCGCCGTTCGTCTTACCCATATCCCCACCGGCATAGTTGTTGCCTGCCAGAACGAGCGCAGCCAGCATCAGAACAAGGATATGGCAATGAAGATGCTTAAATCCAAGCTTTTGGAAATAAAGATACGCGAGCATTATGACAAGATAGAGGATATCAAGGGCGACCAGATGCAGATCGCATGGGGCAGCCAGATACGCTCTTATGTATTCATGCCCTACACGCTGGCAAAGGACCACCGCACCGGCTACGAAATGGGCAATATACAGGCAGTTATGGACGGCGATATAGACGGCTTCATAAACGCCTATCTGAAAGCGCTTTCACAAGGACAGATATAAAAATATAAAAATATGTGCCGGGCACCGGCACATATTTTTATTATAAATAGAGTAATCTTTGCCATATCTCATTTTTTTCCCTCATCCACCGCAAGCGGTCCCCCTTCCCCAAGGGGGAAGGCTTTCAGAGGTAAATAAACCGCAGAGCGGTTTATTTTTTTACCTCATCAAGGCTTTTGCCCTCATCCACCGCGCATAGCGCGGTCCCCCTTCCCGCTGCTTCAGTTATCTTTGCCATATCAAATTTTTCGCCCTCATCCACCGCAAGCGGTCCCCCTTCCCCAAGGGGGAAGGCTTTCAGAGGAAAATAAACCGCAGGGCGGTTTATTTTTTTATATTGTTCGAGGGGTTGTTTATTCGGGCAAAAATGGTATAATAAGCATATGAAGGAAGTGAAGGGATGAAAAAGGAACGGTATACGGTCGAGGGGATGAGCTGCGCTGCCTGCTCCGCTTCGGTGGAGAGGGTTGTATCAAGAATAGACGGCGTAAAGTCGGCGCAGGTAAATCTGCTTGCCAAAACCCTTATGTGCGAATATGACAACAAAAAGGTGCGTCCCGAGGATATAATACGCGCCGTTGAAAAGGCAGGCTTTACGGCATTTAAAGAGAACGCCGAAAAGCCGCAAAAACCGCAGGGTGAAAATATAACGCGGCGGCTTATACTTTCGCTGTGCTTCCTTGTGGTTCTTATGTATATCTCCATGGGGCATATGATAGGGGCACCATTACCGAAATTCTTATGCGGCACGGAAAACGGCGTAAGCTTTGCGTTCACCCAGTTTCTTTTATGTCTTCCCATAATATATCTTAACCGTAAGTTTTATATAAACGGCTTCGGTGCGCTTTTCAGAGGCGCGCCGAATATGGACAGCCTTGTTGCGCTCGGCTCGTCATCGGCGCTTATCTACGGCGTTTTCGCCATTTACCGCATAGCCTATGGGATTTCATCCGGTCAGCTTCAGATAGCGCAGAAATATCTTTCCAATCTGTATTTTGAATCCGCAGCCATGATACTCACCCTTATAACGGTGGGCAAAATGCTGGAGGAACGCTCCAAGGGCAAAACGGGCGCGGCGATAGAAAAGCTCAAAAAGCTGGCATCCGACACCGCCGTAAAGATAGTAAACGGCGAGCCGGTAAGCGTACCGGCGGACAGTCTTGTGCCGGGGGATGAAATACTGATAAAGCCGGGCGAGCGCATACCGGTGGACGGCGAGGTCATAAGCGGCGCATCCGCCGTGGACGAATCAGCGCTGACCGGGGAAAGCATACCTGTTGACAAAACGGTCGGCGACAGGGTGCTGAGCGCCTCGATGAATCAAAGCGGCACGATAACCGTAAAGGCGCTGAAAACCGGCGGCGACACCACCCTTTCGGAAATAATACGCCTTATGGGCGAAGCGGGCGCGTCAAAGCCGCCGATAGCACGGCTTGCCGACAAGATAAGCGGCATTTTCGTGCCGGTGGTAATGAGCCTTGCCCTTATAACCCTCATCGTATGGCTGATAATAAAGAATGATTTTGAATATGCGCTTAACTTTGCCATATCGGTACTCGTTATCTCCTGCCCCTGCGCACTCGGACTTGCAACGCCGGTTGCCATAACGGTTGCCTGCGGCAGATGCGCCGGAGAGGGCATACTGATAAAATCCGCCGCGGCGCTTGAACGCCTGCACGGCATCGACACCGTTATTATGGACAAAACGGGCACTATCACCGAGGGCAAGCCGAAGGTTACCGATGTGATCCCCTGCGCCGGCATTGACAGGGACGAAATGTACAGGGAGGCGGCTTCGGCGGAAGCCTTGAGCGAGCATCCGTTATCCAAGGCGATCGCTGACGGCTTTGAAGGAAAGCTTTTGAATGTAACCGGATTTGAGGCAATATCCGGCAAGGGCGTTAAGGCGTTCATTGACGGCAGTGAATTTTACGGCGGCAACGAAAAGCTTATGGCGGATGCCGGCATAGATATATCCGAACTCAAAGACAAGGCAGAGACACTTGCCGACAGCGGCAAAACGGTTATGTACTTCGCAAAGGGCGGAAAGCCAAGCGGTATGATCGCCGTTGCGGATACTCTTCGAGCCACCTCGAAAAAGGCGATAGAAGACCTTAAAAACATGGGGCTTACGACGGTCATGCTTACCGGTGATTCATACGGCGCGGCAAACGCCGCCGCGAAGGAGGCCGGAATAGACAGGGTGCTGGCACAGGTATTACCGCAGGATAAACAGGCACAGGTAGCAAAGGCGGCATCCTCCGGCAAGGGCGCGGCGATGGTAGGCGACGGCATAAACGATGCTCCCGCCCTAATGCGTGCCGACGTGGGCATAGCCCTCGGCGCAGGCGCGGATATTGCCATGGACAGCGCCGATATCGTGCTGATGAAGGATGATTTATCCGACGTTGTACGCGCCGTGCGTTTCAGCAAAAAGACGATAACCAATATAAAGCAAAACCTTTTCTGGGCATTTTTTTACAACGCCCTCGGCATTCCCCTGGCGGCAGGCGTGCTTGCGCCTATCGGCATTACCCTTAATCCGATGATCGCCGCCGCCGCAATGAGCCTCAGCTCATTTTTCGTAGTAACCAACGCTTTGCGTTTATTTAAAATGAAATAACGGAGGAAAACAAAATGACAAAAACAGTAAAAATAGACGGCATGATGTGCATGAAATGCGTAGGCCGCGTTGAAAACGCCCTCGGCGCTCTCGGCTGTGAGTACAAGGTAAGCCTTGAAAACAAAGAGGCAGTGATCACCGCCGCCGACATCGACGAAAAAAAGGTAAAGGAAGCCATTGAGGATTTAGGCTTTGGCGTTACCGAAATAAAGTAACCTAAAAAAACTTTAAATGAAAAACTGCTCATCAAAGATGAGCAGTTTTTTATAATAGATTCTTATAACAGATTCTTATAGTACAGCCCTCGTGTGTACTTGCCGGAATACTCCTCGCCGCGCTTGAAGGTAAAAAGTATGCGGCGGCAGCTTTCGGCGTTTTCCTCGGTGAAAAGGAGGGTGTAATGGTCGGCGTTTATTTCGTCCTTGCGGTCGCCCATATACAGCGCCATGGGGTTGAGCATCAAGGTATACATACGGTTTTTGCAGATAAGGGTAAAATCGTTGCCCTGTCTGTCGGTTATCTTGTTTTTGCCCTTGCAGTCACCGCAGCCGTTTTTGGATCTGCCGGGGCACAAGCGGAAGCTCATAAGCGGCAGATGCCCGTAGGCGAGTACCCCGAAGGGGATAACCGGGGTTATCGCGCTCGCATTCGCAAGCGAGTTTTCGAAGGAAAGGTCAGCCTCCTTAAGTCCCAGACGCTTATATGCCGTTAACGACAGACGGTTCATTATGCCGAGAGTATACTCACCGTAAATTTCAAAACCGAGCTTTTTGGCAAGGTATATCGCGCCTAAATTTGCAGCGCTCACCTTTTTCAGTCCCGATTCCTTTAACGATTTCAGCATGGCGTAGCATTTGTTCTGCGCGCCGCCGAAAAGGAAGCGCGGTATCCGCCCTACAAGCTTATCCTTAAGGCTGTCCGCAAGCTCTTTTGTTATCTCGTCAACCGGCACAAAAACAAGGTCGCTCTGCTTGCCTATCTCGTCGCTGTACTGGCTTGAAGATGTAAGCATCGTATATATCTTTCTGCCGTTTTGCACGGGCGCCGAGGCAAGCTTCGGAAGCGGAGTGAACTTGTGCGGCGTTATCCTGCCGCGAAGACCGTCCATGCCCTCCACCGCGCTCTTGCGCAGGGCGTTTATTTCGGCGCTGGGAATATACAGCCCGTCATCAAGCGATATATCTATACTGCCGGTAATGTACTGCGTGCCGCCCAGCTTTTGCAGATTCTGCGTTATTCCGTCCGCTTTCACGCTTATTCGCTCGGCGGTCTGAGGGATGCTTCCCAAGGCGGTGAATGAATTTTTCCCGTCGGTAACGGTAAGCGACATGGGGGCGTTTGCCATTGCGCTGAAGGACATATCAAGCCCTACACGTCCCTTTTCAAGCTTATAGCTGTTTTCAAGAGACTGCAGAACGCCCTTGGCGGCGGTAACATCTTCTTTGGTGCGGATGCCGAACATATCGGTATCGCGCTTTGAAACAAAATACCCGTCGGTAAATCCGCTGCGCGAGAATACGGCGCGCAGGGTTTCGGTATCCGGTTTTTCTCCGGCGCGTGCCTTAACGCAGGCGCTCACCGCCGCGGCAACATATTCGGGACGCTTCATGCGCCCTTCTATTTTGAATGAGCTTACGCCGATGCGCTCAAGCTCCTTAAGCTTTTCTATAAGCGATAAATCCTTTAACGACAGGGCGTATTCCCTGTCCTTTGTTTTGAAATTGAGACGGCAGGGCTGGGCACATCTGCCGCGGTTTCCGCTGCGCTGGCCGAGGATGCCCGAAAGATAGCATTGCCCGGACATACACATGCATAACGCGCCGTGAACGAACACCTCAACTTCAAGGGAGGTGTTTTTCACTATTTCGGCTATCTCTTCCTTTGATAATTCCCTTGCAAGGATAACCCTTTTGAAGCCGAGCGATTCCAGTATTTTAACGCCGGCAAGATTATGCACCGTCATCTGCGTGGAGGCGTGCATGGGAAGCGACGGGCAACATTCCCTGACAAGAAGCGCCGTGCCCATATCTGCAGCGATAACGGCATCGGCACCGCTTAAAGCTATTTCCCGTAAGGTGTCCGAAACCTTTTGTATCTCGTTTTCGCAAAAGAGGGTATTAAGGGTAACGTAAACCTTTACGCCGCGCTTATGACAATAGGAAACGGCATCCTTTAAATCGGCAAAATTATCCGCCGCCATGCGCGCATTAAAGCTTTTCGCACCGAGATATACCGCATCGGCGCCGCTGCGGCAGGCCGCCGTGAGCTGTTCGAAGCTGCCGGCAGGCGCAAGTATTTCAGCCATTGTTACCACCTCTTTTTTAGTATTATACCATATCGCAAAAAAAGATTAAAGCATTTTTTATGTACCGAAAACGGTGCGTGGCGCTATTGCAAAAGGCATGGATAAATGCTACAATGATTCAAGGAGGGATGATCATGGACAGTATGCAGCCCAAAAAACTGATTCCGATATACATTCTCGAAATACTTAAAAGGTACTCGGACGCCGAGCACCCGTTAAAACAGCAGGATATAATAGAACTGCTTATGCGCGACTACGGCATGGAAAGCGAACGCAAGGCGGTTTCGCGCAACATAAAGCTGCTTATGGACTGCTATGACATTGAGCATAACGGCGGCTGGTATCTGAATCACGATTTCGATGACAGCGAACTAAGGCTTCTCATTGACAGCATAATTTTCTCCAAGCACATCCCCGGCAACCTCTGCCGCTCGCTTATAGACAAGCTTAAAAATCTTTCAAGCAGGTATTTCAGCCCAGGCGCCGCGAACATAGTTACGCTGTACGAGCGCCGCATTGAAAACAAACAGCTTTCCTACACCCTCGAAATACTTGACGAGGCGATAACAAAGTCGCGTCAGGTGGAATTCACCTACAACGAGTTCGGCACCGACAAGAAGCTTCACCCGAGGATGAAGGATAACGAGGTGCGCAGATACCTTATAAATCCCCTGCGCATCGTTGCCGCAAACGGCAGGTATTATCTTGTATGCAATAACGACAAATACGATTCGGTGGCAAATTACCGCCTTGACAAAATAACCGATATCGTTTTGCTCGACACACCGGCAAAGGACCATAAAAAGATACGCGGTCTGGAACAGGGCCTTAACGTGCCCAAGCACCTTGCCGAGCACATCTATATGTTTGCCGGCGACAGCGTGCCCGTGCGCTTCAGAATTCTGAACAGCGCCGTAAGCGACGTTATCGACTGGTTCGGCGCCGATACCGTATTCATTCCCGAGGACGAAGACCACAGCACCGTTATGGTAACGGTAAACCGCAACGCCATGATCTACTGGGCGCTGCAGTACAGCCAGTCGGTCGAGGTGCTTTCGCCGCCGGACCTCAGGCAGGAAATACGAAACGACCTTGCAAATGCACTGAATAAATATCAGGATTAAAAAAATTCTCCTCATGTGAATGAGGAGATTTTTTTATCAGTTATCGCGGAACTGCAATGAGTAAAGCGCTTTATAGATGCCGCCTTTTTCCATAAGAGCTTCATGCGTGCCCTTTTCAACAAGCTTTCCTTTGTCTATTACGGCGATCTCATCGGCGTTCTTGATGGTGGAAAGGCGGTGGGCAACGACGATGGTCGTTCTGCCGCTGCACAGCTCGTCAAGCGCCTGCTGGATAAGTATTTCGGTGGTGTTGTCGAGAGCGCTGGTTGCCTCATCGAGAATGAGGATGGCGGGGTTTTTAAGGAAAACCCTCGCTATGCTTATGCGCTGCTTCTGCCCGCCCGACAGCTTGACGCCGCGCTCGCCGATATCGGTATCGTAGCCGTTCGGCAGCGTCATTATATGGTCGTGGATATTGGCGCGCTTGGCGGCCTCTATCATCTCCTCCTCGGTGGCGTCAAGCCTGCCGTAGAGGATATTGTCGCGGATCGTGCCGCCGAACAAGAATACGTCCTGCTGAACGATTCCGATATTGCGGCGCAGAGACGAGAAGGTTATATCGTTTATATTAACGCCGTCGATAAGTATTTCGCCGTCATCAACGCGATAGAAGTTTGGGATAAGATGGCAGACGGTGGTTTTGCCGCCGCCCGAATGGCCGACGAGCGCAAGACGCTGGCCTTGCGGCACCTTGAAGCTTATATGGTCGAGCACCTCGCCCTCGGCGCTTTCATATTTAAAGGAAACGTCCTTGAACTCTATCTCGCCCGTTACCCTGCCTATGTCCTTTGCGCCGTCGTTTTCCTTCTCGGGGACTTCGTCCATTACCTCAATAAAGCGGGCAAAGCCGGTTACGCCGTTCTGATACTGCTCCATGAAATTTATAAGGGTATTTACCGGAGTTAAAAACAGCTGTACCGAAACGATAAAGGCTGTGTAATTTGCAAAGGATATCTGCCCGGCATAAAGGAAGATGCCGCCGGAGATTATTATGATTACGTTGAAAAAGTCGGTAACGAAGTTGGATACCGAGAAAAACTTGCCCATGGCGCGGTACGCCTTTTTGCATGCCTCGACGAACAGATTGTTGTTCTTCTCAAACTTTTCGAATTCCTTTTCGCTGTTGGCAAACGCCTTGGTTACTCTTACGCCGGTAACGCTGCTTTCCAAAGAAGCGTTTATCTGCGCGGTGGTTATCCTGCGCTCTTTAAAGGCGGCGCGCATACCCTTGCGGAAATGCAGCGCAACGGCAAAAAGCACCGGCACGCTTATCAGCACGATAAGCGACAGCCACACGTTTATAGTGCACAGATAAATAAGCGAGCCTATAAGCGTGAGCAGGCTTATCACCACGTTTTCGGGGCCGTGATGCGCCAGCTCGGCGATATCGAAAAGGTCGTTTGTCATGCGCGAGAGGATATGCCCCGTTTCGTTATTGTCATAATACGAATAGGGCAGACTTTCAAGATGCGTAAACATATCGCGGCGCATCTGCGCCTGCATCCCCGTGCCTATCATATGCCCGTAATACTGCACAAAATAGCGCAGCAGCATTCTTATGATATACAGCACAAGCACCAGAACCCCGGCAAAAACTATGCCGCGGATATCCTTATTCGGGATAAGGGTTTCCAGCATCTCGTTGGTAACGATGGGATATACAACGCCGATAGCCGAAATTAAAAGCGCCGCCAGCATATCAAGCACAAAGAGCTTTATATGCGGCCTGTAATACACCATAAATCTTTTTAACAAAGCAATTCCCCCATGCTTTAACCAAAATTTACAATCCCACCTAAATTATAGCACGGCGACACGATATGTCAACAAAAAAGCGCTCCCCATAAAGGGGAGCGCGAATAGATTATTCTCTAATAGTTTTTAGCCAACGGGATAGTAAATTATGGATTCATTGTCAATATTCTTAATAGTGTAGTGAGCCCGTGCAGCAGGATCAAGCTTTGACCACATAGCATCTGCAACTGCTTGATTCTTAACTAAAACGGTTCTGTCTGCTGTATTATTAAATAGCGCACTAACCGATGCAAAAGAGAAGGACTCAAAGGAATCGGGAACCGATTCAAATTCAAATCTCATGGTCTTCAAATTTGCACAATCTCTGAACACATAATTACCGAGAGACACAATAGATGAAGGAAGAGTAACCTCTGTCAAATTTGTACAAGCACGAAATGCACCCTCTCCTATGCCTGTAATATCTGAATGGAAAACTACCGAAGTAATTGCCGCCTCATAAAAAGCGCCAACACATACTTTATTGATTCCATCCGGAATTTCAATAGCCATAGATAAAGCAGTGCAGCTTTGGAAAGCGGATTCACCGATAAAAGTAAGGGTCTGAGGCAATCCTTCTACATACTGATCACCGACCTTGCTGTATATCTTCTCCAATTTTTTGCAGTTTATAAACTCTCTGCCATGAATTTCTTTTATAGTTGTCGGAAAATAAATTCTGGTAAGATTGGGAGCATTGTATGCTGTTTTCATACGAACAAGCTCTTCAACACCTTCCGGAATATACAAATCGGTGCCTTTGAAATTACCGTCAATCGCCATCTGTTTGCCGCCGCCATAATATTTTAAACCTGTTGCTGCATCGACAACATAGATACTGCCGCCATCAGTCCAGTTACCATAATCATCCTGAATCATCGGTGTGCCCATATCAACGGTAAAATCCTTACCGAGTATTTGTTCAATACCGCTGAATCCGGATGTTACGGAGCAAAGCAGTTCGATTGTTTCGCCGCTCTTTACCGTGTCAACTGCTGCCTGAAGTGAACTGAACTTTGCATCACCTATCTGTGCGACTGCATCAAACACAACGGTAAACGGAGAGAAGCTGCTAATATATGCGGTTGCGATACCGGTAGCATCGTCGTAAGAATAATGGTCGGCAACAACTGCACCATCGCGTACCATTTCAGAAGCATTGTGATACAACTTAAGACCGGAACATCCCTTACCGACATTTATTTCAGCAATATAAAGTAAATCACCTGATGAAGAAACTTTCTTGCCATTTTGGTCTTTAAGTGTTACTTCTACACTCTTATATCCCTGATTTGATGTAACAACAATATTTGCCGGCTTATCTGTAGGTTCAATAAAAAGATTGAGAGTCGTGGCATCGCCCGATCCACCGGCGGGTACGGTTACCTTAATGCCGTTTTTATTATCTTTTAGTACGGTGTCTTTGTCTTCCTCAACTTTTTCGCTTACAAGCGTAGGAATTACAGTTCCGGCATCGTACTGATTGTCAAAGCTGTCGGCTTCAACGGTGTCCTGAGTGGCAACGAGGTTTACGCCGAGGTCGATGGTAAGCGTTTCATCCTTATTGCCATTATTCATGTTGTAAAGGTTATCGTTTTCGCCGGGCTCCCAATAGATGACGTACATTTTTGTTGACCAGCTGTTTTCATCTTCTGCCACAAGGTTTCCGGATTCGGAGAAAGAAGCAAGGGGCTGCCACTTGTCATATTCATTAAGATAGCTTACAAACTGTTCACGGGTTTCAAGCGGTGTCTGTTCTTCCATAGTAAGAACGCCAACCTTTAAAACCTCGGAAAGTCCGTGGCCGTCAACCTTTGTTTCATTGTCAAAGTTGAAATTCAGGTTGTATTTAAGCGCAAGATTGCCTTCGTTTGCTACCGAAAGAACCTCCATAGCGAATGCGCCGGGCTCCCAAAGCTCAACATTCGTAAACAGTTTGGTGTCGGCAGTAACCTTTTCCATTTCTCCTTTTTCTTCAATAAGTTTTGGATTTGCATGATACAATTCAACATCCAGATTGCCTGCCTGAATGGTGTTTATGCCGCTCTGTACGCTGTCGGTAAACCATGCGTATGTAGTGCCGAGTAACATTGCAACGCAAAGGCATATCGAAAGAATACTGATAAGCAGCGATTTCTTTGTGCTTTTCATCTTTTTATCTCCTTTTCTTGTTTTTGAGATTTAAAACATAATCCTCATTATGTTGCACGGTCATACTAAAAAAGCCGCGTTACTGCGCGTTTTTTTGCGTACAATCAGTTGGGGCTGATGAATTCCGAAATATTAAAAAAAGGTATTTACAAAACGACTGTATTGTGATAATATTTAATTACATTAAAATGAGAGTTTGCAACATAATGAGGATTATGTCGTAAAAAAAGTGCTTATCTGCGATAAGCACTTTTATTTTTGTTCCATTTCCAGGCATTTTTCGTTGTCGGGGGCGACAAGCAGGGTGGTTTGGTTTGTGTAGGTCACAAGCCCGGGAGGGGCGCCGTGGATTTTCTTTACAAAGCAGGCTTTGGTATAATCGATTTCGATTTTGGCGCCCTGCGCGCCGCTTGACAGAGTGGCGGCGACGGTGGCTGCCGCCTCTACGGCGGCATCGGTGGGCTCGGACAGTCCCGTTTTCAGGATGACGTGAGCGCCGGGGGCGTCCTTTATATGAAACCATAAATCCTGCCGTGAGGCTATTTTAAAGGTGAGCTCGTCGTTTTGCAGGTTGTTGCTGCCGGCGAGTATCTCATAGCCGTCGCAGAGATATTTTTTATAGCGGCGCTTTTGCGCGCGCTGTTTTGCCGTGCGTTTTTTTACAAAGCCGCCCTTTTCAAGCTCCTCGCGTATTTCATTTAATTCGCCGGTGGTCTGTGCCCTTGTGAGCGCGTCCTCAACCGAGCGCATATACGAAAGCTCAAGACGCGCCTTTTCCGATTCGGTTTCGATGAAGCTCAAAGCCGTGCGCGATTTGCGGTAGAGCTTAAAATATTTCTGCGCGTTTTCGGACGGAGTAAGGCGGGTATCAAGCGGGATATCCGTTTCGGGGGCGTTTTCGTCATAGTAATTCACGGCGCAAAACAGGCTGTCGCCCTTTTTTATGCGGTAGATGTTTGCGGTTATCAGCTCGCCGTAAACGCGGCATATCCCGCGCTTTTCGTTTTCCTCCCTCTCGTTTTTGAGGAGGTTTATCTTGCGCGAAAGCCTGTCGATATTCGACCGGACGAGCTTCATTATATCGGTGCCGCGCTGCTTTATATATTCCTCGGCGCTTTTGGAGGCGTAATATTCGTCGGTAAGTGCGCCTATGCTGCCGTACAGCGTGATGTCGCCGCCGTACTGGCGGACGGGCAGAAAACTGTAATCGCTTTTGCCGCCGCTTGTCTTTATAAGCGCCGGGGCAAATTTTTTCTGCGTTATACTGTCCTTGAAATCCTTTAGCGTTTTCCTAAGGCGCTCGGCAGACTCGGGAGCACAGCCCCGCGTATCGGGCGAAATGCCCGACAAAAAGCAAATTTCCCTTGCCCATAGCGGTGAAAGACCGCTTATGGCGTTCATCAGCGCTTTGTCGGCAGGCGTATCGCCCCTCGCGATGTCCCCGGCAAGCGCATCGGTATCGATATCGGCTATCGCGCGCTTGCTCTGCGTGGGCGGCGCTTCGTACATAAGTCCCGGCAGTATCTGCCGCTTATCCGACTGCGCAAAGTCAACGCGCCTTGCCGCGTCTATTATCTTATCGCCCTCGGTGAGAATGGCGTTGGAGCATCTGCCCATTATCTCGACCTTAAGCTCTCGTATAACGGTGTCGCCCATTTCGTTATATGCCTCGAAAACGAGGCTGCAGATGCGGTCATTCTCCGGCTGGATAACGGCGCTAAGCCGCGCGCCGGTCAAGCACTTGCGAAGCAGCATGCAGAACATGGGCGCTTCGGGAGGATTTTCTTTTTTTGATTCAGACAGGCATATTCTGGGCGCTTCGCCGCTTACGTTTATAAGAAGGCGCTCACGACGAATAAGGAGGATAAGCTCCTCCCTTTGCGGCTGATATATTTTTTCAACCTTGCCGCCAAGCAGTTTTTCCCGTATCTCGTTTAAGGCGGCGTACATGAATATCCCGTCAAATGGCATTTTTATATACTTTCTATAATGTTTGAATGCTTGCTTATAACTACCTCGATATCGGGGAAGTTCTCTTTCAGATTGTTTTCGAATTCAATTATGGCGTGATTTTCGGTAGGGAAATGTCCCGCATCGATAAGAGTTACGCCAAGCTCCTTTGCCCTTTGAAAATCGTGATAACCGCAGTCGGCGGTAACGTAGGTATCGGCGCCGAGAAGCGCCGCCTTATCAAGGAAGGATTTGCCCGAGCCGCCGAGCACGGCAACCCGCGCCGATATATCCTTGCCGAAGGTAACTCTGAGCCCGTTTGCCGAAAGGTTTTTCTTAACGGTGTTTGCGAATTCTCTTGAGGATACGGGCGAGATATCGCCTATGCGTCCGAGCATTTCGCTGCCGTCGTCATTGCCGAATTCGGATATGTTTTCAAGCCCGAGTATAAGCGCCAGCCGGTCGCCCACGCCGCCGGGCGCGGCATCGAAATTGGTATGCATGGAAACGGCGCAGATATTATTGGCGATAAGCTTATAGCAAAGCCTGCCCTTACCCTCCGAGCAGATTCTTTTAAGCGGACGGTAGATAAGCGGATGATGGCTCAGAATGCAGTCGGCTCCTATCTCTATCGCTTCGTCCACAACATCGTCGGTTATATCAAGGCTTATCAGCACCTTGTTTACCGTCTTCATATAGTCGCCGACCTGAGGACCGAAGTTATCGCCCTCGATGCCGCAGGCATAGGGATAACATTCAAAAAGGTGATTTATAAGCTGTTGGAAATTCATAGCAGTTCCTCCGTTTTTGCTATAACATCGGCGTAGTAACCGCCGTTTTCGCCCCTTGCCTGCTTTTTGAGTGAGGCAAGGCGCTTTTTTATATATATCATATCGGTGTCGTTTTTGCGCTCCAGTATGAATCTGCCTATTTCGATCATGGCAGGCGTATATTTAATATCCCTGCCCTTTTTCGCGCTTATGGCGCTGTAAACCCTGCCCTTATCGGTAAAGGTCACTTCATCGGTGATTTGGAATCCGTGTTCGTTAAGATAACGCCGCAGTGCGCCCGAACGGCTCATCGGCTGTAAAATAAGGGTATTGTTTTCGGTTATGCCGCCGCGCGCCAGTATATCGGCTATCATTTCGCCGCCCATGCCGGCTATTATGATGCTGTCGCATTTTTTTGAAATGTCGGGCGATATGCCGTCCATAAGCACGGTTTCTATTTTGTCGGCAAGGCCGTATTTTTCTATATTCGCCCTTGCCCGGCAAAGCGGCCCGTTTGCGATATCGCAGGCGTAGCAGAAGGATGCCGCACCCGACTCAATAAGATAACATGGCAAAAGGGCATGGTCTGTACCGATATCGGCACAAACCCTGCCCACCGTCATACTGCTTATTGTTTTCAGCCGCTGTGAAATAAGTACGCCCACTTATTTGTTCTCTAAAAACTCATTGATTTTTTCGATAAGCTCGTCCGCATCAATGCCGTGCACCATGCAGGCCTCCTCGATGGTTTCGCCGCGTGCTGCCGAGCAGCCTACGCAATGCATACCGCATGCGAAGAAAAATCCGGCGATTCTTTCATCGATCTCGAGAGCATCGCTTATTCTTACATCCTTTGTTATCTGTGCCATTTTTATGTCCTCCAAATTAAATTATTCCGTGTAAACAAGATATTGTCCGAAAACCCAGCCCTGCTGACCTTCATAGTCTGCATAAACCCAGCCGGATTTATTCGCAAGCTCTATAAGATCCGTGCCGTCGGGAATTACCGTAATGGCTTCGTATTCCGTGCCCGGGCCGGTTCTGAGCGTAAGCCCGTCATAGGACAAAACCTTGCAGGCATATTTTACGTCGTTCATCTTATCGGGCAGCACCTTATCGGTTTTCGACGGCTCGGTCTTTGACGGCGTTACCGACTGTGACTGCGACGCCGATGACGATTCCTCCGGCTGCGGCTCTTTATCCTTGCCGCAGGCGCAAAGCGACAATAAAAGCATAAGCGACAAAATCAGCGCCGATACTTTTTTCATAATGCTCACCCTCCTTTTTATTATCGCTTTTATTATACATTTGCGATGCAAAAATGTCAATGTACAATAAAAAAAAGGGACGGTTTTACCGTCCCTTAAAAATTATCATTTGGATTTTTTCTTTTTTATTATGCAAAGCCCTGCGGCGCCGCACATATTAAGAGCGGTAATGCCGTAAAGCAGCGCTCCCATATCGCCGGTTTCGGGAATCACGGGTTTTTCCGGCTCCTTGGGCTTTTCGGGAGTTTTGGGTTTTTCGGGAGTTTCGGGCTCTTTTTCTTCCTCGGGAAGCTTTGCGAAAATAGCTTCGATGTAGAAATATTCGCCATCTTCACCATTTACCGTTACCGTGTATACGCCGTTTTCGGGGTTAAGCTCGCTTAAGGGCATTGAGAATTCATCCGGCTCGTTTGAATACACATCCTCGCCTATCGCAAGCAACGTAAGCTCGGCGTTTTCATCGGGAGTGAAGGTGAAGGTAACGCTCTGTCCCGCCTCATAGCATCTCTTTACGGGGTTATCATCATTGTATGCAACGGAGCGTTCACTTTCGGGAGAAGCGCTTACACTGCCGGGGCCGCTAAGATTGACCTCGGTCATATACTCTCCCTCATCGGGGCCGAAGAAATCGAATTCCGACCACCAGATGCGTACGATAAAGGGATTTTCCTTTTCGGGAGTAAAAGTAAATTCGTTATCCTCTATAACTATTCTGTTGTCGTCCCCTTCGGGGAAGTCGGAGCGATAAACGGTATTGAAAGTATTCACACCGTCGCCGTCAAGCACCTCTATCTCAACTATGGCATCGCTGCCCTGTCTTGCTTCGGGGGGATTGAGAGTAAAGGTCAAAGGCTTGCCCTGTTCAAATTCGCGGTATTCGCCGTTATACATAAGCTCTTCATTTACAACTACCGTTGCCTCGGGCTCTCCCTTTTCTTCGTTGAACCAATCGTCATAATCAACGGTGAATTCGCCGTCCTCCAAAACATCCTCTACAAGAGCATAGGTGGAGAATTTATCCGTAGAGAAGGTTAAGGTATTTGTTTCGGGATCATATTCCGCAGGGATTATTTTTTCCTCGTCATCATGCTCGCGGATAACATAGTATTTCCCGCCGGGGTCAAGCGTAGGCACGGTAAGAGAAACGTCTATATCGCCGTCAAGCTCGAAAAGCTGATCTTCCCAATTATCTCTTTCGCCGCCCATGCTTACTACCTGATATAATTCCATATCAAGGTACTGCGCTTTATTTTCGCCTACCGCATCCTTTAAGCCGTTGCTGATTTGATCTTCGGCAACATCTTCAATATTCATTTTAAGGTTACCGGAGGAAATGGCATTTTCGCCGCCGGCTATGGATGCCCTTTCAACGATGCTGCCCTCGCTGTTTATTATATCCTCGGTTTTGGCAAATTCAACGATAAAATGTACGTTGGTTTCGGGCTTATAGTCAAAGTGGAAGGTACTTATTTCTTCGCCGGGTTTAAAGTCAAGCAGACTCACCTCCGTTGCACGCACATCGCTTACCTGATATCCGTAATCGGGGATAAAACGGAAATCAATGGCAACAGCCTTGTTGCAATCCTCGGCGATAAACAGGTCGGTAGCGCCAAAGGCTACGGGGTTATACTGAATATCCACTCCGGTTATAGCGGAAAGCGGATAAAGATGATTATCCTCATCGGCTACTTCAACACTTTCGTCATAGGTATTTTCGCCGACCGTTACGGCATAAGCCTCTACCCTGCCGTTTTCAATGTAAACATTGCCGCCGCCCCAGCTTACGGTGTTCCACTCCTTAAGCTTATTGCCGAAGTCTGCACGGAATACGATCGTTTTGTCATCATCAGGCAGAGTGTATTCATAGCCATCGCCCTTAACGCCGTTCATGTATGCCTTGGCTTCGTCGATATCCTGATCATTGTAAAGGATCGTGCAGTCCTGGAGAGAAAAGCTGCCGTCGGGCACAGCCTTAAAGGTAACGCTTTTCGCACCGTCGGGGATATCTATCTTGATATTGTCGCCGGGATCCTTGCTATCTTCGGTATAGGATGAAAACTCTTCCTGCGTATCGAACTTGCAATACACCGTACCGTTTGCTCCGTCGTTATTTCTTATCTGGATTTTAACGATATGGCCGTCTTCCTGCCCGCCGGGTGTAGGACCGGGGCCGGGATTGCCGCCGAAATCAAGCTCTACCTGAATAACGCCATTTTGAGGAAAGTTCAGGTTCGTCGTAAAAGTATTACCGGTAAAAGTCTCTCTTGCGCCGGACAATATCAAATCGGGAACCTGGGCTTCGACCTCCGGAAGCGTGAGCGTAAAGGTCACTGCGGTTCCGTCGGGAACATTGTGCAGCTCGGTATGATAGCCATCGTCAGATATCGTGTTTTCACCGATCCCATCATAGCTGACAGACAGCGTATATCCGTTGGCATACTCGATCGACTTGCTGTCATCACCGATTCGGTCACCTTCGGCAAGCATAAATTCAAGATTGCCGGGCCCTTCCGCCATAACAGCACAGGGCAAAAGCGAGACGATCAAAAGAGCCGTCAATATTATACAAATAATTCGTTTTTTCATTGATAAATCCCCTTTGCTTTTTTCTTCATTATAACGACGAAAAAATGCCCTGTCAATATATTTTTCCAAAAAAATCATAAAAAAAGACGGTTTTATGATAAACACCGTCCGAGCAAAAAAATATTTTGCGGTAGCGCAAAAAGCGAGAAGGATTTCTTCTCGCTAAAAAGCAATTTCAATATTCAAAATCAGTTGGCACGCTGAACCTTATTGGAACGCAGGCATCTGGAGCACACATAGATGTGCTTGGGAGAGCCGTCTACGATAGCCTTTACACGCTGGGTGTTGGGCTTATAGGTTCTGTTGCTTCTTCTGTGAGAATGAGAAACCTTGATTGCGAATGCAACGCTTTTGCCGCAAATATCACACTTTGCCATATTGACACCTCCTCGGTTTTTTTCAGGTGATATCTATATTAACACACATTAAGAGGAATTGCAAGGATTTTTTTCGTCATTGTACGATAAAAAATAATTGTATAAATCGAATGGATATAGTATAATATATGATACCAGTATAATAAGCAAATTATACCCTTATGAAATACAAACCGAAAGGCGGTTATGAAATGAGCATCGAATACACCATACCCATTAAAAACCTGCTTAAAGAATTTGCCTACGAAACGATATATATGCCACAGGACGGCGAGAAGCGGCCGATAAAAAATACCGACCTCAACAGGCCGAGCCTGCAGCTTACCGGATTTTTCGAGTATTTCGACAACACCCGCATTCAGCTTTTCGGTAAGGTCGAATATGCCTACCTCGTTAATATGGAATCGGGTAAGCGGTACGATGCTCTTGAAGGGATATTCAGACACGACATAGTAATGATGCTCCTAACGCGCGGACTGCCGGTATTTCCCGAGATGCTGGAGCTTGCAAAGAAGTATAACACGCCTCTTTTACGCACGAATGAACCGACATCCTACGTTACTTCGGCATTAAACGCCTACCTCAACCGCGAGCTTGCGCCGCGCATGACGATACACGGCGTGCTGGTTGAGGTGTACGGTCAGGGCATACTTATTTTAGGCCACAGCGGCATAGGCAAAAGCGAAACGGCAATCGAGCTGATAAAGAGAGGTCACTGCCTTGTTGCGGACGATGCCGTTGAAATAAAGAAGGTTTCATCCATAACGCTGCTTGGCAGCGCGCCGTCCATAATCCGCCATTTTATAGAGCTTCGCGGCATAGGCATCGTTGACGTAAGGATGCTTTTCGGCGTAGGCTCGGTAACCGAGGTCGCAAAGATCGACCTTGTGGTGGAGCTTGAAAACTGGGTGGAAAACAAGGCGTATGACCGCATGGGGCTTGACCAGGAATACAAAGAGCTTTTGGGACTGCAGGTTCCAAAGCTTACCGTGCCGGTACGCCCCGGCAGAAACCTTGCCGTTGTAATTGAAGTTGCCGCCATGAATCAGAAACAGAAAAAGCTGGGCTACAACGCCGCGGAGGAGCTGAACCGCCGTATGCTTGACAACGCATTGGGAAATAACGAATAATATCCGAGGAGAAACATAATGAACACCAGACTGATAAACTACGCTACGCACAACGGAATATTCAATTTCGTAAACGAGCCCATGTCGAAGCACACCACCTTCCGCATAGGCGGCAGGGCGGATATGCTGATATATCCGACCAAACGCAGAGAGCTTATTGATTTGATTCAGATATGCAAAGAGGAAAACATCGAGCTTGCGATAATCGGCAACGGCTCCAACGTGCTCGTAAGCGACAAGGGCATAAGAGGGCTTGTCATAATGACCGACAGACTTAACCGCATAACCTTCCGCGAGGACGGCACGGTGGAGGCGTGGGCAGGCGCTCCGCTTGCAAGGGTGGCAAACCTTGCAAAGAACTATTCGCTTACCGGCATGGAATTTGCCTTCGGCATCCCCGGAAGCGTCGGCGGCGCCGTTTACATGAACGCCGGGGCATATAACAGACAGATGGCGGGCATTGTAGAGGAGACGGAATACATCACGCCCGACGGCGAGATAAAAACCATTTACGGCGACGAGCATAAGTTCGGCTACCGCACGAGCTTCTTTAAGGAAAACGGCGGCATAATAATACGCACCGTTATGCGCTTAAGCGAGGGCAATTCTGAAGATATCGTTGCCAAGATGCAGGAATACACCACCGCGAGAAATGAAAAGCAGCCTCTTGACAAGCCGAGCGCAGGCAGCGTTTTCAAGCGCCCCGAGGGATATTTTGCCGGCAAGCTGATCGAAGATGCCGGCCTTAAGGGGGTAAGCGTGGGCGGTGCCATGGTAAGCCCCAAGCACGCGGGATTCATCGTAAATACCGGTGTTGCCACCTGCAAGGATGTACTTACCCTTATAGCAAAGATAAAGGAAGAGGTATTCAATAAATTCGGTGTTCAGCTGCAGGAAGAGATTCAGTTTATAGGTGAAAAATAAATGGAGCTTATAATAGTAACGGGAATGTCGGGCGCGGGAAAATCGAAAGCGCTTGACCTTATAGAGGATATCGGCTACTACTGCGTTGACAATATGCCGCCGCAGCTAATACCCCGCTTTGCCGAAATGTGCCTTAATTCCGGCGGGAAGATGAGCAAGGTGGCAATAGGCGCGGATATACGAAACGCCGCTTACGGCGCCGACCTTTCACAGCTTACCGACGCCATAGACAAAATAAAGGTTCTTATTCCCGATACGCGCATGCTGTTTATGGACTGCGCGTCCGACGTGCTCGTTTCCCGATTCAAGGAAACGCGCCGCCGTCATCCCCTTGCCGATAAGGTGCAGGGCGATGTTGAGCAGATGGCTGAAACGGAAAGAGAGCTTTTAGCGCCCCTTTATGAGATGTCCGACTATATCATAGACACATCCTCCACAACGATAGGCCAGCTTTGGAATCTGCTTTACGGCTATATTGTAGGCGGCGACAGGAATATTGACGTGCGCGTTATATCCTTCGGCTTCAAAAAGGGACTGCCCAAGGACTGTGACTTTGTTTTTGACGTGCGCGCGCTGCCCAATCCCTTTTATCTGCCCGAGCTCAAAAACAAAACGGGGCTTGACAAGGAAGTGGACGATTACGTTTTCTCCTTTAAGGAGTCGCTTGATTATTTCGACAGGATATGCGATATGATGGCATCCCTTACGCCTCTTTTCATAAAGGAAGGCCGCCCGGCACTTACGATAGGCATAGGCTGCACCGGCGGAAGGCACCGCTCGGTTTGCTTCGCGCAGAGGCTCGGGCGCTACCTTGAGGAGTGCGGCAAAAACACCGCCGTCATCCACCGTGAAATAAACGGAGGCGAAAAGTGAGCTTTTGTGACAAGGCAAGAGAAGAGGCGCTGAACGTAACCCAGCGCAGATGCTGCAGGGACGCGCAGTTTTGCGGGTTTGTCTGCGGCTTTGTAAGAAAGCGCGCCGCCGGCGTGCGCGGTACGATAAGAAATACACACATAGCACAGTATTTTGAAAACGAATGCCGCAAAAAATACGGACAGGCACCCCGTAAAGAGGGCAGCTACACCTACGTTTTAGACGAAGGCCTTTCCGCAAATATACTGAAATTATGCGAAAACTGCTTAAACGCCCCCGAAATAAAGCTTGATGACTGCTGTAAGGTAGCATTTCTGCGAGGGGTATTTTTGGCATGCGGCAGGATGACGGATCCGGATAAAGCATACGCTCTTGAATTTGAAATAAAGGACGAGAAGCTTCTGAACGTGACCGAAAAGCTTCTTGATGAGCTGGGCTACGGTCCCAAACTCGTTAAACGCGGCACCTCATATATTCTGTACTACAAGCTCAGCGAGCAGATAGAGGACATACTGAACATACTGGACATGACCTTCGCTTCTCTTGAAATAATGAACGTGCAGATGGAAAAGCAGGTGCGAAACGACATAAACCGCCGCAATAACTTTGACATTGCCAACACCGAGAAGATGACCGATGCATCGTTTTATCAGACGCGCATGGTACAGTCGATAATGGACAGCGGCAGATTTTCTTTAATGCCGCCCGAGCTTAAATCCCTTGCCCTTTTAAGACTCAACAACCCCACCTCAACTCTTACCGAGCTTGGGGAAATGACAGATCCGCCGATAGGCAAAAGCGCCGTAAAGCGCAGATTCGAAAGAATCGCAGAATACTGTGAGAAGGAGCCGGTCAAATGAGTGATTTCGTACATTTACACGTGCACAGCGAGTATAGCCTTTTGGACGGCGCCTGCACGATAAAAAAGCTTATACCCCTTGTAAAGGATATGGGCATGGATGCCGTTGCGCTGACCGACCACGGCGCGATGTACGGCACCATTGAATTTTACAAGCTGTGCAAGGATATGGGCGTAAACCCGATAATCGGCTGCGAGGTATACAAGGCAAACGGCTCGCGCTTTGACAAGGTAAAGCACAACGACTATAATTACAGCCACCTTGTTTTGCTTGCCGAAAATGACGAGGGATATCACAACCTCGCAAAGATCGTTACCGCCGGATTTACCGAGGGCTTTTACATCAAGCCTCGTGTCGACACCGAATTGCTCCGCAGATATTCCAAGGGCATAATCTGCCTTTCCGCCTGCCTTGCCGGCGATATTCCCAAGGCGCTTATGACAGGCGATACCCAAAAGGCAAACGCGCTTGCGGAGGAATATATCGACATATTCGGCAAGGACAATTTCTTTATCGAAATACAGGACCACAACCTGCCCGAGCAGAAGCAGATAATGCCCGGGCTTATGGATATTGCAAAAAAATACGGGCTGGGGCTTGTTGCGACAAACGACGCGCACTATCTGAGCAAAGAGGACGCCTATGCACAGCAGGTACTGATGTGCATACAAACCAACCACACGATAGACGATCCCAACGGCATGCGGCTTGAAACCGAGGAATTCTATATAAAAACGCCCGAGCAGATGAAGGAGATATTCAGCTTCTGCCCCGAGGCTATTGAAAACACCGTAAAGATCGCAAACCGCTGCAACGTGGAATTCGAATTCCATAATCTCAAGCTGCCGAACTTCGACACCCCCGACAACATGGACCATTTCGAGTACCTGTGCAGGCTTTGCCGTGAGGGACTTGAGAGAAGATACCACCCCGTAACGCAGGAATTAAGAGACCGACTTGAATACGAGCTTAAAACCATTAAGCAAATGGGGTATGTTGACTATTTCCTTATAGTATGGGACTTCATAAACTACGGAAAATCCACCGGCGTGCCCATAGGCCCGGGCAGAGGCTCGGCGGCGGGCGCCGTTGTTTCCTATTGCCTCGGCATCACCGATATAGATCCCATACGCTTCAATCTGCTGTTTGAAAGATTCTTAAACCCCGAGCGAGTAAGCATGCCGGATATAGACGTTGACTTTTGCCCGATAAGAAGGCAGGAGGTTATCGACTACTGCTGCCGCAGATACGGCAGAGACCAGGTTTGCCAGATAGCCACCTTCGGCACGCTTAAAGCAAAGGGCGTTATACGGGATGTGGGCAGAGTGCTGGGCTACCCCTATGCCGAGGTGGATGCCATAGCAAAGCTTGTGCCGGACGATTTGAAGATGACGCTCGCGCTCGCTTTGCAGGTATCGCCCGACCTTAAAAACCTTTACGATACCGATCCCAGGATACAAAAGCTTATCGATACATCCCTGAAGCTTGAGGGTATGCCCAGACAGACGGGTATGCACGCCGCCGGCGTTGTTATATCCGACCGCGCCGTAAGCGAATATATGCCGCTGTTTGTAAGCGACGAATCGGTAGTAACCCAGTTCCCGAAGGACACGGTTGAAGAGCTGGGACTTTTGAAAATGGACTTTCTGGGGCTTCGAAACCTCACTATCATAGACGACACCGTTAAGATGATACGCGCCTCGGGCGAGGAGTTTGACGAGTCGGTATTCACCGCGTACAACGACAAGGAAACCTTTGATATGCTGTCAGGCGGCTACACCGCAGGCGTATTCCAGCTTGAATCGGCGGGCATGCGCAAGGTGCTTACCGAATTGAAGCCCCAATGCATAGAGGACGTTATAGCCATTATCTCCCTCTACCGTCCGGGGCCAATGGACTCCATTCCCCGATACATCGAGGGTAAAAACGATCCGTCAAAGGTCGTTTATGACGATCCGAAGCTTAAAGACATACTCGACGTTACCTACGGCTGCATGGTATATCAGGAGCAGGTAATGCAGATAGTGCGCTCGCTTGCCGGATACAGCTTCGGCAGAGCCGACCTTGTAAGACGTGCCATGGCAAAGAAAAAAGCGCACGTTATGGAGGAAGAGCGCGAATACTTCATAAACGGCAAGCTGAAGGACGACGGCTCGATCGACGTTGAGGGCTGTCTGCGGCGAGGCACTACAAAAGAGGCGGCAAACAAGATATTCGACGAAATGGTAAAATTCGCCGCATACGCATTCAACAAATCCCACGCCGCCTGCTATGCCGACGTCACCTACCGCACGGCATATCTTAAGCGCCACTATTCGGCGCAGTATATGTCTTCTCTCCTTACGAGCGTGCTTGACAGCGCCGTTAAAGTAGCCGAATACAAGGAGGAGGCCATACGTCTCGGTCTAAAGGTACTGCCCCCCGACATCAACCAGTCGGAGTCCGGCTTTACAAGCCACAAGGACAGCGTAAGATTCGGACTCGTTGCCATAAAGAATATAGGCAAGCCCTTTATAGATGCCGCCGTTAAGGAGCGCACCGAAAACGGCCCGTTCAAATCCTTCTACGATTTCGCGAAGAGAATGATAGACAAGGATATGAACAAGCGCGCCGTTGAAGGACTTATAAAGTGCGGTGCGTTCGATACTCTCGGCATAAACCGTCACCGACTTATGCTCAGCTACGAGGGCATAATAAACTCGATAGCGGCCGACCGCAAGAATAACCTTGCAGGGCAGATATCCCTGTTCGGGGAAGAGCTTGCGCCCTCGGATGAAGAGCTGTATCCGGTAGTTGACGAGTACACACAGCAGGAGCTTTTGTCCTTTGAAAAGGAATGTGCCGGCATATATCTTTCGGGTCATCCGATGGATAACTATATGATAGACGCGCGCCGCTACGGCGCATCGCCCATAATAACCTTACAGCCGGACGAGGACGGCAATCTTTCGGTTAAGGACGGCCAGCCGGTAACGATAGCCGGCGTTATCTCCGCCACCGTTACCAAGCTTACCAAAAACGAAAGCACCATGGCATTCATAACGGTGGAGGATACCACCGGAGCCATGGAGGTGCTTGTATTCCCCAAGATACGTGACACCTACATGAATATGCTTGAAACGAAAGATCCCGTAGTTATCAAGGGCAGGCTTTCGGTAAGAGAGGACGAGTCGCCCAAGGTGCTTATGAGCCAAATGGAAAAGCTCATGGGCGGCGGCGGTCAGATAGCCGAGAGGATGTATCTTAAACTGTCCGTAAAGGATATGGATAAGGAAGCGCAGATAAAAGAGCTTCTTCGCAGCCGTCCCGGCATAGGCGAGGCGGTATTTTACATGGAAAAGGATAACAAATACTATAAATTCGCCCATCTTATAGCGATAACCGACTCTTTGATAAAAGAACTTGAAAGCATACTGGGCAAGGAAAACGTTGTTGTCAAATAAGGAGGAAACATGATACAGACGGAAAGAATAGGCATCCTCACCAGCGGCGGCGATGCCCCCGGCATGAACGCCGCTATACGCGCGGTCGTACGTGTTGCGCTGAATGAGGGATATGAAGTAATCGGATTTTTAAGAGGCTATAACGGACTTATCGAGGACGACTACGTTGAGCTCACCGCCCGCTCGGTGTCCGACATAATACACAGAGGCGGCACGATAATTTACACCGCGCGCTGTGACGAATTCCGCACCGCCGAGGGCAGAAAAAAGGCCGCCGAAGTTTGCAGAAAGCATAATCTCAAAGGCCTTGTGGTTATCGGCGGCGACGGCACATTTACCGGCGCGCTGGCGCTTACCCGTGAGCACGGCATAAACTGCGTAGGCATCCCCGCAACCATCGACAACGACATCGGCGCTACCGACTATTCCATAGGCTTCGATACCGCCGTAAACACCGCCGCCCAAATGGTGGACAAGATAAGAGATACCTCCCAGTCGCACGATCGATGCACGGTAGTTGAGGTAATGGGCAGGCACGCGGGCTATATCGCCCTTGACACCGGCATGGCAACCGGCGCTACCGCCATTCTCATTCCCGAAATCCCCTTCGACTTTGAAAACGACGTTATCGGCCGTATAAAAGAAACGATGGCAAACGGCAAAAAGCACTTTATAATAATGGTTGCCGAGGGCGTAGGCGGCGTTGCCGAGATGGCAAAGGAGATAGGTCAGCGGCTCAATATTGAAGCGAGAGCTTCGGTGCTCGGCTATGTTCAGCGCGGCGGCAGTCCCTCGTCCAAGGACAGGATCATCGCGAGCCTTATGGGTTACCGCGCAATAGACCTTCTTAACAACAACATTAAAAGCCGCGTAGTTATATACAAGAACGATCGCGTGCTTGATGCCGATATTGAAGAGGCGCTTGCCACAAAGAAGTCCATTTCCGTAGACACCTACGACTTCTCAAAGGAGATAAACTCCTGAAAAAAATACGAAAAAACACAAAAACAGCTACCCTATCGGGTAGCTGTTTTTATTGTTCTGTTAATTTGCCGGAACCACTAAATGCTCTGCCATGGAGTATACCGAGTTTTCCGCGGTAAATTCCGGAAGCGCAACGGAGGAGGGTATATCAAGATATTTGATATTGTCGTTTGCGCCGATATTAAATGTAATACCCGTTGCAAAGAAATCGCAGGAGCCGTCCACCTCGCCCTTTATTGCCGAACCGGCACCGCTTACCGCCCAGCTCTTAAAGCCGCAGTTTTCCACTGCCACAGTGCCGCTGAATTTGCCGAGGTCTATTGCGTGAGAGCTTATTTCCTCAAAGGTGCAGTTTTTAACGGTTACGTTCCCGGCAGTTTTAGCCGAGCCGACATTCAGTATAAGTCCGCAGGAATTTGCGGGGGCGTTTGAAACAAAATGATTGCCGATAAATTTGCAGTCCTCAATAACGATGCTTATATCCCTTGCGTAAGAGGTATCGCCTATATAGGTGTCTATATCAAGGCAGTAGCCGTTGGGGCCGGCTTCAAATACGCAGTTTTCTAAAATAAGGTTTATCGGCGCTTCTATCGTAGCGGTGGGAGTAAGCCTTGCACCCTCCGCAAAGGTGATATTCGATAAGGTTACGCTCTTATTAAAGGATATCGCATCAAATCCGGTAACAACCGTATGGTCGGAAGTGCCGTCGATATTCGCGGTAACTATCTCGTTATTGAAGCTGCCGGTATACTTTGATTTAAGGCTTTCGCAGGCGGCAACGGGATGAGCGCCGAGGGAGGATTTTGCATCGTCCGAGCTCTGGCAGGCAATAAGATGCGGCTCAAAGGTAACTTCAAGCGGACTCTTATCATTTACCGGCTCAAGATTATAGGTGTAGTCGTTCTCGCCCTTAGGCCAGAAAATAACTATTGAAAATTCCTTTGAGGTCGTATCGTTCAAAAGCTCCTGCGCACTGTCAAATACGGTAAAGTATTTAAGGGGCGTGCCGGCACCGGCATCCGGAGTCTCGGTGGGTACCTCGGTAACAACGGCGGCTCTTAATACCTTGGAAAGGTTTTTGCCGTTATAGGTTTTGGCAACGGCTTCAAGCTTAAAGTTGAAGAGCATATCAAGGTCGCCCGTTTTTTCGACCTTAAAGGTTTCGCAAACGAAGGTATCGGGCTCCCAGTTTATCTGCGCACCGTTTTTCATGTTGAAAAGCGGAGTTTCGCTGTCCACCTCGGTATATCCGGCGCTGCCTGTTTTGTGATACAGCCTGGCGTCAAGATTGCCTGCCTGTATAATGTTTTTGCCGCTCTGCACCGAGTCGGTCATCCATGCGTAGGTCGTACCGAGAAGCATGGTAAAACAAAGAACAAGACTCAGAATACTGAGCACAATAAGTTTTTTGATGCTTTTCATTTGTTTTCACTCCTTCTCGATAATTATACATTTAGATGCTAATATTTTATCACAACTGTTTTGTATTCGCAACAGTTTTTTCATAAAAGTTAAGCATCCGG
The DNA here is from genome assembly GCA_045599805.1 of Eubacteriales bacterium. Classification (GTDB taxonomy): domain Bacteria; phylum Bacillota; class Clostridia; order Oscillospirales; family UMGS1783; genus JAZRWQ01. Next base: position 22 of record JAZRWQ010000046.1, on the reverse strand, counting down.
TATAATTATTTTCTGCCCCGGA
>JAZRWQ010000045.1:0-2170 GCA_045599805.1 Eubacteriales bacterium | reverse complement strand
AGAGGAAATTGCATACGGAATGCCGGCAAAAATGATAAAATGCCTGTATTTGCCGTATTTGGTCGGTTTTGCCGAGTTTGCGATAAATCCCATAATCGGGTCGTTTATACCGTCCCAGATACGCGCGATTATCATGATAAGTGTTGACTGAAAGCCGCTTAATTTAACTATGTCGGTATAGAAAGATGAAAGATACTGACTTATTGCCGCAAAGCCCAGCGAATTGCCCGCGTCACAAAGCATATAACCGATATAATTACGAAGAGAAAGCTTTTTTTCTTTTGTACCGTTTGCCATAAACTGACACTCCCTTTCTTCCATATTTATTATTTTATACGGATATGCATTTCTGTCAAGCTCTCTTTTTTGAAAAAATGTGTCAAACACATTAACTTTTACCTTAACTTTTAAAGGTTTTCTTGACACCTGCGGCAATAAATGCTAAACTTAAAATATAAAATCCATATTCAGGGGGTTATACTATGAAATTATTAAGAAAATGCCTGTGTATTGTTATCAGCGTGCTTATGGCTGCTTCATCGTGCCTTGTTTTAGGCGTAAGTGCAGCCGATGACAGCTCCGCGTTCGGTTTTGACATAAGCTCACTTATACCGAGCGATAATATCGGCTCGCTTGACATTCCCGATTTTGATGATATTGAGGCTCTTATTGCAACGGGTCTTCTCAGCGATGTTAAAATCGGACCGATGACGCTTGAGCAGATTTATGACCCGGATACAGATTCAGACTGGCATAATATAAAGAACAACGGTGATATAAACGCAAGCACTCTTTATATTACCATGGGTAATCTCAATCTTTATTTCAGAAATTTCTTCAACAAATATTATACAAAAGAGAAGCTTTATTCATCGGAAACCGCCACATGGCTGACCAATAAGATAGTTGATATTTTCTTCGGGCCTGACCACCCTCAAATTGCCGTACCGCTTGAATCGTACGAAATCGGCGATCAGCTTGCCTTTATCAGAGAGGTGTTGAGAAAATCAAAATCAGGCATCACCACGATAGTTGACCTTGTTCAGAGCTGCTGGATAAATGAAGATGTTAATTATCTTCCCATGTGCTATGCACTCGGTGTTGACATTGATGATATATGGAACAAGCAGAACGCGCAGGAGGTTTGCGAGGAAATACTGACTGCCATGATTGATAAATTCCTTGCCGACCCGTTATATTATATTATAGATGTTGTATGGGCTGTTTCACGCAGCTACAATGCATCCATGCACACGGTAATCGAGGCTGCGCTGACCACAAGAATTGCCTCCGGCGATATTACCGTTGATGAAATTAAGCAGCCGCACAAGGTTCTCAATCTGCTCTTCAACAATAATTCTGAAAGCAACACCGAAAAGCTGCAATTTTTCACCGCTCCGTATGCGAAAATGGGAAAATCCGGCGACAGAGTGGAGCTGTTCTATTATTTGTTCATATATGCTCTGCTTATCGGCACATACAAAAACAATGAAAATGTTATCAAGGGATATGAAAACGCCGTTAATGCTTACAATTATGTAAAAATATCATCCGAAGATAAAGGCTATATCTGCGATTTGCTGGAGGCTCTTGCAACCTGCGACGGTGCGCGCATTGCAGCGTTTACAGCCAATACGGCAATTAATAATATAACAGATACGGCAAAGAGCTGGATACAGAAAATATTTGACAGATTTATTGAGATTCTCATAGGCTTTGTGGAAGGACTTGACAAAATATTCGGCTTTAAAGCGCGTTGGGAATAAACCTGTTTTTTCGGTGCATAATATTTCTGACCGTTGAGGCGGAGCAAGCCGCCCAAAGGCAAATATTATTATCCGGAGGAAAAATATTATGTCAAATTGTAACAACGCAAACAAGTGTATCGGATGTACCGTTCAGCAGTGCGCTTATCATTGCGGCAGCCAGAATTACTGCACACTTGATAAAATCAATGTCGGTACCCATGAATCCAATCCTACCGAAAAGAAATGCACGGATTGCGAATCCTTTAAGCTTAAATAAAATATGCTGAAAACATCGGCTGTCTTCGGGCAGCCGGTATTTTTTTGAAAAAGGTTGATTTCTGTTTGTAAATGTGTTATAGTACAAATGTTCGATAATAAAACGGGGGCGAAAAAATGAAAGAAAGACAGTATAAAGTCGGAGG
>JAZRWQ010000044.1:0-10529 GCA_045599805.1 Eubacteriales bacterium | reverse complement strand
GGCGAAGAGGTATTATTTGACCGCACGAAAATCGAAAAGGCCATTACAAAAGCAAACAACACCGTATCCGAATCACAGCGTATGGCGGAATGGCAGATAAAGGGTATTGCCTGGGATATTGAACAATCAGGCAAAAACATTTCCCGTGCGCTTCACGTTGAGGAAATACAGGATATGGTGGAAGAAGCCATCATGCGCCAAGGCGCCTTTGAGGTAGCCAAGAGATACGTTAAATACAGATACAACCGTTCCCTTGTTCGTAAGGCCAATACCACCGATGAACAGATACTGTCCCTTATCGAATGCAATAACGAAGAGGTAAAGCAGGAAAACTCCAACAAGAACCCGACCGTTAACAGCGTTCAGCGTGACTATATGGCAGGCGAAGTAAGCAAGGATATAACCAAGCGTCTTTTACTGCCTCCGGATATCGTTGAGGCTCACGAGGAAGGTATAATCCACTTCCACGATGCCGATTATTTCGCACAGCACATGCATAACTGCGACCTTGTCAATCTTGAAGATATGCTTCAGAACGGCACGGTTATAAGCGGCACTCTTATCGAAAAACCCCACAGCTTTTCCACCGCCTGCAACATCGCAACGCAGATTATCGCGCAGGTTGCCTCCTGCCAGTACGGCGGTCAGAGCATAAGCCTTACCCACCTTGCCCCCTTTGTAAATATCAGCCGTATGAAGATAAGAGAGCAGGTTATTGAAGAACTCAAAGAGGTAGACGAGCACTTTACCGATGAGCAGATAGACAAGATAACCGAAAAGAGACTGCGCGAAGAGGTTAAGAGCGGCGTTCAGATGATACAGTATCAGGTAGTTACCCTGATGACCACCAACGGACAGGCTCCCTTTGTTACCGTATTCATGTATCTTAACGAAGCAAAAGATGAGCAGGAAAAGAAAGACCTTGCACTTATCATAGAAGAAACCTTAAAGCAGCGCTATCAGGGCGTAAAGAATGAACAGGGCATCTGGATAACCCCTGCCTTCCCCAAGCTTATATACGTGCTTGAAGAAGACAATATCTACGAAGGCACAAGATTCTATTATCTTACAAAGCTTGCCGCAAAGTGCACCGCTAAACGCCTTGTTCCCGACTATATCTCCGAGAAGATAATGCTTAAGAACAAGATAGACAAGAACGGCGAAGGTCATTGCTACACCTGCATGGGCTGCCGCAGCTTCCTTACTCCGTATATCAATGAGGACGGAAAGCCGCAGTATTACGGCAGATTCAATCAGGGCGTTGTTACAGTGAACCTTGTTGACGCAGGACTCAGCGCAGAAAAGGATCTTGATAAATTCTGGAAGATATTCGATGAACGTATGGAGCTTTGCCACAGAGCGCTCCAGTGCCGTCATGAAAGACTTACCGGCACGCTTTCGGATGCCGCACCCATACTTTGGCAGCACGGCGCACTGCTTCGCCTTAAGAAGGGCGAAACCATTGACAAGTACCTGCACGGTGGATATTCCACCTTATCTTTAGGATATGCAGGGCTTTGGGAATGTGTTTACAGCCTTATCGGCAAAAAGCTTACCGAAAAGGAAGGCGAAGAATTAGGCCTTGAAATAATGAGAAAGCTTAACGAGTACACCGCAAAATGGAAAGCTGCAGAAAATATCGACTATTCACTTTACGGCACACCTCTTGAAAGCACCACATACAAGTTCGCCAAATGCCTGCAAAAGCGCTTTGGCATTGTAAAGGGCGTTACCGACAAGAACTATATCACAAACAGCTATCACGTTCATGTAACAGAATCCATCGATGCTTTTGACAAGCTTGCGCTGGAATCCAAATTCCAGGCACTGTCCCCCGGCGGAGCCATCTCCTATGTTGAAGTACCCAACATGCAGCAAAATCTTGATGCCGTTATTGCGGTAATGCAGTTTATTTACGACAACATTATGTATGCCGAGCTGAACACCAAGAGCGACTACTGCCAGGTTTGCGGCTTTGACGGAGAGATACAGATACTTGAAGACAAGGACGGCAAGCTGGTTTGGACCTGCCCAAACTGCGGCAACACCGACCAGTCGACCATGAACGTTGCAAGGCGTACCTGCGGATACATCGGCACACAGTACTGGAATCAGGGGCGTACCCAGGAAATAAAGGAAAGAGTTTTACATCTGTAATATGCATTACGCTGAAATAAAAAAATTTGATATTGCCAACGGGCTGGGCGTAAGAATTTCACTCTTCGTTTCCGGATGCCGCAATCATTGTCCAAACTGCTTTAACCCGTCAACCTGGAATTTTGATTACGGCAAGGAATTCACAAAAGATATTGAAGACGAGATACTGAACACCTTAAAGTCTTCGTATGTACGCGGTCTTTCGGTGCTCGGCGGCGAGCCAATGGAGCCGGAAAATCAAAAAGGCCTTCTCCCCTTTCTTAAACGCGTGAAAGAAACGCTGCCCGAAAAGGATATATGGGTTTACACCGGATTTAGGCTTGACGATGAGATATTCGGTCAAAGCCGCGCGGCAACGCCTAACGTAAAAGAGCTTTTAAAATACGTTGACGTTATGGTGGACGGAAGATATATCGAAGAGCAGAAAAACATTTCGCTTCGCTTTCGCGGCTCGGAAAATCAACGCATAATCGATATGCAGAAGACACTTGCCGCAGACAAGATAGTATTATGGGAGGAACCGAATGAACATCAAAATCAAAAAGCTTAATAAAAATGCCATGATTCCTACCTGCGGCTCGAAATACGCCGCCGGATATGATTTATACGCCTGCCTTGATGAGGATGTTGAGATACTGCCTCATCAGACAAAAAAAATAGGCACGGGTATTGCCGTGCAGGTTCCCGAAGGATATTTCGGAGCCATATTCGCAAGAAGCGGCATTGCATCAAAACAGGGATTGAGGCCCGCAAACTGCGTAGGTGTTGCCGATTCGGATTACAGAGGCGAATATATCGTTGCTCTGCACAACGACGGCGAGGTACCTCAGACGGTACACAGCGGCGACAGAATAGCACAGATGGTAGTTCTGCCCTATCTCTCTATAGAATTCGAAGAAGCTGACGAACTTGACGAAACCGAAAGAGGCGCCGGCGGATTCGGAAGCACGGGAAAATAATAAAAAATCGCTATGGTAATCATAGCGATTTTTTTATATTCTCTAAAAGGCACACTTTATCGTTTTTAAGCTCACCGGACATAACGCCGTTCAAAAGTGTATTCAATATTTCGCCTACTTGCCTGCCGCTGTAACCGAGAGATGTGATATCATCACCATTCACTTTAAGATCTTTTAACGAAAAGCACTCATTTTCGGATATGATACCGAGCGCCGCATCACGTATTGAAGCAAAAGTATCAAGACGATACAGCACCGCATCGGTTTGCGACAATGTGTCGGCTTTTTTCAGTTCAAGTAAATCGAAGAAGGAATCGGTGCCGAGCCTGTTCATCATACGCTTAAGATGAGCTTTTTCGTTCAACAAATCACTGTCATGGTATCTTACGAGCAAGGAAACGGCATCGGCGGTTTTATTATCGAATTTAAGACGCTTCATGACAGCCTGCGTCATCTCAAAGGATATATGCGCATGGCCGTAAAAATGACCGTTTCCGTTAGAGTCAACCGAAAAGGACGACGGCTTGCCTATATCGTGAAGCAGCGCGGCAAGTCGGAGATATTTTTTTGCCGGAATATGCTTTACCACATGGCAGGTATGCTCCCACAAGTCGTATTTGTGGTATTTATTCTTTTGGTCAAATTTATACATCGGAGCAATTTCGGGGATAATAATTTTAAATACATTAAAATAATCCATTAAAATATCGAATATTTTGTCTCCACAAAGTATCTCGACAAGCTCGGCGTTTATTCGCTCCGATGCGATATTATTAAGCAGCGGCGCATTATTTATTATTGAGGTTTTAACTTCGCTATCAATAACAAATCCGTACTTTGACGAAAAGCGCAAAGCGCGCAGAATGCGCAGAGCGTCCTCATTAAAGCGCGCATCGGGATTGCCTACCGTTTTCAAAATCCCCTTTTTGATATCTTCCATACCGCCGAACATATCAACGTAGCCGGTATACGGCGAATAGCATATCGCGTTTACCGTAAAATCGCGCCTTTTAAGGTCTTCTCGTAGGCTGTCCGTAAAAGACACGGAATCCGGACGGCGATTATCGGAATACTTGCTCTCGGTACGGTAGGTCGTGATTTCCACGGGCATACCGTCAGCAATGACGGTAACCGTGCCGTGCTTTATGCCGGTGTCCACCGTTTTACAGTCGGAAAATACGTTTTTGATATCCTGCGGAAGAGCATTTGTGGTGATATCATAATCGGCAGGGGTAATGCCCATAAGATAGTTTCTTACGCAGCCGCCGACAAGGTATGCCTCAAAACCGTTACCGGAAAGCATACCGAGTATTTTCTGAATATTATCAGGACAAAACATATTATCACCCAATATGATTTTAACTTTATTCCAATACTTTTGCAATCCTTCTTGACGGTTTTTTTATAATTTGGTACAATCTTATATAGAAAGAGGTGCTTACCATGAGCATAGATGTAGGAATCGCAAAATGCGAATCGTATGATTTAAAAGAAGTACGCGCATCACTCGAAACAATACTTGATGATATAGGCGGTATTGACTTTATTAAGCCGGGAATGAAGGTTGCCTTGAAGGTAAACCTTATAAGCTTTCTGAAGCCCGAAGCGGCAGGTACCACCCACCCCAACGTTGTATGCGCCATGTGCGATATAATTAAAGAGAAAGGCGCGGAGGTTATTGTCGGCGACAGCCCCGGAGGACTTTACACGCAGGGATTTGTTGACAAGGTATACAGTATCGCCGGAATGAAATCGGTTTTGGAACACGGCGCAGCATTAAATTACGATTTTGACACCGCTGAGGCGCTGCATGACAAAGGCAGACTTTGCAAAAAATTTACCTATACCGCTTATCTTAAGACCTGCGATCTTATTATAAACATGAGCAAGCTTAAATCGCACGGTATGATGGTGATGAGCGCGGCAGTTAAAAATATGTTCGGTGCCATTCCCGGCATGGTAAAGCCCGAATATCACTACAGATTTGCAAGTCAGAGCGAATTTGCAAGAGCACTTATTGATATTTACGATTACTTTTCGCCCTGCATAAATATAACCGATGCCATTGAGGGAATGGAGGGCAACGGCCCCACCGCAGGAACCCCGAAAAAGCTCGGACTTTTACTTGCATCCCGTAATGCTTTTCTGCTTGACAGAGTAAATGCTCACATAATAAATTTCCCGACATCAGGTGTGCCAACCGTTTTTGAGTCGATACGCTTAGGACTTGCACCGGAGGACGTTAAAGAGATAAGCTGCAGCATTGATGTTGACAGTGTAAAGGCAGATAACTTTATGCCTGCCGCAGGTCATTCACTCACATTTGACGGCAACGGCTGGTTCGGAAAGATGTTCGGCAAGTTTGCCGAAGGCGCACTTAAAACAAGACCGAAGCTTTATAAAAACAAATGCGTAGGCTGCAAGGAATGTTATGTAGTATGCCCTCCTAAGGCAATAACAATGAAAGACGGATACCCCGTTATTGACAGAAGAAAGTGTATCGCCTGCTTCTGCTGCCAGGAATTCTGTCATAAGGGCGCAATGAAGGTTTACAGACCTGTCATATCAAGAATACTCACAAAACGCACAGGAGAGAAAAAATGAAGTTTACAATGACTGCCACCGGCGACTCCATACTGAATCAGGGTTATCAGGACGGAGGATATCCCGGCTTTAACGAAATAAAAGAATATATTGCAAAAGGTCAGGCAAGATTCGGCAATCTTGAAACCTGCGTTACCAACTGGGATACCTACGCTTCCGCCTACTGCGGCGGCACATGGATAAGCTGCGAACCGAGAATACTTGACCAGATATTAGGCTACGGATTCAACTTCTTAGGCTATGCCAATAACCATACAATGGATTTGGGCCCCGACGGACTGCTTGAAACAATAAAACACGTTGGCGACAGAGGCATTGCCATTGCAGGAGCCGGCGCAGATCTTGACAAGGCATCCTCCCCCGTTTACCGTAATTTTGACGGCGGAAGAGTTGCCTTTATAAGCATCACATCCACCTTTGAGGAGGCCGCAAGAGCAGGATATACCTCTAAATCAATGAAAGGCCGTCCCGGACTCAACGCATTAAGACACACAAAAAAGCTCGCCGTAACAAAAGAGCATTTTGAAACCATAAAAGAAATCGCCGCTGCCACCGAAATAAACGCGGTTGCCGAAAGAAGCAGAGCCGACGGATTCCGTCCGCCTCTCGCCGAAGGCATTACGGAATTCGGTCCGGTAAACATTATTTTGTCCGACGACGACAAGGAGGGTTACCGCACATTCTGCGACAAACGCGACCTTGCAAGAGTTAAAGATGCGATCAAGGACGCAAAATATATTGCCGACTATGTCGTTATTATGTTCCATTGCCATGAATACATCGGTGCGGACATGGGCAAGCCTGCACAGTTTGCAAACGAATTCACCCATTTCTGTATTGACAACGGCGCAGACGTTATATTAGGCAACGGCACACATCAGTTCAAGCCGGTTGAGATATATAACGGCAAGCCCATCTTCCATTCTCTCGGCAATTTCTGCTTCCAGTCTAATTTGCTTTTACATCAGCCAGCAGACATCAGAGACAAGTTTAATCTCGGCGAAATAAGCGATGTTCAGGCGCTTGCGGCAAGAAACAAGGACTGGACGATAGGTTTGCATACACAGTTTTTCAATTTCCGCACGGTAATCCCCTATCTTGAGTATGAAGATGGCGTGCTCACAAAGGCGCAGATGAAACCCGTTGAGCTGGGATTTGAAAAGGGGCGCACCTTCAAGGGAATTCCGTATCCGGCAGATGAAAGGGTTGCAAAGGAAATTTATGACAGACTGAATGAATTGTCAGCCCCCTACGGTACAAAGTTAGAGCTAAACAAAGACGGCACCATCGAAATAATACTGTAAAACAAAAAACGGTCGATATCTCGACCGTTTTTATTTTGGAAACGCAAGGCAATCGTATCGTATTGCCTTGCCTTTTATTGTGTATGAAGGCGTTTTGCCTGCAAGATTTTCGCCTTTTAAAGGACGTTTTATTATTATTTTTTCGGGATTAAGTGAGATGGCGGCATTGAGCAGAGCCTCGCCCTCATAGCAGGGATGTTCAAGCTTTTGAATAAGCTGAAGCTTTTTGTTTATAAGTCCGCTTTTCCGTCGCTCCGGAAACATGGGGTCAAGATAAATTATGTCGGGAGAAAAGGGAATTTTCGGCATAAGCTCTATACTGTCTCCCTCTATAAGCGTCATTCTTGAAACAATTTCCGAAAGTTCGGGATGTTTCCTTGCTCGCTGCATGGCATCTTTCAGCAAAGCGGCAATGACGGGATTTTGCTCAAACATGGTTACATCATAGCCGCAGGCGGCAAAAATTATGGAATCCGTACCCATTCCGGCGGTGGCATCGATTGCCGTTGGATTTTCCTTTTTCGTCCTTGCTATATGCGAAAGCATTTCATGCTGCAATCTGCCGCCGGTCAGTCTGTGAAGCATCTCGGTAAAATCACCGCGATATTTCAGATCGTACCCCTCAAGAGAAACGCCGTCGGCATCAAAGACTACGTTAAGTCCCTTTCCCGGGATATCACTTACGGGCAAAAAAAGCTTATTTGCAAGGGCGGAGGCTTTTTCAAGCTGTCCGCCCTGCTTAAGATATACAGTTATATTTTCGCTGCCGCTCATTTTACTTTGAAGAATACGGCGCTGGAGCCGGGAACGGTGCACTTACCGTTTTCAAGCTTTCCGGAATCGCCTATATTATAGATGACCTCGCCTTCGCCGTCAAAGGCAAAGCATCTCTGCTCGTTTACGGGGTTAATTACAACGAGTATCTTTTCGTTTTCGTTATAACGAAGATATGCTACGGGGTGATCTTCATAGGCTACAAATTTAATAAGGGACTTATTATGCAATGCCTCGTGCTCTTTTCGCAGAGCGTTCAGGCGTTTTACTTCGCTTAAGAGGGATGATTCATCATTTATCTGGTCGGCAACGCAGGGACGGTTTTCATCGCTGTCGATCGGCAGATAAAGGTTTTCCTTGTCGCTGTCGGAAAAACCGCCGTTTTTCTTCGAGTTATCCCACTGCATGGGGGTACGCGCACCGGTGCGGTGATAGCCGCCTTCCTTGGAGGGCAGATCGATATGGCGCATACCTATTTCATCGCCGTAATATACGAATGGCGCACCCGGGAAAGAAAGCACCATTGACATGGCAAGTCGAAGCTGACGATCATCAAGAAATCTGGGCAGACGGTACATATCATGATTACCGGATGGCAGACAGATAAGCCCTCTGCCGTTTGTTGCGTTATAGCACTCGATATATCTTTCAACAAATGCCTTAGCGCTTCCCTTGCCATCGCTGCGGAAGAAGGGATTATCGCATCTGAACAAATCGGTGTAATGAGAAATGCCGAAATGCAGAAGGAAATCCATATGGAAGCCTGCGGCAAGCGAATGATCGGCATTGCCCCATTCGGAAACGAAAGCGGCATCAGGGAAATCCTTATCAAGATACGCACGAACATCCTGCCAAAGAGCTATTGTTCCCTTTTCTTCGGGATCGCCCTTTACAAGAGAGAATGCCATATCCACTCTGAAGCCGTCACAGCCCATGGAAAGCCAGAATTTAATGATATTTATGATTTCGGCACGGGTTGCCATGGGCCCCTCGGCATCCATCGGCTGTTGCCATGATTCCTTGGGCTCGTAGAAGCCGTAATTCAGCGCAGGCTGATGAGAAAAGAAGTTTACAACGGCGCTTCCGTCTCTTTCGCTGAGACCTCTCAGGGTAGGATAGCCGGAGGTTTCGTTCCAAACGGTATCCGTCCATACATATCTGTCGGTATACTCATTCTTTTCTGCCTTGCTGGATTCGATAAACCATTTATGCGTCCACGCGGTATGGCCGGGAACAAGGTCAAGCAGAATATGCATACCGCGCTTATGAGCCTCATCAAAGAGGTTTTTCATATCGTCATTGGTACCGTAACGGGGCGCAACTTTATAGTAATCCTCTACATCGTATCCGGCATCGTTGAACGGAGATACATAGCAGGGATTCATCCATATTGCGTTAAAGCCTATGGACTTGATATAGTCCAGCTTTTCGATGATACCGTTTATATCGCCGATACCGTCGCCGTTGGTATCATTGAAAGACTGGGGATAAATTTCATAGAATACCGCATCGTCTAACCACTTTGGCATAAACTTTTCCTCACTTTTTAATATGATACTTTGATATTTGCCGATTTTTCGATTTTATTTTTTATATCTTCAAGCGTGCTTTCCTCCGGACGCTTAAATGCTGTTTGCCTTTCACCGCCGATAAGCTCGGTTTTGCCTATGCCGGTATTATGATACGGCATAAGCTGTATTGCGGTAAGAGACGGATATTTTTTTGCTATATTACACAGTTTATCAATAAATCCGTCATTAAGATTCGCGCCATCAACCACAGGGCAGCGAAGAATTACGTTGGCGCCGTTTTTGCAAAGATAATCAAGATTATTCATTATCAGCGCATCGTCTTTGCCGGTTAAAGTTAAATGGTCTTCAGCTGATGCCTTGCAGTCGAAAAGGAAGAAATCCACAAACGGAGCTATTTTTATATACTTTTCGGTTTCGGCATAGCCGCAGGTTTCCATTGCTACGGTAATATTTTCCGACCTTGCGCGTTTTGCAAGGGCATATGCAAAATCGAATTGAAGCATGGGCTCACCGCCCGTCAAGGTCATTCCGCCGTCCTTATTATAAAATTCCTTATCTGCAAGCACCGTTTTCATGACTTCATCGGCGCTCATGCTTTTGCCTACCCTTTCAAGCGCACCTGCCGGGCATATATCGGCGCATTTTCCGCAATTTATGCAGTTTTCGCGACGGAGTATATGCGCCCCGTTCTCCTCTGTATGGCATCCGTTTTCACACACACTTATGCACCCGAAACATGAGATGCATTTTCTTGCGTCATATAAAAGCTCTTCTTCCCTGCTTTTAGATTCGCCGTTATGACACCACACACAGTTAAGAGGACAGCCTTTTAAAAATACGCAGGTACGTATTCCCGGACCGTCATTGCTGCAATACCGTTGAATATTAAATACCGTGCCGCTCATAGTTCATGATAAGTTCTAGCAATGATCTCCTTCTGCATCTCCGGCGTCTGCCTTACGAAGAAGTCACTATAACCGCCGATTCTAACCAGAAGGTTCGCATGCTTCTCCGGATGCTGCATCGCATCTTCCAATTCCTCTACACTTACATTATTGATCTGTAGTTCGAAACCGCCTCGCGCCAAGAATGCACGGATCAGAGCAAACATGTTTGCGCGTTTCCGCTCATCCAGCGGCTTCATGTTCAACCTCAGGTTTACGGCTATGCCTCCGGGGAAGCATTCCTGCGGCCACTCA
>JAZRWQ010000043.1:0-4381 GCA_045599805.1 Eubacteriales bacterium | reverse complement strand
AGACCGCCGACGCCTATATCGAAAAATTTGTTTCCGATGTGGGCAAAAACCACAACGTCAAGGTCGTGACCTCCGACGGACTTATCCAGCTTTCCGCCGTAAGATTCGGTGTTATCCGTCTGTCCTCGAGAGAGTTCGAGGATGAAATAGCGGCAAAGTCAAAGGAGATATCCGAGTTTATCCGCCGGCACGGATAACCATAAAAAGGGATTTACAAGCATTTCGTTATATGTTATATTATATTGTATTGGGAATTTTTGTTTGCAAAGGAAGAAAAAATGAGTAAATACAGTCTCAGCTATGAATCTATAGATATGCTGTCGGAATTTTTTGTGTCCAAATTGCAGTCGTTAAAGGTGTCAAAGCAAACGGTATTAAAGGCACGGCTTACCGCCGAGGATATCCTTTTAAAGTACCGCGAAAGGCTGGGGGAGGATACAAAGGTATTCTGCCGCATCGAAAAGCGCCTTTCCTATAACTATTTTGTTATCGACATAATCGGTCCCGAGACCGATCCCTTCAGCGGGCTTAACGAGGAGGAAGAGGTTTTCAACAACGCCATGCAGTCAATGGGCTGTGTGCCGTCCTGGGCATATAAAAACGGCAAGAATCAGATATCCTTCTCCTTCAGACGGCGTTGGATGCTCGCAAGCTGGGCAAGCATACTTATCATCGCCGCGCTCGGTGCGCTTTTGGGACTGGGCTCGCATCTTCTGCCCGATGGTGTGCGCACCTTTGTCAGCGATACCGTGCTGTCCCCCTTATCGGACGTTATCATGGGCTTTTTGAGCACGGTTTCGGTGCTTATGATATTTTTATCCATTATCAGCGGCATCTGCGAAATGGGCGATGTTACGACCTTCAACCGCATCGGCAAAAAGCTTTTAAGCCACTTCGCTTTGGGGCTGCTTGCGGCAGCGGGCATAATGGCGGCATTTGCACCTATCGCATTCAGAATAAGTACAGGGGAAGGCGGCGGGTTTGATTTCAATTCGCTGTGGCAAATGATACTTGACATTGTCCCGAATAATATCGTTGAGGCATTCTATACCGGCAATACTTTGCAGGTAATATTCCTTGCGGTATGCGTAGGCGTCGTTGCCCTTTCGCTGTCGCGCAGAGTGCAGGCGCTGCAGGAATGGACAAAACAGCTCAACACCCTTGTTCAGGCACTTATCGAGCTTATCGTAAGACTTTTGCCGGTAGTTGTTTTCGTAAGCATCTTCACTCTTACCGCAACAGGCGATCTTGCGGGGCTTAAGGAACTGTATAAATATCCGCTGTACTTTTTGATAGTTTGCCTTTTGTGGTCGGCGCTGCTTATTATCCGTACCTCGATAACCCAGAGGGTGAATATGATTACCATTATGAAAAAGCTCTTTCCTACATATATCATCGCCCTGTCAACGGCATCGTCCTCGGCGGCGTTTCATACCCATATAGACACCTGCGAAAATAAATTGGGCGTTGATAAACAGCTCGTGCGTGTCGGCGCGCCCCTTGCACAGCCGCTGTATATGCCCTCCGTTATTATCGAAAGCTGTATTGCCACCTTGTGTATGTCAAGCATTTATAATGTGGAGATCACCTGGCCCAAGCTGATAACCCTTTTGATAATGGGCTACATTCTCGCTATCGCAACCCCTCCCATGCCGGGTGCCGCCATATCCTCCTTTGCGCTCATCTTTGCTCAGATGGGTGTGCCCTCGGCGGCAATTTCCCTTGCCATCGCCGTAAGTGTGTTGACCGACCGTATAGCAACGCCAACCGATGTGCTTTCCCAGCAGCTTGAGCTTGTACAGATCTCCGGCTCGCTCAAAAAACTGAACCGCGATACGCTTTGCAAAAAATAATACATTATATAAAAAATTCTTCTTACGGAATAAACCCGTAAGAAGATTTTTTTATCCGTCAAAAGCGTATGCCGATTTTGCAAAAGCGTTAAATAACAGCCCTCAAAAAGCCAAATCGAGATGCCGTTTACAAATATTGTAAATATGCGGCAAGGCATGCCTCTTGTCAAATCTTTTGCTTTTATGTATAATTTAATGGGGTGATTTTATGCGTATTTGTATATGTGATGACGACCGCGCCATTCACGATGAGATAAGAAATCTGCTGAGTGAGGCAGGACGTGATTTAATATTCGAAATAACCGATAAATACTGCGGCGAAGAGCTTGAAACGGGCATGGAAAACTGCGATATCGTTTTCCTTGATATAGAAATGAGCGGCATAAGCGGCGTTGAGGCCGCCGAGATACTGCGTGAAAAGTACCCTGAAATTATAATCATTTTCGTGTCAAGCTACCGCGAATATATCTCGGAGGCATTCCGCCTTGAAGCGCTCCATTTTATCGTAAAGCCGATAAAGAAGGAGGATTTCAGGGAGGTATTCTGCCGCGCGATGCGCAAATACAATGAAAATCACGCCTATATAATTTCTTCGTGGCTTAACGTACGCAGTAAAATCCCCGTAAAAGAGATAACCTATATAGAGGGTTATCACCGCGACGTTACTATACATACCGCCTGCGGCAAAGAATACAATTCGGTAGGGAAACTTTCCGACATACTGAAAACGCTTGAAACGAACGGGTTTATTCAGGTGCATCAGGGATATATCGTAAACATGGCTTATATCGACTGCGTGGACGGAAATGAGATAAACCTCACCGGAGATATAAGAATACCCATAAGTGCGCGGAAAAAGAGCGCCGCCATAAAAACCTTCGATTCATATATACGGAAATGGAGGTGGTAGCTTGATAGAATTTTTAATAGAATTTACAAGTGCGGTATTCGAAATGTATATCGCCGTAATATTCTTTAATAAGTTCGGCAAACGGAGAATCGGAAATTTATTTTTCTGGCCGGCAGCGGTTACTTTAGAAATCCTTCACGCCATTGCAAACAGCATGGCTTTGGGAAATAACCTTGTAAGGCTCATATCACTTGCCGTGTCGGTAATAATTTTAGGTCTGTTTTACAGGCTGAAGCCCATGCCGAAAATATTCGCCACGGTATTTCTTTTCGTAATCATCGGCGCGTCGGAGCTTGCCGTGATTACTCTTGCCACCACCATCATGAAGGCGAACATAGTATATATTTACGGAAACTTTACTCTGTATACCGTATGTACGCTTTCCTCAAAGTTTTTGTCATTTGCAATAGTAAGGCTTATGGAGTACCAAAACAAGCAGGGCAAAAACTGGCTCTCATTTTCCCTTGCGTATAAAACGCTGCCTCTGCTTCTGGCAAGCTTTATTACCTTGCTGCTGCTTTTCCGCGCCCTCTATTCAAACCCGGGCAGTTTATTCCAGATAGGCACGCTTACGGCATCCCTTCTGCTTATCGCCGCGAATATATTCGTTTTCTACATAATAGATAAGCAGAACGATTACAGCGAAACCAAACAGCGTCTTGAATATTTCGATAACAACTTAAAAAATCAGATGTCCCACTATGAGGAGCTGTATGCCTATCAGAATGAGCTTCGCCGCTTCAAGCACGATATCAAAAACCGCGATCTTGCCCTTATGGGGCTTATCGAATCGGGCGAGTACAAAAGGGCGGCAGAGGAGCTTAACAAGGACGTGGATTTAATAGAGCGTCAGAACAGAGAATTCGTATTTACCAAAAACCCCGTTATCGACGCGGTAATAAGGGTAAAGGTGCTGAATGCCAAAGCAAAAAACATAGCGGTAAAAACGAAAATACACATGGAAACGCAAATAACAACCGATGCTTTGGAAATCGGCGTAATAATCGGCAGTGCTTTGGATAATGCCATAGAAGCCGCAGATGCGGTAGAGGACAGAGACAGGGAAATAACCCTCGAAATAAACGCCATAAACAGCATCCTGTCGATTGCCGTAACCAACCCCGTAAAGGAAAACGTGGATATTTCCGATCTGCGTACCACGAAAAAGGACAAGAACGCCCACGGCTTCGGGCTGTCAACCATACGTTCTCTTGCCGAAAAGTACTCGGGCGAGGTAGAGGTTACGTGTGAAAATAATCGTTTTGAAATAGTGATTTTAATGAAACAGTAACACTTTTGCTTCAAAAAGCTTCACTTTTGCAGAAGGTGTTGATATATGCAATCGGTGGTGATAACATCTATATATAGTAAAGTGACATATTTTTACAATAAGAAATCAAGCAAGCTGAAAAAATCATCGGTATAATTATTGACGGCCGCATTTTGCATATGGTATAATTTAAACAAGGTTATATATTCCGGCCGGAATATAACAAATTATCAATAAGGGAGTTGATAGTAAAAACAATAAATTATTATAAAAAAGGAAGTTTTGATGATGAAGCGAAAAACAATAATACTGCTGATGTGCTTAGTGATAATTTTATGCTTTTATGGT
>JAZRWQ010000042.1:0-7180 GCA_045599805.1 Eubacteriales bacterium | reverse complement strand
TGCTCTCGGTTTTTGCCTTGCCGTAAAACAAAAATCATCCGAAACGGTAAAATTAAAGGAATCTGTCAATTAGACAGATTCCTTTTTGAATTATAAGGTTCTGTATTTCTCCCTAAGTCGCCCCGCCTTACGGCGAGCTCCTTTTATGATTATTCTGTAGTTTTATGCCGCGGCTGACTATCCGGGCGGTTATATACTGCGCGACATGGAAACGGAATCCGGTTTTTCTTCCGATCCGTCCTTTGAAAAGCCCTGCTTTTCCCAGAAGGTGATAACCTCTTCGCTTGCGGCGGGGCATACCACCTTAAGGTTATTGAAGCCCTGCGCTTTCATCGTTGCGCGGATATCGGCAAAAATCTGCGAGCCGATTCCCTTGCGCTGACTGTCGGCATCGACGGTAAACCAGCCTATAAACGCGCTGTCCTTTGACGGATATCCTGTAATCAGATCCAGAAGGGCAACCAACTCGTCCTCTTTATAGAAGCCTACAAAGTATTTACGGGAGATATCGGCGGTGTCGGGCAGTTCGGTTATGACCTCGGTAAGGCGCTGTTTGGACGGGCGCAGACCGATGCTGCGGTAGTAGCGGATATTGGAACGGCAGAGATTGTACACGTCGGAAATATCCTCTTCCGTAATGCGCCGAACGTCATAGTCGGCAGAGAGGGTTTCGATATTGAAATCCCCGGCATCGTCCTTATCCGATTCGTAATCGAGCGCCGTGCGGAACTGAGTCTCATACAGCTCGTGATAGGTGCCGTTAAGCTCCAGCAGCTCTTCATGTGTACCCTGCTCGGCGATAACGCCGTCCTTTACGACAAGTATCCTGTCCGCCTTTAATATCGTAGACAAACGGTGCGCGATAACGAGGCTGGTGCGGTCCTTCATCATTATTTCGAGCGCATCCTGAATGGCGTTTTCGGAAATGCTGTCAAGGGCGCTTGTTGCCTCGTCAAGTATCAGTATTTCGGGGTTTTTCAGTATTACACGGGCAAGGGAGAGACGCTGCTTTTCACCGCCGGAAAGCTTGAAGCCGCGGTTGCCTACCTCGGTATTGTAGCCGTCCGGCAGCGCCATTATGGTATCGTGGATGCTTGCCATTTTGCAGGCATTTTCGATCTCTTCCATTGTGAGATCGTTTCTTGCGTATTTCAGATTGTCAAGTATTGTTCCGTTGAAAAGATAGGTTTCCTGCGATACGAGCCCTATTTTCTCACGGAGATATTCCAGATCGAAATCCTTTACGTCAACGCCGTTGATTCTGACCGAGCCCTTGTCAACGTCATAAAGGCGCGGAACAAAATTCACAACGGTGGACTTGCCGGAGCCCGACGGGCCTACTATAGCATACATCCTGCCGCCCGGAACGGTGAAGTTTACATCGGTGAGAAGATTCTGTTCCGGCGTATAGCTGAAAGCCACATGGTCAAAAACGATGTCCTTGTTTTTGACCTCGGGCTTTTTGGCGTCCTTGGGGGAGGCTATCGTGTTCTCGCGGTCGAAATAATCGAATATACGGGAGAAAAGGGCAAGAGAGCGCGTGAAATCAACACCTACGTTAAGGAGCGATTCAACCGGACGGTAAAGGCGGTTGATGAGCGCAACGGTCGCCGTAATGGTGCCTACGGTAAGGGCGGTGTCCCAGCTTTTGATGATGAACATGCCGCCGGCGAAATATATAAGAAGCGGGCCTATCTGGGTAAACATCCCCATAACGACTCTGAACCAGCTGCCGCTGCGCTGTTCTTTCATGGCTGTCTGCGCGACCTCATCATTTATGCGGGCAAAGTTTTCGGATTCTTTCTTCTCGCGGGTGAATATCTTTACAAGGAGCGAGCCGCTGACCGAAAGGGTTTCGCTGATTATCTGATTCATCTCGTCGCGCTTTTGCTGTCCTTCGGTAAGCAGCTTATAGCGTGTCTTTCCGACGGATTTCGTGGGCAGGATAAGAAGCGGTATCACGATAATGCCGACGATAGCAAGCTTCCAGCTCATCGTGAAGAGAGCAACAAGAGTGGTAACGACCGTTGCGATATTGGAAACGATGGAGGAAAGAGTTCCGGAAATGACCGTGCTTACACCGGAAATATCGGTATCCATGCGCGTTGTGATCTCGCCCTGTTTTTCCGTGGTGAAAAAGGAGTGCGGCATATTCAACAGATGCTGATACATCTGGTTTCTCATGTCGCAGATGATGCGCTGGGATATCCACGCATTGATGTAGTTTTCCGCGATACCGATAACCTGGCTCACCGTAAGCGTGCAGAACGCCGCAATAAGCAGCTTGATAAGCAGGGCAAGGTCTTTCCCCACAAGCGCCTCGTCAACGATTTTGCCCGTGATAAGGGACGGGAACAGACCTACAACTGCCGAAAGCAGTATCGTTATGAAAACAAGGATGAACTGTACGGTATAGGGCTTAAGGTAGGACAGTATTCTCTTCAGCAGAGATTTAGTCACCTTCGGCATATTGTTTTTTTCTTCTTCCGTCAGAAAGCCTCGCGGGCCGAAAGAACGCATTCCACCGGGCATTTTATGCATCTCCTTATGTTAAGAATTTTTACTGCTATGTATCGATTTTAATTATATATAAAGTCTATCATAGCGGTGGCTATCTTTCAAGGATTAACTGCAATAAGATTTGTAATTTTTGGTGATAAAAAACGGAATCCGCTTTTTGCGGATTCCGTTTTTATTTTACTCGGAAAGCTCTTTCGCGTATTTTTGCGCCGCTTTGCCGTAGTTGGATTCTATATCGTCACGCGGCTCGCCCTTGGCGCGGCGGAGCAGAGCCCATACATACCAGTAATAGGCAATAAGAGCGGTGTATGCGAGAAAATGGAAAAGCTTTTTATCGGTATAGTCATCACCGAGATATTCGCGGATAAATCTCTTCGCTTCATCCATATCGTAGCCGGCATCGGCTATATAATAGCCGATATCAATGCCGGGATCGGAATATCCGGCATATTCCCAGTCGATGAGGATAACCGAGCCGTCAGGCATCATCATCCAGTTGGGGCGGTAAACGTCGCCGTGGCAGAAGCACTTTTCAACGCCGTCGTTCAGAGTTTTTTCGTATATTTTATGTATCTTTTCCCTGAGAGGGGCAAGGATGTCCGATGTATTCGGATTTATTTTATTCAAGGATTCTATCATGCTTTCCGCCTCCTCCCACGGCTTCATGCCGTAGTCGGTGCGTACGGGGGCGGAGTGCAGAGCCCTCAGTACTCCGATTATCTTTTTTGAATCCTCAAAGGAAGCATAGTCCGGCTTGGCGTGCGGGCCGATGAACTCCATGATTTTCCAGCCCTCGTGGATATCGGCGTAGATATACGTGGTATCTATCCCCAGTTTTTTCGCAATTACCATCGAGCTCTTTTCGTTTTTCCAGCTCACGCTTTCCTCGATGCCTTCGGCAGGATAGCGGTAGATATATTTCACGCCGGCTATCTTAAAGGTGAAAGAGGCGTTGGTCTGCTGGCGGTCAAGATACTCAAAATCGCTTATATCCTCCTCGTCGCAATGGAAAACAAGCTTTATGTTGCGGATGATATTACTGCCGGATTTTGTGATATATGAACTGTCGAATTTTCTTAGATCGTCAAACGAGGTGAGGCTGACGCCGGAATCATAAACGTTATTGTCCTCCGAAAGGAAGGGGTTGGCTTCGTAGTACATGCCTGCGCAGGTGACAACGGCGTTTGCCGTGTCGCCTTTCAGCGCGTCCCTGCCGCTTACGTTTCTGAAATCGACGTTTTCCGAAAGGGAAACGCCGAAGGCATCTTTCAGATATTCAAACTGTTCCTTTTTATAGCCGACAACTACTGTTATATCGGTTATTCCCGATTCCTTTGCCTGCAATATAAGCCGCTCCACCGGCTTTTCGCCGCGTACCGGCCATAAGGGCTTAGGCTTTTCCAGTGACAGAGGAACAAATTCGCGGAACAGTCCGTCCGCGCAGATAATCGCTTTTTCCATACTATGACCTCCCTTTTATTCCCATTATATCATTGAAGCACCCCGAAAGCAACAAAAAGAAAAACCGGGCGGATGCGCGTATTATACGTGCATCCGCCAGGTCTTGTGGGGGGAATTTACATTGCGGTTTTGTCGGGCGGCTTCATGCCGTCGGGAGGAGTTTGCATATCGCCGTCGGCAAAGGGCTGTGTGCCGTCGGGAGGAGTTTGCATATCGCCGTCCGGTTTTTCGGGTGGGGTTTGCATGTCGCCCTCGGGTTTGTTTCCCGGCATATTGCCGGGGCCGCCCTGCATGGCATTAGATGTGCTGCTTATTACGGTGGCGCTGTCGGAAACATCGGTGCCGCAGTCGGAGTCGAGCATATTATCGGAAACCGACGGGGACGCTCCGGCGACAAAGCCGCCGTTTATGTCGATATAGCCGTTGGAATCGATAACGTCGCCCTCGGCGCCCTGCCCTGCAAATATTGTAAGATGTCCGCCGTTAAGGGTGAATACCGAAACGCCGTCCTCGTTTACGTTTATGCCGTCATCCTGCGAAACGATGTTTACATAACCGCCGTTCACCGTCATATGCAGTTCGCTGTCAAGCCCCTCGTAGGTGGAGGAGGTTATGTTTAAAATGCCGGTGCCGTTTTGGCTGCCGTCGATTAACAGGGAAACGTAGCTGTAAAATGCGCCGTCGGTTTTCACAAGCTTTTTCTGAACGGCGGTGCTGTCCTTTTTATATTCCGGCTTTAAAAGACGGAAAACGTTTGCGCCCTCGACGTTGTTTTCGCTTCCGTCGGCAATTATAACGCGCGCGCCGGCGTTTGTAAGGTCGGCGTTCCCCGTATTCTCCTTACGCTCTTCCCATGTGTTGTCACATTCAAAAGCATCATAGAAAATAACGGCAGGAGCAACGGTGCATTTGATGTCCGCGCCGTTAAGGATAAGCGTTACCTTCTGGCTTTCATCGTCAAAGCAATCCTCATCTCCGTTAAGGTCGATGAGTATTTGCCCCTGCCAGTTGCCCGTCAGGGTGTAGCTGCCCGCTTTTGTTATATGCAGTACGGGGTTGTCGTAGGCTTCCTTTGCCGTGTGCATCATCTGTGCCGGCAGTTCATTTCCGAGCACCGGCAGGGTGGAGAAGATATAATCCTCAAGTCCCGATGCGGTGAAGCGTGTTACCCATTCGGTTTCACCGTCATAGTTTTCTTTCGAAAATGCGCTTTCTTCTATCTTTGGATAGTAAATGATATCATGGGCGATATATATGTCGCCCGACGGGCTGTCGCCCTTGTATTCCGGCTCTGCCATGGACGGATCATAGCTTCGTGTATAGTCAAACTCCGCGATTTTCTCTCCGTCAAGCGCTGCCGTATTCCCCGAAAGGGTTATAACGTTCTCGCCGCTTACGGCGTTTTCGTCCTTTGCGCCGGTGCAGCCGCAAAGGGATGCGATGATGACGGCTGCCGTCAGCACCGCCGTGATTTTTCCTTTTCCCATTTTGTCCTCCTTGTGGTGTGCTGCCTCTATTTTACCCGATTTTCTTAACAGCCGTATGACGGCAAAAGAAAAATCACATGAACTTTATGTGACGTTCATGTGATTTTGAGGGGGGCTATTTATCGGCGGGGTAGGTGACGCCCATTTTGGCGCGGATGGCGTCGGTTTGGCGCAGCAGGCGCAGGGTTTGGGCGTGAGGGCAGTCGGGGGTTTCGATTTGCCCGTTGGCAAGGGCCGCGGCGGCGCTTATGAATTCGTATTCGTAGCCCGATATCATGGGCGGCGCGATGATTTCTTCGGTCAGCGCGCCGTTGTCGGCGTTTGAATAGAAATGCAATGCCTCAAAATTATTCACGTTGTCGATAATGGCGTAGCCTTTATCGCCATAGATAACGCCGCGGCGGTCGGTGTAATTTATCAGGGAATTGTAGAGGGTGGCGGTGACGCCGTCCTTGTAAGCGAGGGTAACGGTTTGATATTTGTCGGTTTGGTTTTCATTGTCTATCCGCGCGTTTACCGTAATTGAGACGGGGATTTCGCCGTTTAAAACGAGGTCGGCAAAATTCAAAGTGTAGATGCCTACGTCAAGCAGAGCGCCGCCGCCAAGCGCGTTTTTGTGCACGCGCTCGCGCTGCCATACGTTGTAGCCGAGGTTTGCTAAGATGTGGTTTATTTTGCCGAGCTTGCCGGAATTTACAAAATCCTTTAAGATTTTTGCCATGGGCGTATAGCGCTGCCATATCGCCTCGGTCACAAAAACGTTTTTCTCTTTTGCGAGGGAAAATATCCTTTCTGCCTCTTTTGCGTTTATTGTGAACGCCTTTTCGCAGATAACGGCTTTGCCGGAATTTATGCACATTTCCATATGCTTTGCGTGCAGTGCATGGGGTGTTGTGATGTATATTAAATCAATATCGCTGCTTTCAATAAGCTCCTCGTAGCTTCCGAAGTATCTTTCAATGCCGTGCTTTAAGGCAAAGGCTTTCGCCTTTTCCTCGCTTCGGGAGGCTATCGCCGTCAGATTCAGGCAGCCGATTTTTTGAATTGTCGGGGCAACATGGTTTGCAATATCGCTTGCGGCAAGTATGCCTAAATTTATTTTTCGCATTTTTTATCCCCTCCTTTATACTAAATATATTACAAGCGCCGTTAAATTGCAATAAGTCAAGGCAGATTTTATCTTCAAAGATAAACGCAGGAAAAAATTGAATTCACATACACCCGGCGGCGGCTTGAACGGCGGATTTTACTCGTTTTGATTTGGAGCTGTATTTAGTAAAATACACGATATTATGCATATTACAGATAAGTGGAAGCGCAATCAAACGAACAGTTGCACAGAAAAGCACACGATTGAAAAACAAACCTTTCGTGCGTCCGGATCCGCACTTTTGGCGAGGATGGGAGCCAAAGGAGAAAAAAATATTTTTAAAAAATTTTTTCCGTTTTTTTTTTGGCGGGACAAAAAGCCGAAAATGACGTATATAATATATACTTCGTATATACAACCTTAAAAGGTTGTATATACGATTTTGGATTTACGGCCGGGAACTGAGCATGAAATCGTTGGGTTTTTTTGAACAATTTTTGAGAAAAAACCCGAAAATTTGAAAAAAGGGGGGTTGACAAAGGGAAACGGGTGTGGTATAAAGGAGTCGAATTGAATATTCTGGCAAAGCACCCGAAAGGGTGTGACGCAAAACAAGTCGGAT
>JAZRWQ010000041.1:0-5280 GCA_045599805.1 Eubacteriales bacterium | reverse complement strand
TGAATATATTAAAAAAATAAAGTAATATATAAAACAAAGCACGTTAAATAAACAGATAGTATACACGCATTACGGAAAGGAAACACCTATGAAAGACAGAAAAATACAGCTTGATGATACAGACATGGAAATACTGAGGATACTGCACCGCAATGCGCGTACCCCTCTGAAAACGATTGCCGAAAAGGTTTTTGTATCTGCTCCGACCGTAGCTTCGAGAATCGAGGCTCTTGAAAAAAACGGCGTCATCCGCGGCTATCACGCAGACATCAACGAAAGCGCACTCGGTCATTCGATAAAAGCATTTATAAATCTTGAGGTCGCCCCCGACAGACAGGCTGAGCTTTATCCGTATCTGAGAAACAACCGCGAAGTCATTGAATGCTGCCATGTGACCGGAGAGTATTCTTACCTTATACAAACCGTTTTCGACAGCAACGAGAGCCTTGAAAAGTATGTACTGAAGCTCCAGACGCTCGGCAGAACAACTACGCAGATAGTTTTCTCATCCGTTGTTCCCTACCGCGGCTTTGAGCCTTAAGCATTATCCAAAAAATTCATGCAAAAAACCTGCTGATAAAAATCAGCAGGTTTTTATTATTTATTTTAGTTTTCAATCCACGCGGTCGATGTAGAGGAGCTTTGCACTTCGGGGTTCGGAGAAGCTTGCCTCAATGCCGGCGTTCATAAGGGAAAGTCCGGTTGCTTCAGATGCTTGGTCGGTATCGGTGCAGGTGATTTTATATTCTGCACTCTCTTCCAATCCGCAAAGCTTGAATATTTCAGTTGCGTTCGGAGCTTTTTCGGGATGGAAGAGCATTATATACCCGTCGCCGCTTTCCTTATCGTAATACATGTAGGCGGCGTTTTCTTTATCATAGTTTTCGCCTGCGCCCTGCGCCAGGATATAATAATCGGCTGTCATGAGCTTTCTGCAATGATAATACTCTTTGAAAACTTTTGTATGCCAGTCGAACTTTGTTGAGGGGGTGCCTACGGTAAGACCGGAAGCCATCATTGAACGGAATTCATAGTCATCATCCATGCCGTCGGTGCCGTTGCCGCCGCAATGAAGAGGGATCCAGTAAGAAAGGTTCATGTTTATGTTTCTTACGCCGTCGGCGGTGGATTCCTGACCGTTTACTGTATAGTCGCTTCGCCAGAGAGGAACGGAGCGCTTCATCATTTCTATATCAAGGCGCTGTCCGCCGGAGGCGCAGTTATCTATCATAAGGCCGGGGTTGCGTTCCAACAAGGTATCAAGATATCTGTAAAGATTGGTGATATATTTTATCTGCGTCATACCGACTCTGTTTTCACCCTGCTTGGCGTCGCTGTAATCCCATTTGCCCAGAGGCTCGCAGTTAAAGTCCTGACGGTACCAGGTGATATGATTTTCCTTTATTCTGGTGTCGATAAGGTCTGTCATGAAGTCGCAGGCTTCATCGTCCGCCATATTAAACAGAGTCCATAAAGCGGCACTGCTGCATGGCATCATATACTGCGGATAGGTCTTTTCCAGTTCGGTGCCCAGCTGCACCCTTTCCGGCTCAAACCACAAAAGAAATTCCTTGCCGTTTTTTTCAAGCCGTTCACCGATAACGGAAAGTCCGTTCGGATATATCTTTTCATTTACAAACCAGTCGCCTACCTGCACCGACCATGCGGCGTCATAAGTATCCACCGAGGCGGTTTTGCCGTACCAGCCCGCATCTATCCATAAGCCGTCATAGCTCATGCCGTTTTTATCCATGGTATCAAGCTGGCTCATGATGCCGTTTTCACCGGCACCGCCCCAGGCGTTGTTGAACATTGACAGCTCGGTTACGGGATTGCCGTTTTCATCAAGCGGAGTATACTTATCGCTTACAAGGTGACGCCAGTCGTTATGCCCCTTTGCCTGTGTGCCCTCATAGAAAAGGATAACTATGGACGGGGTGCGCATTGATTCCTTGGCATACAGCTCAATATTGGTTTTATCCATGCCTGCCTGAAGATTCATACCGCTTTCGGTTTTCTCCATATTGCACTGCCACTGCCCCGTCCAGCCGATAGCGGCAATAAAGCCGCCCTTGTCGGAAACGAAGTCGAAATACGGCAG
Source organism: Eubacteriales bacterium (assembly GCA_045599805.1). GTDB lineage: Bacteria > Bacillota > Clostridia > Oscillospirales > UMGS1783 > JAZRWQ01. The sequence continues at coordinate 3,179 of JAZRWQ010000041.1, read as the reverse complement.
TACGCCGGAAGAGGAACGTCCGCCACGGCATTCAAGGTGCAGAGTTTTTTCCTGCGTAAAATCATAATGATTCAGAGAAAAGTCGGTTGCCATCGCAATTGAGCCGTTGGAATAAGTAAGCGTATAATCGCCCGCAACGCTCGAATCGAGAGGGAATATCTCGCTTATTACCTTGGAGGTATCATCGGCGGTATTTTCAAAATGGCACAGATAATCAACGCTGTTATGCTCATTGTCTATCGTGAAATCCGCCCAAACCTTAACGCCGTCGGTTTTATGAGTATACGTAACCTTATTTTCAGTCACTTCCTTATCCCAATCCGCAGCGCAGTCCTTAAACAAAACGCCGTCATACTTAAAGGAAAAAAGGCTGTCGTTTTCAATCTGCTTATTCATCCACTCTGCCGCATTAAGGGTTACTTTCTCTTCTTTCGCTTCGGGCTGTGCGCCGCAGGCACACAAAGAAAAGATAAAACAAAGGCAAAGAAAAACGGAAATTATTCTTTTCATTTCTTTTTACCTCCCTTTTTAACGGCAAGGAATATTATTGCGGCAATAACTACGGCACCGCCCGCACAGCCGCCTATTACAGCGCCCGTTTTGGAATCTTTTTCAACGGGCTCTGTTTTCTCTTCCGGTTCGGGTTCCGGAGCATCATAGGCAAGCAAAGTAAATTTAAAATCATCCTTCTTTTCGGGAATAACGGATTCGGTTTTGGATAAATCCGCCGGATATTCAAAATCCTTTTCAATGGGTACGTACATTCCGTCCCATCCCTCGGGACGGTTTGCGGTAAGATGCAAAGAGCCGTCGGCGGTCGTTACGTTGCAAAGCAGTCCGTCGCCCGTATCCTTATCCTCCTGATAGGGGACCTCCTCCATGCAGAACTTAACCGTCCAGCCTTTGTCCTTATAAACCTCAAGTCCGTTTGCGAAGCTTATGACCTCGGTAGCATTGGTACAGCCGAAAAGCTGCTCGGTTATCGTCCATAAAACTCTGTCGTGCTTCTCATCAAGAAATACCATATTGCCCGTTGCCTGAAGCGGCTGACCGCCCTCCCATTGCAGAGTGCTTTCACCCTCAACAAGACGCAGAGCGGTATACGGGCCTCTGTTGGAGCGTTCAAGGTTTATGGCGATTGGCGCGGAAAACTCAAGCACAATCTGGGTGTCGCTGATTTGAATAGCTCTGTCAAGCGTAAGCTTATCTTCGTCTGCATAAACGCATACCGTCAAAAGAAGCATTAAAGCAAGACAGCATAAAAGCACTCTTTTCATCGCAGATCTCCTTTTTTATTTCGTTTTATTCATGTTATCGAGAACATACTGCTTGAATATGTCGATGCCGATTTGCAGGCAGTCCTCATCAATGTTGAATTTGGGGTTATGGTTTTTAATTGTTGTTCCCTTTTCCTCATTGGCTACGCCCAAAAAGAACATACAGCCGGGCTTTTCAAGTGCATAGCAGGCAAAGTCCTCGCCGCCCATGCCCCTGGCTCTGCCCTTGATGTTTTCTTCACCGATCACCTTCGCGGCGGCATTGTAAACACCCTTTGTAACCTCTTCGTCGTTGATAACGGCAGGATAATGAGAGGTATGCTTGAATTCAGCCGTGCCGCCGGAAATTTCGGCGGACATTTTGCAGATCGCCTCCATCTTGTCAAGCAGGCGTTTTTCGGTTTCGCCGTCCCACGTTCTTAAGGTGCAGGCGATATGGCAGCGGTCGGCAATGATGTTTGCGGCGGTGCCGCCGTGGAATTCGCCGGCATTGAATATTACGGGGTTGGTGGGATCGACCTCTTTTGCGATAGCCTGCTCGATCATATTATAGGCGCGTACGCCCATTAAAATGGCATCGGCGCCGAGATGCTGACGGATGGCATGAGCATTCTTGCCGGTGAAATCAATGGTCATGCGGTCGGAGTTTGCCGTCTGTGCTCCCGCGGAAAGACCTATCGTACCGATATCGTATTTCGGCTCAACGTGAAGCGCTATTATCTCATCTATATCGTTCATTACGCCGTCGGCGACCAGAAAGCGCGAGCCGCAAAGTCCCTCTTCTGCCGCCTGGAAAATAAATTTTACGCGGCAGTTTATTTTATCCCTTATTTCGTTAAGCTCTTTGGCAGCGGCAAGCAGCATGGCGGTGTGCGCGTCGTGGCCGCAGGCGTGCATTTTGCCTTCCACACGGGACTTGTATTCAACATCGTTCTCCTCGGTTATTGGCAGCGCATCCATATCAGCACGGATGCCTATGGTGTACTGCGATTTTTCGGGGTTGATGGTGGCAACGATACTGCTTTTGCCGAAATTCTCAACATACTCTATGCCGTCGGCGTCAAGCTCCCGGCGTACTACCTTCAGGGTGTTATCCAAATCAAAGCCTATTTCGGGCTGCATGTGCAGCTCTCTTCTTATTCTCTGCGCGTATTCGTGTATCATTTTTTTCTCCTTACAGACTCTTAAGTATTTCAAGGTATTTGGCTGCGCGTAATTTTGCCGCGGTTAAATCCATATCCGAATAGTTTCCGCATTCTTCAGGCGATGCGCCGGGGATTTCGCCTTCAAATTCCCCGATAAACGTATAGGTATCACTCATAAGGGATACTATATCGCTTACCGGCACGGCACCCGCCATAATAAGATAGAAGCCGGTGCGGCAGCCCATGGGTCCCCAGTATATAACGCGATACTTCAAATCCTCGCGGTTGCGCAGATAGGTCGCGCCGAGATGCTCTATGGCATGAATCTCGCCGGTGGACATTACCGGCTCGAAATTGGGGCGCGTCATGCGTATATCGTAGGTGGTTATCGGATAAAGCTCATTATCCTTGAAGTTTTCGTGGGGTATTATCTCCTCATTTAAGCCGTTAAAGGCATCGGCGCTTGATACATTGTCTTCCCTGCTTACGTAAACTCCGGGCATCAGCGTTAAATGGTCTACCGTAAAGCTTTTTATTTTTCGCATTCCAATCACCTCGGTTTGCAATATATAAACATTATATACTATATCTTAATTTCAATCAACAGCAGCGCACTTGGTTTTTATTGATATAGGACTATTCTTTTTCTGCCTTTAAATTTTATACTATATTCGACTTTTTGTCAAATTAAGCTCCACACCATATAGTCTCTTAGCAACTCATTATTTTATTATAAATAAATTAAGTGCCAATCTGA
>JAZRWQ010000040.1:0-12611 GCA_045599805.1 Eubacteriales bacterium | reverse complement strand
TAACTATCTGCTGCTCCTGCTGGGTTTTGGTGGTGATAAGGTTCTGTTCGGCTACCTGCTTTGCCTCGATAGCATCGTTGAATTCCTCCGAGAAGTCGAAGTTGACGAGGTTGAATTTTTCGATAACTATGCCGTATTCCTGCACCTTTTCGCCGATGCCGTCCTTGATTTCACTGCCTACCTGGGCTCGCTTGGTGATAAGCTCTTCGGCGGTGTATTTAGCGGTTACGCTCTTCATGCTTTCCTGTACGGCAGGTAAAAGTACGATATTTTCATAATCGCTTCCGATATTTTTATATATCTTCGCGCTGTCGTTGTAGCCTATACGGTAGTTTACCGCAAGGGTGGATGAAATCTGCTGAAGGTCTTTTGAAACGGCCTCGGAATTTATTTCAACGACCTGTATTTTATTGGATATCTTTTCTACCTGCTGTAAAAAAGGTATTTTGAAATGCATACCCTCCTGCATTACGGTGTCGGAAACCTTACCCAGCGTAACTACTACGCCGGTTGAGCCTGCCGGAACTATTACTACGGCGCTCGCGATTATTACTATGACGATTACGGCTATTACAGCCCATTTGATAATATTGCCTGCCTTCTTTTTATCGGTAGGCTTTACGGTATACGTGTTGTTCATCAGTACAGCTCCTTTACTATTTCGGCGTGAAGTCGGTTTGATATGCGCTTCATTTCGCCTGCGATATATGATGTGGTCATTATAAGCAAAGCTCTCTCAAGCTTTTTCTTATTGGTTTTACTGCCCTTATAGGCGATGAGATTTTCCGATATCACCTGTGACATTCTGTCAACGTCGGCGGTCTTTTCGTTTTCAAGCTCGATTATTATCTGATAAAACCATTCAAGCAAATCGCCGTCGGCAACGATATCGTCGGAAACGTCGTCAACGTCGCCGTTAACATACGCCATTACCTCGGCTATCTGATCAAGCGACATTCCGCCGTGCAGCAGATTTACAAGTATTATACGGTATATCTGCCGCGTATTGTAGCGCTTGCTTTCGGTTTGAGGTACCCATCCGCGTTTTATCCAGTTTTGTATGGTGCTCGCCGGAATTCCGCATATCGCTTCAACCTGCGAGAGCATCAGTCCGCCGGTGGACGCGGTGAGCGGCTCTATCCTTTCCCTGTAACTGTTTTTTTGCCCCTCTATCAGGGTGAGGGCGGTACCCGGTAACGTTTTCAAGGTCATCTCTCCTTTCGTATTGTTGCAATGATTATATCACAGGTTCACATGAACTTCAAATACATTTTTATGAACTCTGCGACTTTGACAAGCTTAATTGTTTTGCAGTTTTGCGTTTTTTGAACAAAAAGGCATATTTGCTTTAAATTGCTTCTGTTTTCTTTAGTTTTCGATGCAAGTTGATAAAAAGTATAAAAAAACGCGTCCGAAATTCGGACGCGTTTAAACATCAGATTATAAAACCTTGGCGAGGAATGTTTTTAGTCTTTCACTCTGTGGGTTGTCGAATATTTCGGCGGGTGTGCCCTGCTCAACTATCTTGCCGCCATCGATGAATACAACGTGGGAAGCGACTTCGCGCGCGAAACCCATTTCGTGGGTAACTACAACCATCGTCATGCCGCTTTTTGCAAGGTCACGCATAACTTCAAGAACTTCACCTACCATTTCGGGGTCGAGAGCGCTTGTAGGCTCATCGAAGAGCATTACGTCGGGTGACATGCACAAAGCGCGCACGATGGCGATACGCTGCTTCTGACCGCCGGAGAGCTGTGCGGGATAGGCATTTGCTCTGTCGGCAAGGCCTACCCTGTTGAGAAGCTCCATTGCATTTGCTTCGGCTTCCTCTTTGGACTTTTTAAGAAGCTTCATGGGAGCGATGGTCATATTCTTTAGAATGGTCATATTGGGGAAGAGATTAAACTGCTGGAAAACCATACCCATCTTCTGACGGTGCAGGTTTATATTTACCTTTGAATCGGTAATGTCAACGCCCTCGAAATTGATATGTCCGTCGGTGGGGACTTCAAGGAGGTTGAGGCAGCGCAGGAAGGTGGACTTACCCGAACCGGACGGACCTATTATAACGGTAACATCGCCCTTGCGGATATCGAGAGAGATTCCGTCAAGCGCCTTTATTTTGCCGCCTATATAATGTTTTTTTACATCGGTTGCCTGAATAAGTATTTCAGCGCTCATTGCCGCGAAGCCTCCTTTCAAGTTTGCCTACAAGCCACGAGAAGAACACAACAAGTACAAGATAGATAAGTGCAACGGCTATAAGGGGCATAAATGCGGAGTATGTTCTGCCTCTTATTATATCGCCGCCCTTGGTAAGGTCTTCAAGCGCGATGTAGCCGGAAACGGAGGTTTCCTTTAAAAGAACGATGAATTCGTTTGCCAGTGCCGGCAAAACGTTTTTAAGCGCCTGCGGAATAACTATGTAGCGCATGGTCTGCACAAAGTTAAAGCCGAGCGAACGGCCTGCCTCAAACTGACCTGCATCTATCGACATGATACCGCCGCGGACGATCTCGGCAACGTAAGCGCCGGAGTTGATACCGAAAGCGAGGACGGCGATAAGCATCTTATTATTTGAGGAGGCAAAGATGATGTAGTAGGTTATCATAAGCTGTACTACAACAGGCGTACCTCTGATTATCGTAAGATATATCTGAGAAATAAAATTTAAAATATTTACTATGATCTTCCCGAAGGTAAGTTTGCCTCCGTCCTTGTTCTTATCGTGGGTAGAACGGATTATTGCGACGATGACACCCAAAACAATGCCCAAAAGCACGGCAAAAAAGGTGATTTCCAGCGTTCTTACAAGACCGCGGGTAAGATACTGCCAGCGTGAATCGTCAATAAAGTTCAGGATAAATTCCGCCTTTAAATCGGCAAACCATTCTGACAATTTTATCACTCCTTTATATATAATTAAAATCAGTATTTTATATTATACAACTTAATGAATAAAAATGCAATAACGTTTCAATTTATTTTACGTCATAACGCAAAAAAATCCGTCTGGATCAGACGGATTTTTTTGGTATAATCTGATTGCGATTATTTGTTGTTTGCTTCAACGAATGCCTTGGCAGGTTCGTTATCGATGATAACGCAGTCTATCTTGCCGGCAACAAGTGCCTGAATGGCATCTGCGCCCTTGGCATAACGTTCAACGGTTGCAAGACCGGCTTCCTCGAAGTCGCCGGATGCATAGATGTCGCCGGTGGTGGCATTCTGTACGCCGATATGATAGTTCTTACCTTCTACGAACAGATCGTCAACGGAGGTGATGGGAGAGCCTTCGGGAACGATAACTACCTGTACGCCGGTAGCATAAGAGGTGGAGAAGTCAACGTTCTTCAGACGGTCTTCGGTTACGGTAAGGCCTGCCATACCGAAATCGCATTTACCGCTCTGTACGGATGCGAGGATGGAGTCAAATTCCATATCTTCAATTACAAGCTTCTTATCGAGCTTATCACAGATTGCTGCGGCGATCTCGGCGTCAATACCTAAAATTTCATTGTTTTCATGATATTCATAGGGAGGGAAGTTTGCGTTGGTTGCCATCTTGAGCTCTTCCTTGCCCTCGGCATCCTGCTGGAACTTAAGATCGTTTTCCTTGCCGGAAATGTACTTGTCGATTACTGCCTTTACGGTACCGTCGGCGATCAGCGCTTCAAGCGCACCGTTTACCTCCTCGGTAAGCTCACTGTTTTTGGCGAAAGCGATGGCATAATCCTCGGTGGTATATGCAGTGTCAAGAATTTTAAGAGTTACCTTCTCCTTCTTGCCGCCGCAGGCGCACAGTAAACTGAGCATCAGAACTACTGCAAGAATAAGTGCAAATGTTTTTTTCATTTTGATTTTCTCCTTATCGGTTGAATTTTTATACGCAGATTATACATCACCGTGAATAAAAATGCAATACTTTTTTATAAAAATTTTTCAAAAATATTTATATTAGCCGCTTTTTTGTTTTATGATAGGACATTATCTCTGTATTTTATGCATAAATATTGCTTTTGATGTATATTATTTCATTTGAACGGATTAAATTTATCGTCCTCGGTGAGGCCGAGCTTATCGATAAAATACTCGGCGCGCTCGGGCAGATCGTCAAATTCAAATGGATGATGTGCATCCGAGCCGAAATAGAATTTGCAGCCGCATTCCTTTGCAATGCGATAGGGACGAAGCATCGATTCACGTTCATTGCCCTCGGCATAAAGCTTTATATCAACATTAAGCTCTACGCCCATGCCTTTTTTCGCGGTTTCGTTAAACAGCATACGCCAGCGATCGTCGGATATGTAGTTGAGTATATCGATATGATCCGACCAAACGGGGCTGCATCCGGCGAGTCCGTCCCATGTGATATGGGCAAGGCCCACCTTATGGAACGGCAGATTAAGCTGCGTAAGATTCCAGAAACGCTGTGCAAGGATAACCGCCTGCTCTTTATTATCCATTTTGCCCTTCTGCACCTTTGCCCATGGACAATGGAGATGATTTATCGGAACGATGATAAAATCGAATTTATCAAGATTCTTTTGATTCAATCCAACAACGCTGTATCTGTCCATATCGGCCTCGCAGCCGAAATGGAAGGTTATTCCCTCTGCCTGAGGCAGAGGCAGCGCTTTATTTATATTTTCAAAGCCTTCCCATGTGTCGGACGCGCAGGGTACGGAGCTGTCCCAGAAATGGTCGGTAAGCACTATATGCTTATAGCCCATTCTTTTGCCGTAGTCCAGAATAGCCTGCGCAGTCTGCTCGGGATCCTGCGAGCAGGGCGAAAGATAGGAATGAATATGCATATCATGGTCAAGCATATACCTCATGGCAATTACTCCTTATACTTCCATTATTATGGGCAATATCATCGGGCTGCGCTTGGTTTTATCATAGATATATTTCGAAAGTGCATCCTTTACAAGGGATTTGATAACGCCCCAATCGGTCATGTGCCTGCGCTCACAGTCGTCCAGCACATCCTTTACGCAGTCTCTCGCGCCGTCCATAATATCGGTCGCCTCACGTACGTAAACAAAGCCGCGGGAAATCAAATCGGGCCCCGAAACGACAAGCCCGGAGTCGCCGTAAAGGGCGGCAACAACAACGATAAGTCCGTCCTGCGCCAAATGTCTGCGGTCGCGCAGAACGATGTTTCCTACGTCGCCTACGCCCAGTCCGTCAACAAATACCTTGCCGGCAGGCACTCTGCCCGTCATCTTGGCGGTCTGCTGATTTATTTCAACGACCGAGCCGTTTTCCATTATAAATATATTTTCGGCCGATACGCCGGCAAACTTCGCAAGCTCGGCATGGCGCTTCTGATGACGATATTCGCCGTGTACCGGGAAGAAATATTTAGGCTTGATTAAAGAAAGCATCATGCTGAGCTCTTCCTGACAGGCGTGACCGGAAACGTGAACATCCTCGGCGGAGCTGTAAACAACATCGGCACCGCTCTTTATAAGCTCATTTATTACTCTGTAAACAAGCTTTTCATTACCGGGAATTGCGTTTGCGGAAATGATGACAAGGTCGTTCGGCGTTATCTCGACCTTTTTATGGTCGGAATACGCCATGCGGTATAAGGCGCTCATCGGCTCGCCCTGTGAGCCGGTAGTAACGATAACCATTTTATCCTGCGGATACCTGGATATCTCGTCAAGATCTACTACCGTACCATCGGGCACCGACATATATCCCAGCTCTCTTGCAACCGATATTACATTTACCATGCTTCGTCCGGCAACGGCAACCTTTCTGCCGGTGTGAACGGCGGCATCTATTACCTGTTGTACACGGTGAACGTTGGATGCGAAGGTGGCAACGATTATACGCTTGCCGGTATTCTGCTGGAATATCGTCTCAAAGGTGCGACCTACATGCCTTTCCGATGAGGCAAACCCCGGACGTTCGGCATTCGTAGATTCGGAAAGAAGCGCAAGAACGCCGTTTTTGCCTATTTCACCAAGACGCGCAATGTCTATAGGGTCGCCCATTATGGGCGTCATATCCATCTTGAAGTCGCCGGTATGCACCACAACGCCTACGGGGGTGGTTATCGCAAAGGCAACGGCATCGGCTATCGAATGGTTTACGGCGATGAACTCGACGGAGAAGGGACCGGTCTTAACAACGTCGCCGGCGCTTTTCTCTATAAGCTCAACGCTTTTTTCAAGATGATGCTCTCTTAACTTATTGAACACGATACCGAGAGTAAGGCGCGTGCCGTAAACGGGAAGATTGAAATCTTTAAGTACATAAGGAAGCGCCCCTATGTGGTCCTCATGACCGTGAGTGAGGAATATTCCGAGAAGCTTATCCTTATTTTGTTCGAGAAAGGCGGTATCGGGGATAACGTAGTCGATGCCCAGCATATCGTCATCCGGGAAGGTCATGCCGCAGTCTATTATTATCATCTGACCGCGGTAGTCGATAACCGTCATATTTTTGCCTATTTCGCCAAGACCGCCAAGAGGTATTATACGTATCTTTTCATTGGGATCTATCTTTGTCACGCTCTTTTTTGCCGTTGACGGCTTTTTGCGGTAGGTAGGCTTACTGCCCTTTTGCTGTGCCGTGCTCTTTTTATTTTCAGCCGACATGGATTTTTTCATCTTATTTAAACTTTCCTGCTGATTTTCGGGTTTTCTTTTTGTCTGTTTTTTCTTTTGACTTTGTGTATTACTCTGCATTTTTCTCTCCTTTCACAAAAAATAATACGAAAGCAACGCCTGACATACATCAGGCGTAGTATAAATTATTATTTCGGCCGCGCTATATTCACGATCAAATGCGCGGTCAAAAACTGCCGGGACACGAACAAAATCATTGTTTATATGGTAACATATTTCTCACTTACTGTCAATGCTTTTAATAATATCACACATATCTGCGCATAATTCTTTCGACACCTCGCTGTCGCCGGAAAAGGCAAGTATATCAAAGCCCTCGGCGCGACGTAAGGGAACCACGGTTATTCTGCCCTCGTCCGAATTCATGCTTATGCCTTTGCCGGTAATATCCGAATAGGGTACGAGCTTATTTAAAGAAGCGATTACCGATGCGCGGTGAGTACCGGTGAGACGGCGGCGGCAGACGGCGTGGCGGGGCAGCATGGAATAAAGTTCCCTTAGCTCTTTCCCCTCCGATTTCATTATACCCGCAAGACGCGCCGCCATATACACGTTATCGAAAAAATAAGGGTATTTCACAAAATCCCCTTCTTCTGCCACGTGAAAGGTTATGCCTGCCTTCTGCAGGAGGAATACCGGAGCCCAGTCGGGCAGCGGCAGATCCCTGCCCTTTTCGAACAGGCAGATAAGGGCAAGTATGCTTTCCTTTTCGAGAACCATACCATCGCTTTCCACACGCAAATCCTCGCCTGCTTCATCGAAAAGCACCGAAAAGTCCTCTAAAAAAGCGCCCTTCAAAATTTTGTTAAGCATTTCCTCGCCTTCTTTTTCCGCCCCCAGAAGTCTCTCGGGCATACATATATCATCAATATCCGCACACTTCATTTCATCAGACAGAAAGGCGTTTGTTATCTTTCTTTCCTGAATGTAATTGAGCGGCATACCGGCGTAAAAGCTTAATATGCGCACCTTGTTTCCGTCACGCAGAATATATATACAGGGACGCGCGGTTTTGGCGCAGGCAAATTTTGCGGAGTACAGACCGCACTTTGCAAGAAGCGGACGAAGCCCCGATGCCCCTGCACCCATGGCGGCGCTTTCGGCAAGCAATAAGGATCTGTCATCGCCGTAGGCTATAATAACGGAATCGGAAAATGCGCTTGCGAACGCCATACCGAGTCTGGTAAGAAATACGGGGGTTATCTCGTCGCGTATATCGCCCTCGATGCCACGTTCCGAAAAAAGTCCGGCGCCGCGGTCGTCATATACAAGTGAAATATTCACTCCTGTTTTGTCGGCAACGGTAAGACCGGGGAAAATACGTATATTTCCCTCTGCTCGGCTTTCGTTGCCGAGGCGGCAGCCCTCGCCCACAACGGTATGCGCACCGACCGATGCGCCGCTGCATATATGACTGAAAGCGCATACCATACCCTGCACACGCGCGTTATTTTCTATGATAACGCCGTCATCCACAACGCAGTTATACAGCTTTGCACCGCTGCCTATTTCAACATTGTCGCCTATTACCGCATAGGGGCCTATCATGGCATCATTCGATATCCTGCAATTTTCGCCTATGAAATAGGGCGCGATAAGACGTGCCTTACCGGTTGGCGACAAGCTCATTTCCTGTTCGTCAAGCAGATGGAAATTGCACTCCATAAGACTTGACGGCGTGCCGATATCGCACCAGTATGCGCCCGAATGATATTCGTAGATTGCTCTGCCGCCGGATATTAAAAGCGGAAAAAGCTGCGAGGCAAAGTCATATTCGCCCGACGGGACAAAGCCGAGGATCTCCTTTTTCAGTATATATATTCCGGTATTTATGCGATTGCCGGCAACGCGCTCCCAGCCCGGCTTTTCATCAAAACGGATTATTTTTCCGCTTGCATCGGAAAATACCAGCCCGTAGCCGGTGGGATCGTCGCCGTTTACGGTAATTATCGTGGCAATGCCGCCGCGCTCTTTATGAAAAGCAATGGCGGCGTCAAGGTCGATATCACATACACAGTCACCGCTTATTACTAAAAAATCGCCGTCCAGAAAGTCTTCACACTGCTTTACGCTGCCTGCCGTTCCCAAGGGCGAGTCCTCTTTGAATATTTTTATATTCATATCGGTGCGCTCATTAAGATAGTCCGTAAGCCTTTGCGGTTTATAGCCTACGGTTACGGCGGCGTCGGTTATATTATGACTTTTCAGTAAATCAAGAACATGCCCTATACATGGCTTATTCAGTATTTTTGCCATTGGTTTGGGACTTAAAGAGGTTATCGGGCGAAGGCGCGTGCCCTTGCCCCCTGCAAGAATAACGGCTTTCAATTTATGCATCTCCTAAAGTAAAGTAATGTTATTCTTGCCGTAAATATTCAAATATATTCTTACACTTGTAAATCGTAAAAAAATATGGTATTGTATTATAGAAAAGAGGTGATCGACAGCGTGTGGCAATACTTCGAAGCAACCGCACTTTACAAATACTTAATAACCCTGCTTACCGCAATGCTTCCGGTAGTTGAGCTGCGCGGTGCGATACCGGTGGGCGTAGGGCTCGGACTTTCAAACGTCGCCGCCTTCATTACGGCGTATATAGGAAACCTTATCCCCGTTCCGTTTATTATCCTTTTCCTTCGCAAAATTTTCGAATGGATGAAAAAACGCGAGGGATTTTTAAAGCGCACGGCTCTTAAATTTGAAAACAAAGCGGCATCCCATGAGGATATAATAAAAAAATACCGCGTATGGGGACTTCTTATTTTCGTTGCCATACCGATACCCGGCACCGGTGCATGGACGGGAGCGCTTATCGCCGCAATATTCGATATACGAATGAAGCACAGCTTCCCCGTCATAGCACTGGGCGTGCTTATCGCAGGGATTATTGTTACCCTGATAACCATGGGCGTTACATTTTTCATTTCATAAACCATACCGATACAAAGCACCTGTCTGATCCGTCAGGTGCTTTTTCATACTCTTTTATGAATCAAAAGGCGCAATTGATAAAAAATTATTATCATTTTAATAATCAAAATGCATTGACGGGCGTATATCTTTCGTGCTATAATTCAAACAAGTTAATATTTTCGGCCGAAATGTTAATAGAATTCCGAATAAAGGAGAGATAAATTATGCTTAGGAAAACAGTTTGCATTTTGCTTTCCGTTTTGCTTATTCTGCCGCTTTGCGCCTGCGGTAATCAGAAAAAGCTTACGGTTCTGGTAAGCATATCCGGCAGAGAAGAAGAGCTTGAAATGCTTGAAGGACTTAAAAAGAGTGTTGAGAAATCAAAGATTGAAATAAAAGAAGAAATCTTAAGCGATATGAGCCGATTTTCGGAATATCAGGAAGATATCCTTTCAAAATACAATGCGGATAATACCGACGTTGTCTTTTCAACGGTGGGGATAAACTTCAGCTACGCCGGCACGATTCCGTATATCGCTTCGGAAAGTAATCTTTTGGATGATGTGGCAAAGCCGCTGTTCAGCGCTCCGGTAAACGCATTTTCACCCGATGAGCTTTCACGCGCCGCAGGTCAGTATGTTCAGGAGCATTACGACCAGGGCAGTAATGTTGGACTTGCGATAACGCAGTACAGCGAGTTTGCGCACGGCGGCTATGAAACCCTGCGCAACAATCTGCATCATTTCAATTTCGTGAATTTTGTTGAGGTATACGGAGATAACGATAACATCAAAAAGGATGCCGGTGCCTACATAAAAGATAACGATATAGACATCATGCTGTATGCCGACACCTATTTCCGCGGCGTTCCCTGCGAATGTTTCTCCGATGCGGAGCACGTTATTTATTACGGTATGTTCTCAAAGGATGATTTAAGCGGCGGCTGTGATGCGCTTGTGGGCAACAGCTACTACGAATACGGCGCAAGCATAGGTGAGCAGCTTATAAACTACTCAAAAGGCATTGAGCCGACAGACGTTTTATTGCCGATAACGGTTGTAACAAAAGACGGCGCAAAATAATACGCAAAAAAATAAGTGCCACGGCACTTATTTTTTTTGCATTATTTTTCAATTATCGGATAGCAGGTGAAATATTCCTTATCTATTGAATAGTAGGGCACGAAGGTATATCTGCCCCAGGTATATTTCAAAGGCTCTGTTTCTTTCAGCTCCTTAAGGAAATCCTCGGGGGAAGCTTCGATGCGCGGTATTGTCTGCTCGACCGTTAAGCGGTTGCGAAGCGGCAGGACCTCGTTTTTGTCAACGCCGGTGAGCGCCATGAGTATGGGGCCGACCATAAGAGCGTAGCGGTCGGAATTGTCCTTGGGCTGGTCGTGGCCGGTATACTTTATAAGACGCGGTACATAGCTGAACTGATATTCCACAACGTCGCCCGTTTCCCATTCACGGCGTATCTTTACATATTCGCCGGGGTTGCCCTTGGCGTATTCTTTGCCGTTTACCTTTACAGATACGGCGCCGTTTGTCCATTTGGGGATGCGCACGCTGATGGTGTAACGGGTATCCGTCCAGCCGCGTGTTATATTGAGGCGAACCTTATTGTCATACGGGAAATCGGTGATAATATCGAAGGTTACAAGTCCCTTGGAATGGCTTGACGCTATCGGCAGATTGACATAGGCACATTCGGGAGTATAGGTGCAGATATATTCCGGAATGGTGGGGATGAACATGGTGGAGGCAACCTCGCAGCAGTTATTGAAGTTTCTGCCCCATTCCTTTTCGCCGTGGAAACGGATATGATATCTCGTCCAGCCGTTTTCCGGCAGTCGGCAGGAGGCTATTGCATTGAATACGGTTTCCTCAAGCTCGGCGGCGTAAGCGTCATCACCCGGATACATAAGCATAAGCTTTGCGTTTATCATGCTCCAGAAAACGCTGGCGCAGGTTTCGCCGTTATGACCGGTGGATATGTAGTATGAGCCGGGAGTATACGGCCCGTCAACCTCGCAGATTGCGGCGGCACCGCCCAAATGCAGATAGTACTTTTTCCAGATATTCCAGCCGCCAAGCAAAGCATCCTTGTACTTTTTAAGTCCGGTGGCGCGGTACTCTTCAAGTATGGATTCGAGTATCAGAAGCTCGTAGCAATGCGGACGGTCGCCGGGATATGCCGAATACGCCATGGAAACGCCCTCGGCAAGAGCATTCAAAAAATAATCCTGATCAACATACTTCTGCTCGGTAAGCATATCCTCATCCTTACGCACATGGGTATTTGCCATAAGGGGAAGACCGGGGCCGGCATTGGTGGCATTTGTGCCCTGAATGAGCTTTCTTAAATATTCCGGCTTGGTTTCAAGCCAGTCATACATATTGCGCGCGAGCGTCATCGCATCATGATAGCCCATTTCATCGGCATAAATCATGGCTCTGGTCCAGAAAACGCGGTCATAATTTTTGCGCTCGCTTAAAAATGTTTTCGTATCGTCAAAGGATTCGCTTTCGGGATAATAGTTATGATATCCGTCCTTGCGTGCGCGCTTCTTCATATCGGACAAAAGCTTTTCAATAATTTTTTCAAGCTCCTTATCGTCCACCCAGCGCAGAGTATTGGCGGCGCCGGCAAGGATACGCGCTTCGTTTGATGCGGGCAGAAAATGGCTCCAGCCCGGGCCGGGAAGGTTGCCGATATCGCTCGGGCCTTCGCAGTAATACGGCAGATTAAAGTCGTATTTTACGATATTTGCATTATCCTTGATAAGCTTTGAAAAAATCCTGTCGTTTATGCCTACGCAATCCTGTGCAGGCAGCGCAAGATATTCCATGCGCTCCCAGTCCGTAGGATCGGAAGGCTCCTTTCCGCCGCTTTCGATAAGTGCATATTCCTTTATCTTCTGATCGCGCAGATACATAGGATAGTCAACAATCTCTTCAGCGGCAAATCCGCATATTTCCAGAACGGCACTTGGCTCGCCCTTTATTTTGCGGCAGGAAACGGTAAGCTCATGCAGCTTGTTATCGAAAA
>JAZRWQ010000039.1:0-13363 GCA_045599805.1 Eubacteriales bacterium | reverse complement strand
CATAAAATCATTTATCCTTTCTCATTATATTTGAAGGTGACAGCTTTGACATTTGTATAAACATAAGGATCGAAGAAAGCAGGAACAATACAAGAATAAATGCTATTGAAGCACTCAGGCTCAAACATTTTGTTTCATACGCCATATGTCTCGTTGAATCCGCACTGATAATCCCCCATAGCGAACCTATTATTCCGCCCAAGACGAATATAACCATATTTGCACTCATAGAGATCGTTACTGCTCTGTTCATTGGCATACCGCAGGAAAAATAAACACCGTATGTTCTTTTATTTCGTTCTATTGATAAAAGATTATATCCGACCACACCGATAATAAGCAGTGCAACGGTTACATAAAAATGTATTTCATACTCTGTAGTTCCGGTAAGATAATATCCGTCATCACGTGCCGCAAGCTCTTCAAGTGAATAAACCGCACCGTACGGTTCAAGCTTTTCCCGATAATACTCTATTGTTTTTGTACCGTCCGGGAACAGGATCGTTTGCCCGTCATATATTCCTTCGTCCCACAGCATTTCTCCGTTACAGTAAACATACGGGCAGTAAACTATTCCCAAGCCTCCCTCTAATGAATATTCCTTTACGGTCGGGAAAACGGTTTCAACCGTAGGCGGTCCTTGCTGTGCCGAGAAAAATCTCGAATTATCATCCAGTACGCCAACGACCTTTACGCTGAACAAATTCGGATCAGCGGAAAAGTCCCAGCACCATTCAGTTTGACCGTTTCCGGCATCGACCTCAATATCATGCCAATACTCGCGATTTGCAAATAAGCCGTTATCCGACAGGATGTCACCGCACTTAATATTAAGCTGTTTTGCGGTCGATTGAGAAACGACTATCGGGATATATCCCAATTCATTCAAATCAACACCGTTTGCCCACTCGTCGAGCCATACACCCTGAGCGACTTTCATATTGAGATTTTCGATCATCGCAGGAGATATAAACCTAAGATAGAAGACCGAAGTATGTTCTGTACTGCCTATATTTTCTTTTTGATGATCAATATTCAGATAAGCCTCTGCTATATTATTTGAACCAAATCCTTTTAAGCCTTCAAGTGATTTTATCTGTTCCAATGTCTCTTCGGCTATGGGCGACTTTATATCATTTGACCAATATGACGGGAACGGCAAAGAAGACATTACAATACTGTTCCACTCATATATATAAGTGGTTTGTCCGTATGTGATATTGTCATCAATGCGTTTATTTGCCCCGCGGTTAAAATAGAATGTTGCCACATATGTGAATGAAAAGGCAACCATCATAACCTGCAAAAATATAATAACCTCGCTGAGTATACCGCTGCTGTAATTCTTAAGCACAAGATATATTCTCTTGAAATGTGTTTTTGACAAAAAAGCACGCATATCCAAAAGATGTTCGGTTTCTTCGTGTTCTTTCAGCAATACCTTCTGACTTAAAAGGACATATACGAGTGAAACTATCAGCATTATTGCAAGCAACATCGCATATTGTTTTAACCCGTAATACGGTACGGTATCCCTAAGATCGCTGTGTTTTATTATAAACTTTGAAATTAAAAATCCGGCAGTATACGCAGTGATAATGTATATCGAACATTCCAATGCCGTTGCAATTAGCAGCTTACCGTCCGTTGCTCCCATATTTTTAAAAAGCAGAAATTCCCTCTTTCTGCATTTGATAATGTAGGTAAACAACGCCATGATATTGATAAGGCTTAATAAGGATATGATGATATACACTAAGAATTTACTGATAAACTGTACGCCGTAAACCTCACCGGCTTTTTCCATCGCCTCGATTTCAGGGTTAATGACAGTTCCGTTGGCGTTGAACAGATCGTTTATAAAATCCTCCGAGAATTTATCCTTTTGTGAATCACTCTTAAAATCGGAAAACTTAACGCGCAGTATCTCGCCGGAGTAGCCGTTTTGAGCAAAATCAGAGTATGTAATAAAAACCCCATAGGCTTCTCTGTCGGAAAAATCGTACGGATCGTCTTCATTGACCTTGGTTATCCCATCCACTCCGGCGGAGGCATAATCCGCCTTTGTGATACGCCTTGAGGAGTACTGGTCGGCAGCATACGCACCGGGACCGTAAATCCCGCATACGGTATACTCCTTGCCCATAAGGGTGTATTTATCTCCTACCGAAACAGATTTGCCGTCTATTTCATAAGGAACCACTATTTCGCCGTTTCCTTTGACCCATTCGCCGACCTCGATGCCTATTTTATTTGTTTGCGCCTGAATGCCGATTATGTCAACATCGCTAAGCTCGGTACTCATAACCGAATAGAAATCAAGATCGTTCTCATAAGCACAAAGATAGTCGGCTGCCTCCCTATAATCATCCGCAACCATGGGCTGTGCTATAAAGTCAACCGATTTATCAACCGACGTATAGCCGCTGACAGTGTGCGACAATGCAAGATTCTGCGCATAGTACACATTAAGCGCACTGGCACTTATTACTATGCCCAATATCAAAACAATTGCTATCACAAACCGCTTTAAGAAAAAACTTTTTATATTTCCAAAACACAAACGCAATAACTTCATAAATCCACCTCAGCCATTTTCAGTATGCTATCCCACTGATTATTAAAACATCTTTTAAGCTATCATTGAATCAATTTTTTGTTAAGCAACTCCGGATGCGCCACATCCACAAGTCCAGTTATTATCTACCAATGTAAATGTGATAGTTCCGTTATAAGGATAATCATATTGGGAAACTGCAGTTCCTGTTCCCCCATTGGGATTGCCGTAAAATTTATATACAGTATAGTCGTTTGGCAGTCTATAAGTTCCGGTTACATATGCAGTCACATGTCTGCCGGGGCTTGTTGTTGTTCCTTTTGCCCATTTCTCACTGTTCGAATAATTAGGCCATGCATAATGACCGCATGACGCAAAAACACTCATACTCGCAAAAACCGCGAAAATCAAAATTGCAGATAAGAATAATCTGAATATGCGTTTTTTCATAAAAGCCTCTCCCTGAAAAATTCGTAGTGGGATAGCTATCGCCATAGTATCATACACGCAATGCGGTTGTCAATAATTATTGTGCTGATTTTTTTAGTTTGTTTGATTTTTTATTGTGAAAATATGTTACATTTGGGTAAAAAAATAAGCCCGGAAAAACCGGGCTTATTTTCGCATAGATATTGTATGGGCAGCGGAGTATATCGGTTTTTATATTCTGTATATGTCGCCGGGGGATACGATGCCGAAGCCGTTTACGTCGAGTATTTCTTCGGCTTTTTCGGTGTCCTCGGTGCGCAGTACCATAAGCGCCTTGCCGGAGGTTTTGCCGATGCAGGCATACATATATTCAATGCTTATGCCGTTATTTGAAATGACCTCAAGCGCCTTTGCCATGCCGCCGGGGGCATCGTCCATTACAATGGCGATAACATCGCTTATCTTTACAACGATGCCAAGCTCGTTCAGCGCCGCCTTTGCCTTGTCCGGCTTATCAACGATAAGCCTTAAAACGCCGAAGTCGGAGGTGTCCGCAAGCGATAGGGCGCTTATGTCAATATCGTTTGCCGCAAGTGTTTTTGCTATGTCAAGCATCCTGCCGTTGCGGTTTTCCACGAAAACCGATAGCTGTTTGATTATCATAAAACTGCCTCCTTATATTTTTCTTAAGTCAACAACCCGCTTTGCCTTACCCTCGCTGCGTATTATCGAACGCGGGTTTACAAGGTGCACGTCCGCGCCGATGCCAAGTACCGAGCGCAGCTCGCTCTTTATAAGCTTTTCCGTCTTTTCGATAGACTTGATATCGTCGGCAAACAGGCTTTCGCTCATCTCCACGTTTACATCAAAGGTATCGGTATTGTTCACTCTGTCGATAACAATCTGATAATTCGGGGTAACGCTGCCGCCGCTTACCTTCAAAAGCACCTCTTCTATCTGCGACGGGAATACGTTTACGCCGCGGATGATAAGCATATCGTCACTTCTGCCGCAGGGCTTGTTCATTCTTATAAACGTTCTGCCGCAGGCGCATTTTTCGCGTTTTAATGAGGTTATATCGCGTGTGCGGTATCTTATTAAGGGAAATCCCTCTTTGGTGAGCGTAGTGAAAACAAGCTCGCCCGTCTCGCCGTCATCCAGAACCTCAAGGGTTTCGGGATCTATTATCTCGGGAATGAAGTTATCCTCGTTTATGTGCATGCCGCTTTGACATTCACATTCATATGCTACGCCCGGGCCCATTATTTCGGAAAGGCCGTAGATATCGTATGCCTTGATGCCAAGCTTCTTTTCTATTTCAAGGCGCATACTTTCGCTCCACGGCTCGGCGCCGAAGATGCCGACCTTTAATTTGAGCTTATCCTTTACCCCCTGCTTTTCTATTTCCTCGGAAAGATACATGGCGTAAGACGGCGTACAGCAAAGCACGGTTGTGCCGAAGTCTATCATGGTCTGCACCTGCAATGCCGTGTTGCCGGAGGACATGGGGATCACGGTTGCACCCACCTTTTCGGCGCCCATATGCGCGCCAAATCCCCCTGTGAACAGACCGTAGCCGAAGGATATCTGCACAAAATCCTCATTTGTAACGCCTATTGCCGTAAGCATTCTCGCAAAGCAGTCCGACCACATATCTATATCGTTTTTGGTGTAGCCCACAACGATGCGCTTGCCGGTCGTACCCGAGGATGCGTGAACACGCACAAGCTCCTTTGTCGGCACGGCAAAAAGTCCGTACGGGTACCAGTCACGAAGGTCGCTCTTATACGAGAAAGGAAGCTTGGTAAGATCTTCTATGCCGTGTATGTCGGAGGGTTTAAGCCCTATATCATCCATACGCTCACGGAAGCACTGCACCTTTTCGTACATTCGTGATACCTGTTTTACGAGTCTTTCGGACTGAAGCTTTGATAAATCAGCCCTGTCCATTGTTTCGGTTGGATTATAATACATACTTTTCCTCTTATAATTCGTAGCCCGATTTGAAGGCCACAAGGTTTACCGGAAGATACTTTTCGGGAACGCACGCATAGAGAGATTTCTCCCACATTGCGTAGGGAATATCGGTATTCTTCGCCATAACGCCCATAAGCACGATGTTAAGGCATTTCTGCGTGCCTGCCGCCTTGGCAAGGCTTAATGCGTCAACGTCTATCACCTGTGCCTTTTCCCTTAATTTTTCGAGTATATTTTCGGGATATGCTGCCGCGCCGGTTATTACCGGCATGGGCGACATCTTTTGTGTATTGACTATTATTTTGCCGCCCTCCTTGAGATAAGGCAGGGCGCGGTAGGCTTCAAGCAGCTCGAACGCCAGTATTATATCCGCGCTGCCCAGATCGATGATGGGAGAATAAACCTTTTTGCCGTACTTAACGTAGGTAACAACGCTTCCTCCGCGCTGGCTCATGCCGTGCACCTCGGAAACCTTTACGTCATAGCCCGCATCAATAACGGTGCTGCCCAGCACTCTGCTTGCAAGGAGAGTGCCCTGACCGCCAACGCCGACTATCATTACATTGGTATTACTCATATCACTTTGCCTCCTTAACGATAGCCTTGAAAGCGCATACGTTCATGCACAGAGCGCAGCCGTTGCACTGGGATGCGTCTATGCTTATCCTGCCGTCGGCGAAAACTATCGCGGGACAGCCGAGCCTCATGCACGCCTTGCAGTTTTTGCATGCATCGGTAACAACGCATTTGCCCTCGTATTTAACGTACTTCAAAAGTGCGCAGGCGCGGCGCGCGATGATTACGGACGGTTCATCGGCATTTATTTCTTCCTTAACGGCAGCCTCAAATTCCTTTAGCTCAAACGGGTCCTCAACACGAACTCTCTTAACGCCTACTGCTCTGCACAGCGACACAAGATCAACCGCCGCTGTCATCTCTCCGCGTATCGTTCTGCCCGTGGTGGGGTTTTCCTGATGTCCCGTCATGCCCGTGATGGAGTTGTCAAGGATTATAACGGTATTATTACCCTTATTGTAAACAATATCTATAAGTCCGGTGATTCCGGAATGGATAAATGTGGAGTCGCCGATAACGCTTACTATTTTGCCCTTTAGATCTTCCCTTGCCTTTGCCATACCGTGAGCCGAGCTTACGGACGCGCCCATACAAATCGTGGTATCAATGGCACTTAAAGGAGCGCTTGCTCCCAGCGTGTAGCAGCCGATGTCGCCGGCAACGGTAAGTCCGAGCTTGTGCAGAACGTAAAAGGTTCCTCTGTGGGGACAGCCGGCGCACATTACGGGCGGACGGTTGGGGATGCTTTCTTTGAGCATTTCGACCGGTGTATCTTCGTTGAAGACCGCCTTTTTTATCATTGCCGGAGTGTATTCGCCGAGCATGGTGAAATGCTCCTTACCCCATACCCTAAGCCCCAAAGCCCTGCAATGCTCCTCAATGAACGGGTCAAGCTCCTCTATAACGAAAACCTCATCGTGGCTGCTCACAAAGTCCTTTATAAGCTTTTCGGGCAGCGGATATACGATGCCGAGCTTAAGATAGTCCACCCTGTCGCCGAGAGCTTCCTTGGCGTACAGATATTCTATACCGCAGGTGATAATGCCTATGCGTCTTGCGTTATTTTCAACCTTATTGAATTTACAGCTTTCCGCATAGTCGGCAATATCCTTTTGCCGCTTCTCAACGAATTCGTGACGTTTTACCGCCATGGCAGGCATCATAACGTTTTTGCCGATGTTCTTTTCGTATGGCTTTAAGGGAACATCTTCCCTCTCGTACATTTCAACAAGGCTCTGAGAATGGGAAACGCGCGTTGAAAGACGGATAAATGCGGGTACATCGAACTTTTCCGAAAGTCCGAAAGCAAGACGGGTAAACTCCTTGCACTCCATGGAGTCGGACGGACAGAGCATAAGCGCCTTTGCCGCCTTTGCGTAATGGCGTGAATCCTGCTCATTCTGCGATGAGTGCATTCCGGGATCGTCAGCCACACAGATAACAAGTCCGCCGTTTGCGCCGATATAGCTTACCGTGAATACGGGATCTGCCATAACGTTCAGGCCTACGTGCTTGCATGCCGTGAGCGAACGCGCGCCGGCAATCGATGCGCCTATTGCCACCTCGGCGGCAACCTTTTCGTTGGGCGCCCACTCAACATACATTTCTTCATACTTTGCCGCAGCCTCGGTTATTTCGGTGCTCGGCGTGCCGGGATACGAGGAGATGACCTTAACGCCTGCCTCATAGGCGCCGCGCGCTACGGCATCGTTTCCTAACATAAGTTTTTTCATATTATCACCATCAGTTTTTTATCTGCTGTTCTACAAGACGGGAAGCGCCGTACATTTCTCTGAGCTTTGGCTTTTCTATCTTGCCGGTCGGGTTACGCGGTACATCGGCGAATATTATCTTTCTCGGGCGCTTGTATCTGGGCAGTCCGAGGCAGAAATCGCTCATTTCCTCCTGTGTGCAGGTAAATCCGTCCTTTATCTCTATTACGGCGCATGGAATCTCGCCCACGCGCTGATCGGCAATACCGATAACGGCAACGTCCTTTACCGCATGATGACGGCGGATGAAGTTTTCTATCTGTACGGGGTAGAGGTTTTCACCGCCGCAGATTATAACGTCCTTCTTGCGGTCAACAAGGAAGATGAATCCGTCCTCATCGCGCATTGCCATGTCGCCGGTATGCAGCCCCTCGCCCTCGAGCACCTCGTTTGTTGCCTCTTCATCCTTGTAGTAGCATTTCATAACGCCGGGGCCCTTTACGCAAAGCTCACCAACATCGGTGTCGGTAACTATATTGCCTTCTGTATCGACAATCTTTATCTCCCACTTGTAGCCGGGGATGCCTATTGCGCCTACCTTATGCTCATTCTCAACGCCGAGATGAACGCAGCCCGGACCGATGGACTCGGAAAGTCCGTAGTTGGTATCGTAAGAATGATTCGGGAAATATGTCTTCCAGCGCTTTATAAGCGAGGGCGGAACGGGCTGTGCGCCTATGTGCATAAGACGCCACTGCGAAAGCTCGTAATCTTCAAGCTTCAGCGAGCCGTTTTCTATCGCATCGAGTATGTCCTGTGCCCAGGGCACGAGCAGCCATACTATCGTGCATTTTTCCTTGGATACGGTATCGAATATCCAGTCGGGACGTGTGCCCTTTAAGATGACCGCCTTGCCTCCCACCATAAATGAGCCGAACCAATGCATCTTCGCGCCGGTATGATAAAGGGGCGGCATGCAGAGGAATACGTCATCATGAGTCTGTCCGTGATGCGCCTGCTCGGTTTCCATGGCGTGAGTAAGGCTTCTGTGTGCGTGCAGAATAGCCTTGGGGAAGCCGGTGGTGCCGGAGGAGTAGTAGATGGCGGCATCGTCATCCTCGCTCAAGGTTATATCGGGTGCCTTGTCGGAGCAGAATGCTATCATTTCATCATAGCTGTCGGCAAACGACGGGCAGTCTTCGCCTACGTAGAAAAGGTTTTTAACGTTGGGGATAACGTCGCATATAACTTCCATTCTGCCGATGAATTCCGGCCCGAAAATAAGCGACATACAGTCTGCCTTGTCAAGGCAGTATTTTATTTCATCGGAAGTGTATCGGTAATTGAGAGGTACGACCACAGCGCCGGTTTTGAGCACACCGAAATAAATGGGCAGCCACTCAATAGAGTTCATAAGGAGTATGGCAACCTTGTTGCCCTTCTTTACGCCGCGCGTAAGCAGCAGATTGCTGAACCGGTTTGCGCGCGCATCGAATTCCTTCCAGCTTATTTCTCTGCGGAAGGGCTGACCTGCCTGCGGGGGCACAAGGGAAAAGTCCTTCCATGTGATACGGCTTGCCGCTTCTATCTCGGGATGTATCTCCACGAGCGCGGTCTCATTCGGGTACATAGCCGCATTTTTTACTAAAGTTTCGGTAATTGGCATTTTTCTTTCCTCTCGATTTTTTCTGATAAATAAAAAACGTCCTCAGCATAAAAGCTGAGGACGATAATTCATACCGCGGTACCACCTCAATTGCAGCTTACGCTGCCGCTCCGGCACATATATATGCCTTATCGCTGTTACGGGCGAACCCGGCGCAGCCTAATGGGATAAACCGTTCAGCCTGCAGCTCCCGGAATGTATTTCACAAGGATACTCGCCGCTGTCTCACACCGCCCGACAGCTCTCTTAAGGCTTTTTCAATGTTACTTCTTTCCGATCATCGCTTTTATGTTTAAATTATAAATTATTTACCGCATTTGTCAACCCTTTTTTGAAATTTTTATCAAACTATTATTTCCAGCTCGTCTTTGGACGGATACTCGGGATATACGTCATCGAGATTATCGGAATACCAGTAGGCAACGGAGGAAATATCGTCCTGCAGGGGCAGGTACCTTCTGCCGGAACGCCAGCCGAGCGCCTGAATGGTAACCCTTATGTCGCTGTCAAAATATATCGGATCGGTCACATGGAAGCGATAGAGGTTAAAATAGCGCTGTGAACGGTAAAGCCCGTCGGTATAGTCTACCTTGGAAAGTCCCGAATAGGGCGTGGAAAATTCCACATACCTGCCGTTTACGTCAAAGTCGTAAGCACCGCAGAAATAGTCCTCGGTGCCGGTGCCGCAGATGGTGGGGAATTCCTTATCGCCGTCGAGGAAGAACTTTATTTCGCCCTCGCCCCACCAGCCGTTGCTCTTAACTCCCCAGTAAAGATAAGTGCCTACATACTGGCCCTTGCCCTTGATGTTATCAAGAATAGTATAGCTTTCCTTATATGGCAGAGGATTTACACGTCTGAACTGCGCATGGAAATAGAGGCTGTCCTTTGGAATTTCCTTTTCCTCGCAGTCTATCTGATAGTATATTTCGCAGGGCTGATCCCATAAGCTTTCTATTTCTATCTTAAAGGATTCGAAATAGGGCATTTCAAAATAGGAATTAAGCGCGTTTGCCGGATTTACACAGATGGGCAGAGAAGAAATCTGACCGAACTGATGGATGTCGGCGGTCGCGAAAAAGTCGGTAAGAGGCACCTCAACGGCAGGATTCTTATGTCCGTCAAAATAGATGCGAAGGGTGAGCATTCTCGCTTCGCATTTTATATTATAGGTAATCCAGATATGCTTTATTGCGCCCTGGCCCTTTACATCGGCAAGAGTGGCGGTCTTGCCGCCCTCAAGAACGATATAGGGATTTACCTTCCAGCCCTGCCCCAGATCTCTCGCGGCATTAGAGGCGCTTCCCTCTTTTGCCATGCCGCCTTTACCCTTTTCACCGGTGAAGTTTTCGGGGCTTATTGAAAATGAACGGATATTTTTCTTTAAGGTTAAATCGTGCAGCATATTATCTCTCCTTTGCAAGTGATTCGCCCAACGCACCGTTGGGGTGGAATGAATGGAAATCGTTTCTTGTGAAATTCTTTCTTGCGGATAATTCGCACCCAATGGCATCGCCCAGAACAAGTGTTAAGGTGCTGGAAACGGTGGGCGCTAAATTCAGCGCGTCCGCCTCCGGCAAATTCGGATAGATAAGCTTATAATCGCACCCTAAGGCAAGCGGACTATCCTCTTTTGACGTGAAAGCGACGGTTTTAACTCCATTGTTTTTAAGCGGAATTATATTCTGAACTACTTCTTTGGTTTTTCCGCTGTTGGAAATGAGAACGGCAATATCTCTCTTTTCGATCATGCCCAGATCTCCGTGCATTGCCTCGGTGGAATGAACGAAAAAGGAGGGTATGCCGAGAGAGGCAAAGGTTGCGGCAAGCTTTCTGCCGATATGTGCGCTTTTGCCGACACCCATGAACACTATCTTGCCCTCGACCTTTGACAGCACCTCAACGATTGGTGCATACCTGTCGCTGTCGGCAAGCATTACGCCGATGGCATCCATTTCTTTTTGCATTACTTCCTTAAGCATATTATCACATCCTTTTTTATTTTTCGCCTTTATTGACATTATGTAAGAAAAATAGCATAATATAAATGATATTTCTTGATATTGATTTAACATTTCTTGAAAGGACGTGATTTTACGGACACGGATATGATAAACCCGTACATACGCGTTGCCATGCTTTCCACCCTTAATTCCGGCACGGTGCTGGGACCGAGAGTGATATACGATTACGAGCTGCTGTATCTTGCCGAGGGAAAGTTCAAGCTCACCTACGGCGGCAGGGAATATCTTTGCAAAAAGGGCGACATAATACTTTACCGCCCCGGCGTGCGCCACACCATGGATATAAAATACGGCGATATTTTTCAGCCGCACATACATTTTGATTTAACCTATACCGCAAACAGCAAATCCATTCCCGTTTCCTTTAAGGATATTTACGCCTTTTCGGACAGCGAGCGCAAAAACATACGCACCGATATTTTTAAGGAGTATCCCATTTTACCCTTCATAACGGTAAGCGACAGGGAAAGATTTTTGCAGTTGTTTTTCGACGTCGTTTCGGGGCGGTTAAGCGCACTTGAAAAGAAAGCGGCGATGATAAATATACTGAACATTATAATCAAGGAAAACTTTCCGCAGGCGGAAAAGTCAAACAGAAGCAGCCTTGCCGATGCCGTTAAGGATTATATAGACTCCGGCCTGGGGCTTAATATGGGGCTGGACGACTTTGAAAAGCAGTTTGTATGTGATAAGTTTTGCCTTGAAAAACAATTCAAAAGCCGCTTTAATATAAGCCTTATAGCCTACCGCAACCGTGTGCGCATGGAAACGGCGCGGCAGATGCTTAAATCAAACAGCGTTACCGTGGTTGCCGAAACGGTCGGATATCAATCGATATACTCTTTCAGCCGCGCATACAAAAGCGTCTTCGGCGTTTCACCCTCTTACGACAACTGAAAAAAAACAGGCTGATTTGATCAGCCTGTTTATTTTAATTTTATTCAGCAACTTCCTCAGGGGACTCCGCAGGAGCTTCCTCCGTGGGGGTTTCTTCCGTAGGAGTTTCCGGAATCTCCTCCTGCTCTTCGGTTATCTCCTCTTCGTAGTATTCTTCTTCCTCATAGTACTCCTCTTCGTAGTACTCTTCCTCTTCCTCGATTATTTCTTCCTCGGGGATTTCCTCTTCGGGCTGAGGATCGGGAGTTTTAATCACTGCCGACTTGGGCGGTGTCAATGAAGAAAGGGACGGGAAGCTGATGCCGCTGTCGGTAATAGCCGTATATCCGTTTGGGATACCGCCCCATGCGGGAATAATCTTTATTTTCGCGCCTGCTGCAGGCAGATTGCTTACCTGAATTTCCACAGCACCGGCTGTATTTACCTCACCGGTATAATACTTATTGCCGCCTGCTTCTATAAGGAAAAATCCCTTGGTTGCATTTCCGCCGGCGGTAAGCTTTATTTTAGTCGTGCCAGCCGGAAGCGCATATTCTTTATTTGTGCCGGAAACCGGATCGGAATAGGGTGTTCCGTCTGTCGAGGTGCGAACCTCAACGGTAAAGTAAGCCGCGGTAACGGTAACGGATTGAGACACAACATCCTCGGAGAACCATGCCCATGTAAGACCTACGAGCGAAACGAGGCATATCAGCATCGACAAAACGGTGGTGATAAGCATTCTGGTCATTTCGCGTTCGGTTATCTTCTGATTGGGATCAGCGTGCTTTTGCACTTTCATTCGGGCTCACTCCTTTCATATATAACGTCAAATGACGGTTTATTTAAGATTGAATTCGGCAAGGATGTCGTCAACACTCATATTGGAATAGTCGGGCGTTGATGCGGTCTGCGGTGCGCTTGCCGGCTTGGGCTGAGGTGCGCTTGCCGGACGCTGAGCTACGGCCTTGGGCGCTGCCTGCGCTTTCGGTGCAGCCGTTGTTTTAGGTGCAGTCGTTGTTTTAGGCGCAGTCGTTGTTTTGGGTGCAGCCGTTGTTTTGGGTGCAGCCTGCGCTTTCGGTGCTTCTGGAATGGGTGCGGCTTCTTCCTTTTCGAGTGCGGGAAGAACATCCACAAAGTTGTCTTCCTGTGCCGGAGCGACAGCCGGCTGTGCAGTAACCGGCGGCGCGATGCCTGCCCTTTGCTGTGCAAGCTGAAGCTTCAGCGCTTCAAGCTCTGCCATCATATCCATTGAACGCTGACGCTCGGCATCAACGGCGCTCTTCTCTTTCTCGATCTGTTCCATCTGCTCTTTCTTATAGCGGCGGAAAAGCTGTATGCAGTTCACGCCCTGTATACCTATAAGAAGCAGGAAGGGAACGAGAATGCAGATTATGTATCCGGGGGTGGTCTTCAAAAAGAAGAAGAATGTGCCCACCTTTGGCAGACGGAATATATATTTGCCGTTAATATACGGATAGGTTACTACCGTTTCGTCGTCACTGTTGGAAGTCGGAGGCCAAGCGGTCTTAGGAAGACAACTGTG
>JAZRWQ010000038.1:0-4372 GCA_045599805.1 Eubacteriales bacterium | reverse complement strand
CTTGCCGCACAGGGACTCGGCACATCCATGCTTCAAATGGGCAATATCATGCACAATCCGCTTATCTGGATACCGCCTACGCTTGCTGCCGCAGTAACCGGCCCGATATCCACCTGTATATTCAAGCTTGAAAGCGGCATCGCGGTTTCCTCCGGTATGGGCACCTGCGGTATGGTTGGCCCGATAGGGCTTATGTCATCGGAAAGCTTCGCCGGATGGAACTCATGGATCGGAATGATTCTTGTCTGCATCGTTCTTCCGGCACTGCTCACGCTTCTTTTCGCGTGGCCGATGCGTAAATTCGGACTTATAAAAGAAAACGACTTAAAACTTGATTTGTAATAAAAAAGCTTCTCGTCATCGACGAGAAGCTTTATTTACTGAACGTATTTTGAATAGGCATCCATTTCGTCATCGCGATAGCAGCAAAAGTATGCATCGATGATATAATCGGGATGCTCGTCCATCCATTGGGAAACGGTGTAAAGGGCGGCGACGGATGATTCCTCTATCGGATATCCGTATACGCCGGATGAAATGCATGGGAAAGCTATACTGTGGCAGTCATTTTCAAGGGCGAGATTTAAGCAGTTGGTGTAGCATGCGGTCAACAGCATAAGCTGGTTTTTGTCGCCTTTTCTGTATATGGGGCCTACCGTGTGGAAAATATTTTTCGCGGTTTTTATGTTATATGCTTTTGTTGCCTTTGCTTCTCCCGTATCACAGCCGTTAAGCGTCCGGCATTCCTTCAAAAGCTCCGGACCTGCCGCTTCATGTATCGCGCCGTCAACGCCACCGCCGCCGAGCAGGGATGCGTTTGCCGCGTTGACTATCGCATCGGTCTGCATGTCAAGTACGCTGCCTTTAACTATAATGGCGTGCGAGCGCGGCTGATAAAGAGTTATAAACTGTATCGTTTCTTTCGCAAGTATAAGCTTTTGTCCGTATGGGTTAAGTATAAATCCCATGCATTTTTTTTGCCATTCAAGGCTTTCAAACAAGCTTTTGAGTGAACGTGAAACGAAGCTGTCAGTTGGCTCGGCCTGATCCTTATCGGTATATATCGGTATGAAGTATCCGCCTTTGTCGTCTCCGGGAAGCTTTTCGAAGCTCGACTCGTCTTTACTGTCAACGGCGGCAAGCACCGTCATATCGTTTTTCATACCCTGCGCCATTATATTGAACACCGGTTCGGGAGTCGATCTTCCGCCGCAGAAGTACCAGTTGTGTATGGCTTTTTCCAAAGCCTTGCGATAATCTTCCATTTTGTCTCCTTTAAAAATTACCGTATCGGAAACCGATACGGTAATTTGTTTATATCTGTTCAAGCGTCTTGTTTACGCAGTCGAATCTGAAAGTATAATTAAGTTCGGGATTTCCTTCAGATGAGCTTTCGGTAACCGTTATCAGAAGGTGGTTGTCATCCTCTGCCGCAAGCTCAACCGTCTTCTCATCGTATCCTTCGCGTATTTTTTCGAAGAAGCTGTTGTTTATCGCCTTTGCAACGGCATCGTTTCTTATGTCGTAAACCTTTGTATCATCGACCGCTGCGGTGGAAAGGTTTACGGGAATGATCTTATTGCCGTTTATCATCCAGCCGAGTCCCAGTATCGACAGCTCCGGCGTCTCAAATACAATAAGGTTGCTTGATGGGGAAGCGGATACGCGAATTACCTTGTTCGTTTCAATATTTATGCCGTAAACCTCTTTGCCCATGCCGGACGCATCCGTGATGGCATATAGGATTTTACCGCCGCTCTGCTCAAAACTGCCGTTAAGGTAGGATATTGAAGATCCGATAGGAGTCTTGCAATAAATATTTATCGTTCCGTTATTGTCGGTAGATGCGAAAATAACGGCGTTTTCTTTTAATATGTCGGCTTCGGCGATAAAATATGTTATACCGTTGGAGGTTACTATATCCTGCTTTTCGCTTAATTTAACAATGGAGTCGGATATCTCCTGCGGATCGCTTTCATTGGTAACGTCCTTTTCGTCCGGTGTCGATTCCTGCGGATTATCCTTTTCGTCTTCCGGACGGTTGGCATCGTCAACCCATCTGTTTATTTTGCTTAAATTAAGAGTTGCTTTGGAGGAGAAGTCAACAGCGTAGTGTTTGCCGTTAAGACAAAGACTGCCATCGTCATTGACCAGTATATCAAAATCATCCTCTTCGGAATCCATCGTTATACGGAATACGGCATCGTTTTCATCGATTGTTTCTCCGTCATCATAGAAAAGCACGCTGTTTACCGCGCTTATGAACTTCGCAATGGTTTTATCCTCTGCGGCGTAGGACGCCTTCATGCCGTCGGATAATCTCTCTATTTCCATATTGTTGACCTTGTCCGGTTTTATCTTCAGAAGCACGCTTGGGAATATGGCGCATCCGGTAACCGTTACAAGCATTATTATCGTAAGAAAAACGGCAAGTATTCTTTTCATAGGCTCTCCTTTCAGATGAGAATAAATAAAGTATATCATAAATTTGCGCTTTTGTAAATCATTATATGAGCGCCGATAAAAAGTCAACAAGCGGTACAAGTCCTATCGCTACGAATATTCCGGGCACATAGTTTATTACCTTAAGCTTTGTAAGCCCCATCATATTAAGCGCAATGCCTATTATCATAAGAGAGCCTACCGCCGTAAGCTGGTTTACCATCGCATCGGTCATAAGCGGTGCGACCCACTGGGCAAGTATCGTTATCGTGCCCTGCAGAGCGAAAACCGATGCCGCCGAAAGCATAACGCCTATCCCGAGTGAGGAGGTGAGTATTATTGCGCTCACGCCGTCAATAATGGATTTTGTGAAAAGGGTAGTGTAGTTTTTGTCAATTCCGCTTTGAAGCGAGCCGACTATCGCCATTGCGCCTACGCAGAAAAGAAGCGTTGCGGTCACATAACCCTGCGAAATGGTGGACTTTTCGTTTTCGCGCTTGAATTTGGCCTGCAGAACATCACCGAAGCGGTTGATGCGCATATCAAGCTTCAGCGCTTCTCCGATAATGGCGCCGAGTACCATTGCAATTATCGTTATTATTATATTGCTTTCGGTAAGCGCACCGCTTATCCCTATAAGCAAAACGCATAATGCCAGCCCTTTGTTTATTGTGTCGCCGAATCTTTCGGGTATGCCTTTCTTTAACAGCAGGCCCAAAAGACTGCCAAGTATTATGGCGGCGGAATTCACTATCGTGCCTAACACGCAATCACATCCTTTGTAAGCTATATTTTATAGTATATATTCCCGTTTTGCAATGTAAATTTATTAAATGATTTTAAATTTTTGTCATATACTTTCCATTATGCGAAAAATATGGTAAAATAATATATTATAATGTTATTTGGAGAAAACATGGATTATCAGACTGCGACAAAAAAAGCAAGTGCATCATTCGAGGAAAAACGCTCGGAATTCATAGGCGACATTTCTCCCGTGGAAAGTGAAGCGCAGGCGCTTGAGTTTATTGCCAATATAAAAGCATTAAATCCGCAGGCGCGTCATATCGTATATGCCTATATCGTCCGCAATAACAATACCGTGCGCTATTCCGATGCCGGTGAGCCCTCCGGTACCGGCGGTCAGCCCGTGCTCGGCGTTCTTCAGAAGGAAGGGCTTACCGACGTATGCGTTACGGTAACGAGATATTTCGGCGGCATCCTGCTCGGTGCCGGCGGGCTTACCCGTGCTTACGCGCGTGCGGCAAAAATCGCGCTTGATGCATCGGGAAAATCTCTTATGAAATTTTGCCATGTATATGATGTGAACTGTGCCTATCCCATGTATCAAAAGCTTTTGTCCGCTCTTGAGCGTGCCGATTGCCGGATTGGCAACGCATCCTTTTCGGATACCGTCTCTTTTAGTGTGTCGGCGGCGCCGGATGATATGCCGGATATTCTTAAAATCATACGTGAAATCAGCGGCGATAAGGCGAAAGCTGTCAAGTCGGGTGAAAAATATATTAAATTTGATATTTTAAAAGAGGATTTTTGATATTATATTCGTATTATATAATAAAGGGGGTAAGTATATGACGATTCGTGAAGCATTGGAGGAGAGGGAAGCCTCTTTTCTTTCGGATAAAGCAGCCCTTTCGCGTAATGCCGTAAGACAGCGTGAGGAGGAGCCTTGCCCCATGCGCACCGCCTATCAGCGCGACCGCGACAGAATAATCCATTGCAATTCTTTCAGAAGACTCAAAAGGAAAACGCAGGTGTTTCTTGCTCCGGAGGGCGATCATTACCGTACCCGTCTTACACATACCCTTGAGGTTTCTCAGCTCGGCAGAACGATAGCGAGAGCATTGAATTTGAATGAGGACCTTGTGGAGGCCGCGGCTTTGGGGCACGACCTCGGACATACTCCCTT
>JAZRWQ010000037.1:0-14917 GCA_045599805.1 Eubacteriales bacterium | reverse complement strand
CAATCAATCAATCAATCAATCAATCAGAGCGTAGTTTCTCTACGCTGCTTTGTCAAGCCTTTTTCACAAAATTTCATAGGAAACCACGAGATCATGATAGTTCAAGGCGCAGGAGGACTGTGCCTATGAATATTATGGTCTTTTTTCATTCTGCATGGCATGATTCAAACGCTCCGCCGGGATGGGCGAATTAAATATATTGCACACTGACGAAACGAATATAAAAAAATACAAACGCACATTCAAAGAAATTGTGCGTGAGAAGAAATTAGGAGGAAATTATCATGTTAAGAACAGATAAACCGATTTACAAAGTTATTCTCATACTAAATCTTTTATTCATCGTGGCGGGGATTGTGGCGTGTGTTATAGGCATTGCGAGCCCGTACGCCGATGCGTACAGGATCATCAGCCGTGCTGTTTCCATTGCCGTTCTGGCGTTTGGAGGATTTTACATTTTAAGCGGCTACACGAAGGATGCGGCTAAGTATTATAAGCTGTTCGGGGCGCTTTACGCTGTTAAGCTTATACTGAAGCTCCTTTCCGGAATTGTACATGCGGGAACACCGTTAGGCATTATGTTAGGCGTCTTTTCGCTTGTATTTGTTCTTGTTCTGCTTTTAAGTGAAAATCTGGGCAAGCAAAAATCCCTTATCCTTTGCGGACTTCTCGTAATTGTCGGTGTTGTGGTGTTTGTTATTAGCGCTTTAGATGCAAAATACCAGACTGCCAGCGCTGTTATAGAGGGAATTGTGAATATTGACCTTGCTTGTCTCTATGGTATCATGACCTATGCCAAATACCTCGACAAAGCAGAGCGCGGGACGAAGTAAAACCTACATACAACAAAATAGGAGCGGGGCGCGTGTCCCGCTCTACCGACAAGCACACATTTAGAGAATTGTGCGTGATAAGAAATTAGGAGAGAATTATTATGGAATCTAAAGAGACGAAAAAATGGCTTGCCTATATCATTATGGGTATATTGACCATAGCCGGTATTTACGGCGAGTTTGCTATCTGTTTGCGCAACGGTACCTTCCAACTGATCACAGAATTGATCGTTACCGTCATTGTGTTTGCGCTGATATTTATCTATGCTGTTTCAAATTACAAAGAACCCCACGGAAATCTTTTAAGATATTTGTTTTTGGCATTTTCTTTTATGTGTCTTACCGGAATTTTAGGCAGCGGAAGAATGGCAGAAATAAGCATTGCATCGGACAATATCTATCAGCTTTTGAGAGGAATCGCAGTAATTATTTCAACCTACATTGCCGGAAGACTTGATAGAATCAAAGCCAATACGATTTTGATCGCCATCAATGCGATCATTCTTCTGGCAACATCCATTATGAATATTGTGTTGTTAAAGAAAACGGGCTTCACTGTAATTTTGTTTGGGTGCAGCTTCTTTATCCTGTGGCTCGATTTGGCGGTCGCTTACGGCTTCCGTTATCGTGAGCACAAAGAAGCGGGACTTGCTGATAAGTAAAACCTACATACAACAAAAGCGGCGCGGGGCGCGTGTCCCGCTCCATCGACAAGCGCACATTCAAAGAAATTGTGCGGGATAAGAACTAAAGGAGAGAAATGATTATGAATAAAATCGAAGAAAAATATGGATTAAAAACTGGACAGGCGATTGCATTGTTTGTTATATTTGCATTAAATATCATTTGGCTGATATGTGATTTAGTTTTTTTCGCAGGTAATTTATCTTTCAATGTTTGTGCAACTATTCTTATTACCATGTTTATATTTGTTTCTGTTGCTTATTATGCATTATATGGATATAAGAAACCTCATGGTAATGTTATGAGATACTTAGTATTATTTTTTTCTATAGCTTCTGCTATTTTGATTGTTTTAGATGATAACACTTATCCAACTTATATAGAAGCTGATTTTCTTATTGCAGTAGTTTTATCAGCATATATGTCAGGAAGATTAGACCATTACAAGCAAAACTTAGTTATATGTGCAATTGTTTTTGCTTGTCAATTCGTATCGGCTTATTACTTGATTAATTTATTAACTGGAACCGGTGTTCCTATGAATTTTGTTAATTTTATGGCATGCATTGGGGGAATAGTCCAATGGTCAGCTATATCTGGAGGTTATATTATTAGATATCAACTTCATAAGGAAGCAGGATTTGCTGACAAGTAATACCTACATACAAAAAGGTGCGGGGGTGCGTGTCCCGCAAATTACAGTACGTTCATAACAAATATGCAAAGGCGGAGTGGTTTTTCTTCTCCGCCTTGTGTCTGCTATGCGTAAATTAAATCATTGTTGACGATCTCTGTTGCTGTTTCCCGTACTGCGTTCGTTCGCTGTACCCAAAGCATTTGATTTTCGGCTTTGAGTTCTTCGGTGATACCGTCTCTTTCGGCAAGCTGCTTTACCAACTGAGAAAACATTTCCTCTGCTTGCAGGTCAATGTCGGCAAGGTAGTCATTCATCTTGCCGCTGACAATCAACTGGCTGAAAAGGATACGCTTTGTTTTCCTCAGATGGTGGTAATGCCGATGGTCTCGCCTACCGGCTCGGTCGGTGCTTCTGCCTTCGGCAGAGGTGTCCACCGGACACCCGCACCCCCATACGCCGATGGGTTTCTCTTCCGGCAGTTCAACATCTGGGAGAAGATAATCGCCCTCTTGTTTGTATGTACCGCCCATTTGCTCGAATAACGATTTTTCCATTTAGTTCAACTCCTAACTTTGATTTTCTTTGTAGGTGCGTCAATGATTTTGAGAAGCAATGCGGATACATCCTCAACCGGCTTTCCCTCGTCAATAAACATTGTCCGTGCTTTGTTCACACATCCGACCAATAACCGATACTCAAAATCGTCCAGCACCAAACGCCTTTTAATTTCTTTCATAAGCAAAAATCCTCCTTTGCGACACTATTGTATCTCAAAGAAGGAGAAAAGAAAAATGTGCGATTTTCATTTTTGCCGGAGTTTGAATATGTATGTCCGATGCCGTAAAGCATTGTATTTACTATATTTTTCACCAAGTCCGTTATGAACACTCCGACCAAAAAACTACAGACAACGCAAGTTGTCTGTATTTTTTTATATTCGGGACTTGAAGCGAGCGTGGTGAATGACTTGCCTGTGGCAAGTCAGAGCGCGAGCCGGCCCGAACCGCAGTGAGGGCAAATCATGGATTTATAACACCGATTTTTTAATTACATCATTGCAAATTTCCCCCAATAACGGTATAATACTATACGTATTTTTGATTGTGTACATATAAATCGGAGGTGTGTCATGGATAAGTTTTATATTGTAAAGGAAACCGAAATAAATTTAGGACTGAAAAAAGCGCATCATTTCATTCAGATAAGTGATACGCATATCTGTGCCTGCGATGACTTGTGCACGGAAGAAGAAATAGCTTTTGTACATAAGCGCGAAAAGGACTGGATGCCCGTTAAGGAAAAATATGCAAGAGCCTACGGCGATCCGTTTGAGGATGAAAATAATATTCCCATGCAGAAAGCTTTCGTAAAGCTTATGGATTTTGTCTGCAATGAAAATCCCGATGCGCTCTTTATGACGGGGGATATTCTTGATAACATGCATCCGGCAGGCGAACGCCTTATAAAAAAAGAGCTTAAACGCTACGGCGGAAAATACCTTTGCGTCCCCGGCAACCATGAGGACGAAACGCTTGACGGTGTATGGGGCGGTGTTCAGACTCTTGAATTTGAAGGTTTCACCGTTGCATCGCTCGATAACCGCAAAAAGACGGTTACCGATAAAACGCTTACCGATTTGAAAGCCGTTATCGAAAAAGGTGCGCCGCTCATCGTTATAATGCATGTTCCCATTGCCACCGCAATGAATATCAAATCGCTCGGAATCTTCTCGGATGAAAAGCTTGCGCCGAACTATTTTGTAATAGACGAAGAAAACTGCGATGATAACGCAAAAGAGCTTATAAAGCTTCTGAAGTCAGAAAACGTGAAAGCTGTTCTTTGCGGTCATGTTCATGGCTGGCATGAAAGCGAGTATGCGCCCGGCAAAAAGCAGTACTGCAATTCCGCCGGCATGATAGGCAACATAAGAAAACTTACCGTGAAGTGAATATATAATAAAAATGCCTTTGGCTTTTGTCAAAGGCATTGAATTTATTTAACTTATTTAACTTTTCTGAGCTCGTGCTCAACGCTGCCGTCGGCAGTCAAAAACAGAAATTCGCGGTCTTCGGAAATTCTGTAATTGTAGTAGGATTTAACGCCTTCGATATTGGTGTAAAATCTTCCGCTTTCACCGCCGTTGGTGATGGTGTACGTACCGTAGTTCGTTGCATATTCACTGTTTAGATAGTATTTGTAATCGCTTGTGAAGTTCATGGTGTAGTTGCTGTCACCATAGCTTGCGATATCGGCGTTATAGTTCCAGCTTCCGAGCAGTACGTTTTCACCGCGTACCAGTCTTTTGATGCCGAAATAACCGCCTATTGCAATCGCTAAAATGAGAACAAAGCATATAAAGCAGATATTGTGCCTTTTCTGAGTGTCATCCCATGCTTCTTTTAAACGGCTGACTTTTTTCTCTTCCATATATCGCACTCTCCGAATCAGTCTTTCTTTAAGGCTCTGTCAAGCCAGATGAGTCCAACGTCCAAAGCACTGCTCAAACTCGGCTTTACGGCGGATTTAACTATCTTTTCGGCAAGTCCCACATTCGGATCGGTCAGCATAAGCGACATGTGTACTTTGGTGGGAATGTTAAGATCCTTAAGTGCTTTAGTATCGGCAATCTGCATAATAAGGATATATTTCTGGTCGGGTTCACCATAGTAAAGCGTGTTGCCGCTTACAACCATGGGCTTCCCTTTATAGGTAAAAAATTCATTATCTGTTTTCTTTGCAGCCATATTCAGCCCTCCAATCTTAAACATAATATCATAAAAATTATGCTTTGTAAACTCAAATGAATGTAATTTTTTATTTTCTACTATAATTATTGTAAAAAATACTTGAAACATTATAGGATATTTGTTATTATATATTAAACCCCGTGATGGAAAGAGTAACCGGCACAAGCGCCCAAGAGAGAAAACGTCATCGGCTGAAAGCGTTTTCGGTGTATTCCCGGCGAAGTTCATTCCTTAGGGGCCGCGGTGAACTTAAGTAGTCGCGGCCGGGCTGTCCCGTTACAGATACAGAGTGCGGCTTTATGCCGAACTCGGGTGGTACCGCGGTAAATTTCCGTCCCGATTTATGTCGGGACGTTTTTTTATTTTGATCATTATATTAGGAGTTGAAAATATGCAGTCGAAAATAGCTGACATCAGAGAGAAATTCAAAGCTGCCGTGAATGACGTGCAGTCTGCTCTCGATCTCGAAAAAATAAGAGTGGACTTTTTAGGCAAAAAAGGTCTTGTGTCCGACCTTATGAAGAATCTGCGCGAGCTTAGCGATGCCGAAAAGCGTGAAGCAGGGCAGAGCATCAATAAGCTTAAGCAGGAGGTTGAGGCAGCCATTTCGGGAAAGCTTGAAGCTTTGAAAAAAGCCGAAGAGGAAGCCGAAATCAGAAATACCCCGAAGTATGACGTTTCCATTCCCGCCGATAACGAAATGGGCTCACTCCATCCGATAACCCTTATACAGCGCGAGGTCGAGGAAATATTCAGAAGCATGGGCTTTACCATTGAGGACTATTACGAGATAGTTGACGATTATCATAACTTCGAATCCCTCAATATCCCAAAGCACCATCCGGCAAGAGATATGCAGGATACCTATTATCTCGATAACGGCCAGCTTTTAAAGACGCAGACCTCCGCGGCACAGAATGCAATTATGCGCAAATACGGCGCTCCTCTGCGTGCCATATTCCCCGGCAGATGCTTCAGAAACGAGGCAATGGATGCCTGCCATGAAAATACCTTCTTCCAGATGGAAGGCATGATGATAGACGAAAATATCTCCATTTCCAACCTTATCTACTTCATGAAGAAGATGCTTTCCGAAACCTTTAAGCAGGATGTAAACGTTCGTCTGCGTCCGGGGTTCTTTCCGTTTACCGAACCGGGCTTTGAGCTTGATATAAACTGCCTTATCTGCGGCGGCAAGGGTTGTCCTACCTGCAAGAATTCCGGTTGGCTTGAGCTTTGCCCCTGCGGCATGATTCACCCCAACGTACTTGAAGCAGGCGGCATTGACTCCGAAAAATACACCGGCTTCGCCTTCGGTTTGGGACTTACCCGTCTTGCAATGATGAAGAACGGCATCAAGGATATCCGCATGCTCAACAGCGGCAATCTCGATGCGCTTTCTCAGTTCAAGTCCAAGTAATAGGAAAGGGGAAGAAAAATGTTTATTTCAATGAATTGGATTTCTGATTTCGTAGACCTTTCCGGTCTTGATAAAATCAGCCTTATAAAGAGATTTACCCTTACCACCGCCGAGGTGGAGGATATTTTCGAAATGGGCAGTGACGTAAAAAAAGTAGTCGTTGCCAGAATAGAATCGGTTGAAAACCATCCCGACTCCAAGAAGCTTCATTTGTTAAAGGTCAACACCGGCTCCGGCATTGTTGACTGTGTATGCGGTGCTCCCAACGTAAGAGAGGGAATGAAGGTCGCATTTGCCTGCGAGGGCGGCAAGGCAGGCGGAATGGATATCGCAAAGTTTAAGCTTGCCGGTTACGATTCCTGCGGTATGTGCTGCTCCGAAAAAGAGCTCGGCATAAGCGCCGACCATTCGGGTATCATTGAAGTGACCGAGGACGTTCCTCTCGGTACCGATATCAAGTCAATATATGATATTGACGATATAGTATTCGAAGTCGATAACAAATCGCTTACAAACCGTCCCGATTTGTGGGGACATTACGGCATTGCGAGAGAATTTGCCGCAATGGTGGGCAGACCTTTAAAGGCTCCTGCCGTAATAGATGCCAAGCCCTATGAGAATCTCGATAAGGTAGATATTGACATCGTAGATACCGAACACGCTTACAGATATACCTCCGCGATAATCAAAAATGTAACCCGCAAGGTTTCTCCCGTAAATATGAGGATCCGTCTGTATTATTGCGGTATGCGTGCCATCAATTTCCTTGCCGACCTTACAAACTACGTAATGCTTGAACTCGGTCAGCCTATGCACGCATTTGACTATGCAAAGGTGCAGAACATCCGCGTTCGCCGTTTCGATAAGCCGTTTACGTTCAGGACTCTCGACGGTGTTGACCGCCCGATGGATGAAAACTCCCTCATGATTTGCTGCAACGACACTCCCGTTGCTTTAGCGGGTATTATGGGCGGTCTTGATTCCGAAATCGTGGACGATACCAACAGCCTTCTTCTGGAATCGGCAAACTTTGACGGCGTCTGCATCAGAAAGACGACCTCACGCATAGGCCTGCGTACCGATGCAAGTATGCGTTACGAAAAGATGCTTGATCCCGAAATGACCATGACGGCGGCGCTCCGCTATCTTAAGCTGCTCACCGAGCTGGACGAGGGCTGCGTTATTTCCTCGGCAATAACCGACAAGCAGGTTTATTCTTTCCCGGCCGTAAACATCAAGTT
The DNA here is from genome assembly GCA_045599805.1 of Eubacteriales bacterium. Classification (GTDB taxonomy): domain Bacteria; phylum Bacillota; class Clostridia; order Oscillospirales; family UMGS1783; genus JAZRWQ01. Next base: position 7,355 of record JAZRWQ010000037.1, on the reverse strand, counting down.
CGATAAACATTACGTTGACAGATACACCGGTATCGAAATCACCGATGAAAGAATAATCCACACTCTCGAATCTCTCGGCTTTATTGTAAGATACGATAACGGCAATTTCGATGTTGACGTACCCTCCTGGCGTATCACCAAGGACGTTACCATCAAAGCCGACATCATCGAAGAGATCACCCGTGTTTACGGTTATGATAACTTTGAAATAAAATCCCCCTTAAGCATTCTCGAGCCCGTACCCGAAACGGTAAACAGAAGAGATGATTTTGCCGTTAAGAGCATGCTTGCCGATAAATTCAATATGCACGAGGTCCATTCCTATATCTGGTGCGATTCACGCAAGTTCAAAGAGATAGGTATTGAGGTCGAAAACAACGTAAAGATAATCAATTCTCTTTCCACCGACTGGACTATTTTAAGAAACAGCATGATACCCACTCTGCTCGTTATGGCAGGGGAGAACAAATTCTTTGCCGACAAATTCGGTATTTTCGAAATCGGCAGAGTAGTTGAGGGACGTAATGATGACGGCACCTGTAATGAGCATAAAAAGCTGGGCATCGTTACCTTCAATAAGGTCGACGGTGAGCAGAGCGCCTTCTTTGCAATGCGTGAAGTTATTCTTTCGCTTTTCGAAAACTGCAAGAATAAGGAAGTTGAATTTATTTCCTGCGATGCCGACAAGGCATGGATGCACCCCGTAAATACCGTGGAGATTATGGTTGACGGCAAAAAGCTCGGCTTTATGTCGGTAATTCATCCGAGCGTAAGAAAGCTTATAGACAAAAAGGCATCCGTTATCTGTGCACAGCTTGATATGGACATATTCTACGGAATAGAATCCGAAAAGCGCTCATTTAAAGAGCCCTCCAAGTTCCAGGATGTTGACTATGATATCACCATCGTTGCGGATAAGGATATGCCATTTTTCGATATTGCGGCAATAGTTAAGGCAAATCCCGTGGATATCCTTACCGGTTACAGGCTTGTTGACGTTTATATCGATCCGATGCATCCCGACAAGAAGAGCGTTTCGGTAAGATTCAACTTCTGCGCCGAGGACAGAACCCTTTCTTCCGAAGAGGTTCAGGGGTATATGAATAAGCTTATTTCGGATATTGAAGCAAAAAACATGACAATAAAAAAATAAATTCGAAATATGTCTTGAAAAAGTAATATTTTTTATGTAAAATAATTATAATATATTCAGGGAGGTGGCACTGTTGGCTACTGATGGAACTATTACCTTCTCCGTAAAAAAGGAGAGAGAGGATGAGATGAAACGTATCGTTACGCAGGTTTACGATGCGCTTAAGGAAAAAGGATACGATCCTATCAATCAGATAGTCGGATATATCCTTTCCGAAGATCCTACCTATATCACGAACTATAAACAGGCACGCTCTCTGATTTGCAAGATCGACAGAGACGATTTGCTTCACGCACTCGTTAAGTCATATCTTTCCGACTGATATTCAATACCTGATTCTCAAAACCCGAAAGGGTTTTGAGAATTATGGGATTAAGGAGTAATTATGCTTCAGATTCGATCAGATAAAGCCTATATCGATATAGATGAAAAGCTTTGCAGGGAAATATACCGCCGTCGTCCCGATGATTCCCATAAAGGCACCTTCGGCAAAATGCTCTCGGTATGCGGCAGTGAAAATATGCCTGGCGCTTCCGGCATGGTCGCTCTCGGCGCTTTGCGCTCGGGTGTGGGCATCCTGAAGGTCACCGGCGTAAAAAATGTATGTGATTTCGTTGCTTCAAGGTTTTTAGAGCCGATATACTGCCCCTGTAAAGCTAATGAGCTTGCCGGGAATATTCCTGCGTATTTAAGCGACTGTGCGTCTGCCGTTGTCGGCTGCGGAAGCGGAAGAACTCCGGAAACGGAAGAAACCGTCATGGCTCTTGTTCAATCGGGTAAAACGATAGTAGTTGATGCCGATGGCATAATTATGCTTAAAGCGCATATTGATATATTGAATGAAAATGTTATCATAACGCCGCATCCCAAGGAAATGGCACAGCTTTCGAAAACTGATATTTCGTCCGTTACCGCCGATCCTAAAAGGTCTGCATCGGAGTTTTCGGTGAAAAACGGATGTGTAGTTATTCTCAAAGGCGCAGTCAGCGTCATCGCGTCGCCTGACGGCAGGGTGTTTATAAATGATCTGCCCAATTCCGGAATGGCAAAGGGCGGAAGCGGTGATCTTTTGTCGGGCATAATAGGCTCTTTTGCCGCGCAGGGCTATGCTCCGCTTGAGGCGGCAATCCTCGGCGTTTATCTCCATTCCCGTGCTGGGGATCTGTGTCGTAAAAAAAACGGCGAAGAATACATGCTTCCCTCGGATATCCCAAATTATTTCAAAACCGTACTGGATTCCCTTAAGGAGAGTAATGCTTGAAAAAAAGCGTAATATATGTGATCGCCGTTTTGGTATTGGCAGTATCGGCATTGATGATATTTAACCACAAAGACAAAACAGTCGATTACATGATTCCCGAAAGCTTCATAGCTTCTTTTGAGGCAAACACCGATTACGGAATTTTCGGAGGAAGACTTACCAGAACAGGAGATCTTCTGGAATTTGCGGTCACTTCTCCCGAGAAGCTCAAAAGTCTGGAATTTAAGCTTACAAAAGAAGATTACAAGGTATTATATAAAGGTATAAATATTTCTTCCGAATCCATGCCCGAAAAATTGGAATTCATCTCCTCGGAACTATTCGATGTGCTTGACATGCTGTCTGAGAAAACCGATGATATTGAGATAAGCGGCGATATGGCGATCGCCGAATACGCATATAAAGGAATTAAAATAATATGCAGTTATGACAAAAAAACGGCAATCCCGCTTTCTCTGAGAATAAACGGACTGAGTAAATTAAATGAGCTGAAGCTTTCTTTTTTCAGCGAAGGTGATATAAATGAGTGATGTTATTAAACGCACGTGGGCAAAAATAGACCTTGATGCAATAGTTCATAATTACAAGCTTGCCGTGAAGCTGTCCGGCAATAAAAACGTTATACCGGTAATAAAAGCCAACGCCTACGGACATGGCGATGCTGCCGTTGCGAAAACTCTTGTAAAGGCAGGCGCGAATATATTTGCCGTTGCCACCGCATCGGAGGCGATAAACCTTCGCAAAAACGGGATCGATGCCGATATACTCGTCCTCGGTGCATCGCATAAATCGTCTTTTGATACCATTATCAAATACGGAATTATCCAGGAAGTATCAAGTTATGACTACGCAAAGGAACTTGCCGATGCGGCATGCAGGTTAAACTCTTGTGCAAGAGTACATATCAAAGCCGATACGGGTATGGGCAGAATAGGATTTGCCGCAAGACGGGATGCGGATATAATATCTACGGCAAATGAAATAAAAAAGGTATTTTCTCTTAAAGGCATAAAGGCAGAGGGAATGTTTGCGCATTTTGCAACCGCCGATATTCCGGATGACGAATTTGCAAAAGAACAGCTTGAGCGCTTCAGGGTACTTAATAAAGCCCTGAACGATATGGGAATAACTTTTTCTCATCTTCACGTTTCGAACAGCGGCGCTATTATAAACTATCCGAATAACGAATTTGACACTGTCAGAGAGGGAATAATCCTTTACGGCTATAATCCGGACAAGCTCTCGAAAAAATACGATTTCAGACCGGCTATGACGGTATGTTCATTCGTTTCGCATATTTCGCATATACGAAAAGGGGAAAGCATCGGCTACGGCAGAACGTTTATTGCAAGTGAAGATATGGATGTTGCCGTAATACCGATAGGTTATGCCGACGGGTATAACCGTCTGCTTTCCAATAAAGGCAAAATATCCGTTAACGGTATTCTTTGTCCCGTAGTGGGCAGAGTGTGTATGGACCAGCTTATGATAGACGTTACCGGTATGGATGTCAGTATAGGTGATGAAGCGGATGTTATGGGCGGCAGCGCTCCCGATGCCGAAGAGACAGCCGATATGACGGGCACCATAAGCTATGAGGTATTATGCGCAATATCCCGTCCGGACAGAATCTATTATAAAAACGGCAAAATCATTTCTTACGAAGAACTCTGAATATAATATAAGGATAATTAACCAAACGCAATTTAAAGCAATATATTGGTAGTGAACTGCCGATATATTGCTTTTTTTATTTTTATATGTAAGTATTTTGCAAAAACGGGCAATATATAAATGAGAAATATTTAAACGGAGTGTGCTTTCAATGACAATACGAAGAGGAGACCTCTTTTATGCCGATCTCAGCCCGGTAGTAGGCAGTGAGCAGGGCGGTGTTCGTCCCATACTCGTTATACAAAACGATGTCGGGAATAAATTCAGCCCTACGGTTATAGCTGCCGCAATAACCAGTCAGCTCAATAAAAGCAAAATGCCCACCCATATTGAGCTTGCGTCCGAAAATTACGGCCTTTCAAAAAATTCCGTCGTACTGCTTGAGCAGGTGAGAACGATAGATAAACGAAGGCTTAAGGATAAAATAGGGCATATAGATGATTTTACGATGGAGAAAATCAATACGGCGATAAATATAAGCTTCGGTTTATCTGAACTTGCATAAGGTTACATAACCGAAGCAAAAGGCTCAAGGCATTTGAGCCTTTTTTTATTGTTGAACTTTGCTTCATTTTGTGATATATTATTTTATTATTACAATTTCGGAGGAATTGAAATGTCAATAGAACGCGTAAGAGAATATATGAAGCAGTTTGATGCACAGGACAGAATACTGGAATTCCCCGTATCCAGCGCAACGGTAGAGCTTGCCGCCCAGGCACTTAACTGCGAAGGCGCAAGAATAGCCAAAACCATTTCCTTTAAAATAAATGAAAGATGCCTGCTTATAGTTGCCGCCGGCGATGCAAAAATCGACAATGCCAAGTATAAGGCAAAGTTCGGCGTGAAGGCAAAAATGCTTACATACGAGGAGGCTGAAGAGCTTATCGGCCACGCGGTCGGCGGCGTATGTCCGTTTGCGGTAAACGACGGCGTTGAAATATATCTTGACGATTCCTTAAAGCGCTTTGATACCGTTTATCCTGCCTGCGGTTCATCCAACAGCGCCATTGAGCTTACCTGTGATGAGCTTGAGCGTTTTTCCAAGGCAATAGAATGGGTAGATGTCTGCAAAAACTGGGAATGATTTATTGACAAAACGCATATTCGGGTTTATTATTCTACTGTACGATTATAATCTTTTTTAATTTTTGGGAGGTGAAGTAATTGGACGACGGTCACGGTCGAAGTCGGAACATAAACTGCGCGTCTTTTTGCTTTGCCGCAAAAAAGCGAGGTTGTGTTCCTATCATTTAAAAAATGAATAGGAGGGAAAACCATTGAATCAGGTTATTGTATCCAAGCTTTTAAAAGAGCGGCATATATCCGCTCTGAAAAGTGCTTTGGAAACCGTACAGCCGGCAGACCTTGCCGAGCTTTTGGAAACTCTTGATGAAAAAGAGATTCCGGTAGTGTTCCGCATCCTGCCCAAGGAGGCTGCTGCCGAAACATTTACCTATCTCAATACCAAAATGCAGCAGTCACTTATTGAGGCTTTCAGTGATATGGAACTGAAAGAGGTGCTTGATGAGCTTTTTGTGGATGATACCGTTGATATCATCGAGGAAATGCCTGCCAACGTTGCCTCACGTATACTGGAAAATTCCAATGTCGAAAGCCGACGCATGATAAATACCATACTGAACTATCCGGAAGACAGCGTCGGCAGTATCATGACGGTCGAATACGTAAAACTTCGCAAGTCCATGACGGTCGGAAGCGCTATCGAGCTTATCCGCCGCGTAGGTACCGATAAGGAAACAATTTACAACTGCTATGTAACCGAAAACAGAAATCTTGTAGGCATGGTCGAGGTTAAAGACCTGCTCACTTCTCCCGATGATAAGTCCATCGTCGATATAATGGAAACCAACATTGTATCCATAAGAACGACGGACGATAAGGAAGAAGCCGCCATGATGTTCAATAAGTACGACGTTATCGCGCTTCCGGTAGTTGATAAGCAAAATCTTCTTGTCGGCATCGTAACGGTCGATGACGCTATGGACGTTATGCAGGAAGAGGCTACCGAAGATATCGAAAAGATGGCGGCTATCACACCTACCGATAAGCCGTATCTTGAAATAGGCATATTCGATACCTTCAAATCACGTATTCCGTGGCTTCTTCTATTGATGATTTCGGCAACATTTACCGGAATGATCATTACGTCATTTGAGGATGCTCTCAAAGCTTCCGTTGTGCTTACGGCATTTATCCCCATGCTTATGGATACCGGCGGTAATTCCGGCTCGCAGGCATCGGTTACGGTCATAAGAGGGCTGGCGCTCGGAGAACTTGATTTTTCCGATTTCTTTAAAGTAATATGGAAAGAGATCCGCGTTTCCGTTCTCTGCGGTTTGGTTCTTGCAATAGTAAACTTCGGCAAGATGTATCTTGTTGATATGCTTTTATTAAAAACTCCGGGACTTGGCGTCTGGGAAATAACCGTAGTTTGCTCAACACTGTTTATTGCGGTATTCGTTGCGAAGATAGTGGGCTGTTCATTGCCGCTTCTCGCAAAGAAGCTTAAACTTGACCCTGCTGTAATGGCAAGTCCGTTTATTACCACAATAGTCGATGCGCTTTCGCTTATGATTTATTTCAGAATAGCAACGCTTGTACTGAATATATAAAAAACTTCCGCTTATTATTATATAAGCGGAAGATTTTTCTTGATTATGAAAATAAAATGTGTTATAGTGTATCACATACATCAACACTTGTTTACGGAGAGTGAACGCTATGGCAAATAAATATTATATTGTTGCCGATGATATACTGCCGGAGGCCGTTGTAAAAACGGTGCAGGCAAAGAAGCTTCTTAAAAGCGGAGAGGCGAAAACAACAAGCGAGGCGGCAAAGGCCGTAGGTATATCGCGAGGCGTCTTCTATAAATATAAGGATAAGGTTCATCCTTTCTACGATAAGGGAATAGACCGCACGGTTACTCTTTACGCTCAGCTTCAGGATAAAGCAGGGGTATTAAGCTCGTTTCTCGGCGTTTTTGCGGGTGCGGGTGCAAATATACTGACCATGAACCAGAATAAGCCGGTGGATGGTATCGCATCAATATCCGTAACGGCGCAGATAGGCGAAATGGAAATAGAGCTTGACAAAATGCTGGAACAGCTTCGCAGCAGTGAAGGCATAGTAGATATCGATTTTGTAACAGGAGAATAAACGGGATGTCAAAAATAGCAATTATCGGCCACGGCGTTGTCGGCAGCGGACTTGCAGAGCTGCTTTTGAACGATAAAAAAAGAA
>JAZRWQ010000036.1:0-26670 GCA_045599805.1 Eubacteriales bacterium | reverse complement strand
GCCGAGGCCTGCTCTTACTGCGGGAGCGGGCTGAACTACTACGTACTTTTCGGGATCGTTGAGAGCTGCCCAAACTTCATCGATGCTGCTCTTTTCCTTAAGAGCGCCTACGGGGCAGGCGGTGATGCACTGGCCGCAGTTGATGCAGGGAGTTTCAGCAAGGCTCTTGCCGAAGATGGAGCCGATGGTGGTCTTGAAGCCACGGTTGAAAGCGCCGATAGCGCCTATCTTCTGTACGTTGTTGCAGGTAGCAACACAGCGGCGGCAGTAAATGCACTTGGAGGCATCTCTTACAACGGAAGGAGATACGTCATCATAATGTGCATCCATCTTGTTTTCACTGTCGAAAGGATAATCGTCAACACCATACTGCTTGCACAGAGCCTGCAGTTCGCAGTTGCCGGCTCTTACGCAGGAGGTGCATTCTCTGTTATGGGTGGAAAGTAAAAGCTGAAGGTTGATCTTTCTCTGCTGTCTGATAGCGGCAGTGTTGGTCTTTACAACCATGCCGTCGGTAGCAGGAAGAACACAAGCTGCGCCCAAGCCTCTGACGCCGGAAGCTTCAACGAGGCAAAGACGGCAAGCACCGATTGCCTGAACGTCTTTCAGATAGCAAAGAGTGGGAATATTGATATTTGCCGCTTTTGCTGCTTCAAGAACGGTAGAGCCTTCGGGAACACTGACCTTAACTCCGTCAATAGTTACGTTTATCATATTCTAAATCCTCCTTACTTCTTGATTATTGCCTTGGACTTCTTGCAGGCATCCATGCAGGCGCCGCACTTGATGCACTTAGACTGATCAATTACGAAGGGCTTTTTAAGCTCGCCGGAGATAGCGTCTGCCGGGCACTTCTTTGCGCAAAGTGAGCAGCCGATGCACTTTTCGGGATCGATTTCGTAAACAGCCAGAGCCTTGCATACATGTGCCGGGCACTGCTTCTGATAAATATGAGCTTCATATTCATCTCTGAAGTATCTTAAAGTGGAAAGTACGGGGTTGGGAGCAGTCTGACCGAGACCGCACAGAGAGGTGGCTCTGATAGTGTTAGCCAGCTCTTCGAGCTTTTCGATATCGCCGTCCTGGCCCTTGCCTTCGGTGATTCTGGTAAGGATATCGAGCATTCTTCTGGTACCTACACGGCAGGGAGTGCACTTGCCGCAGGATTCATCAACGGTGAATTCCAGGAAGAATTTTGCGATATCAACCATGCAGTTGTCTTCATCCATTACGATAAGACCGCCGGAACCCATCATGGAGCCGATAGCCTTAAGAGAATCGTAGTCGATGGGGGTATCAAGGTGCTGTGCGGGGATGCAGCCGCCGGAAGGACCGCCGGTCTGTGCTGCCTTGAACTTCTTGCCGCCGGGGATGCCGCCGCCGATATCGTAAACGATTTCACGAACGGTGGTGCCCATGGGAACCTCTACGAGGCCGGTCTTGTTAACCTTGCCGCCCAGAGCGAATACCTTGGTGCCCTTGCAGTTTTCGGTACCCATGGACTTAAACCACTCGGCACCGTTATTGATGATCTGTGCTACGTTAGCATAGGTTTCAACGTTGTTCAGGATAGTCGGCTTCTGGAACAGACCCTTAACTGCGGGGAAAGGAGGACGGGGACGGGGTTCGCCGCGCTTGCCTTCGATAGAGTTCATAAGGGCGGTTTCTTCGCCGCATACGAATGCGCCTGCGCCGAGACGAAGGCCGATATCGAATGAGAAGTCGGTACCATAAATATTATTACCTAAAAGACCGTATTCATGAGCCTGATCGATAGCTATCTGCAGACGGGAAACTGCCAGAGGATATTCTGCACGAACATAGATATAACCCTGGGTTGCGCCGATTGCGTAGCCTGCGATCGCCATGGCTTCAAGTACCGCATGAGGATCGCCCTCTAAAACGGAACGGTCCATAAATGCGCCGGGGTCGCCCTCGTCGGCATTACAGCATACATATTTCTGTACCTGACCGCGGTTGGAGCAGGCGAATTTCCACTTAAGACCGGTGGGGAAGCCTGCGCCGCCTCTGCCCTTTAAGCCGGAATCAAGAACTTCTGCGATAACGGAATCGGGATCCATTTCGAACAGAGCCTTGCCCAGAGCCTGATAGCCGCCGGCAGCGATATATTCGTCGATATTTTCGGGATTGATTATGCCGCAGTTATGAAGAGCGATACGAGTCTGCTTCTGATAGAAAGCAGTTTCTTCAAGTGCGGTAACGGGAGCGTCGTCGCCGGTCTGATCGGGAGCAACTTCGCAGGTCATGGTGTATTTGCCTAAGGGCTTTCCGCCTACGATATGCTTCTCGAATACTTCGAGACCTTTTTCAACGTTCATCTTAACGTATGTAACCTTTTCCTTGCCGGGAGCAAGTACTTCTACGATAGGCTCATACTGGCAAAGGCCGATGCAGCCAACGGGAACGAATTCAACGTTGGTGATGCCTGCCTTCTTGGCGGCCTCTTCCATAGCGGTTTTGATTGCGCCGGTGCCGGAAGCAACGCCGCAGGTAGCCATGCCGAAGAGCACACGGGTGGTCTTGGCATCAGCAGGACGGAGACCGACGGTATCTTTCAGCTCTGCCTGCATGGATTTGATTTCTTCCAATGTTTTCATCTGATATTTACCTCCGATCTTAATATTTAGCTATTATGTTCTTGACCTGGTCGGGCGTAACCTTGCCGTATACATCGTCGTTTACAACAACAACGGGGGCAAGACCGCAGCAGCCGAGGCAGCGGGTATTATCAAGGGTAAACTTGCCGTCGGGGGTAGTTGTACCGCTCTTAACGCCCAGCTGTTTCTCAAATTCTTCAACTATCTTCTGCGCACCCTTTACATAGCAAGCGGTACCGGTGCAGATGCTTATTACGTTGTCACCCTTGGGTTCAAGGGAGAACTGAGCGTAGAAAGTTGCAACACCGTATACTTCGCTTACGGGGATGTCAAGTGCGTCAGCGATAACAGTCTGAGTTTCGAGAGAAAGATAACCGAAAAGCTCCTGAGCTTTCTGCATAATGGGCATCAGAGGGCCCTTTGCATTTTTGTTGAGCTCAATAAACTCTTTCAGCTCTGCCGTTTTTTGCTCGATCTGTTCATTGGTAAGTGCCATTGCTTTTCCTCCTAAACTTTTATCTTAATAATTTGCTTTTTTATAAATATAAAAAGGTTTTGTCCCTTCTATACACATAGATGGCATATTATCATACATGATATAATATATCACATCTGCTTTTAAATTACAATAGATACAAGGTCGGTTATTGTTGGTTTTTATTATAATTTTTTACATAAAAAAAGAAAGGGAATTTCAACGAAATTCCCCTCTGAGTGTCTAAAAACTCGGTCTACCGGCAAATAAAAGAAGAATTGACTTGCAGTTGCACCGCGCCGATAGTTATTTTACTCATACAAAATAAGGAATGACGGACGCCATGCGCCCGTCATTATTGCCTTTTTCCGTTCTTTTCCTCTACCGTACCTTTGTACGCCTACGAAGAAAAGAACGGGAAATATCCCGTCGTTTTATCGACCTCAGCCAGCCTGTCGACTTTATCGACAGGCTGAGGGAATTTCAACGAAATTCCCCTTTATGATTTTGGTATTCTATATGTCAGATTTAAGCGTAAACAGCTCTTTCGTCTTAAGCTTGAGATGCTTTGCAAGAAGGCTGCCCGGAAATCTTTTTACCGCGCGGTTATATACGCTTGCCGTTTCGTTATAAACTTCCTTGGCGTTTTCTATATCGGTATCGCAGGCGCGCACGGTCACAGCATATTCGTGATATGCGTAGGTTGAGCGCCACTGCTCCTTCTGCGATAAAATACCGTTCAATTCTTCGCTTATTTCTTTTAAAAATTTTTCGTTGTCTGCCCGTTCGTTATCGCTGAAGAATACGGTAAAGGGCGAAGCTTCAAGCTCGGACGCGATTTTTGAGATCTCTTCCGTGCTGGCGCGCATACTGCGCGCAATGCTGAGTACGGCATTATATTTGCGTTTTATAAAGGCATCTATATCTCTGAGCGAATCGGCACAGTATCCGTCAAGCTCTTTGAAATGCCTGTATTTTCCCATAAGATATATGGCGGCAAAAACCAAGCCGACAAGGAAAAATACCGCGATAAAGAGGAGTAAAATAATAATCCCTCCAATTATTACAATTTGTAACTTTCGGCTAATTATATCATTAAATTATTATAAGCGCAATACTTTCACGATAATTTCGCTTCCCGAATATGATATAACATAGCGAAAGGAGGGATTTCAATGTTCGACTGCGACTGCAAGAAAACCGATAATATATGGTGGGTAGTTCTCGTAGCAATAGTGCTTTTGCTTATGGTGAACAGATAAAAATAAACGGAGTCCTTTGGACTCCGTTTAGATTACATAATAAAATCCTTCAATGGGGTAAGCGCTTCCAGAAAGTTTGTTATCCATACCGGCTGGAAATAGTCAAGCACAAAATAGAGCCCAACGCAGATGGCGGCGCAGATTATCTGCAAAAGCAGCACGCCTGCGGCGAGGTTTCTTCTGTTGCGGTTGGTTGCCGCGCCAAGCGCCCATACCAAGGCAACTATCTGTCCCAGAATGGGAATGGAGAGCAGAAATATTGATACTATGTAGTCCCCGGGGGAAAGCGCTTTTTGAGTTTTATCGTTTTCTGCCGGTTTTACCGGCTCTGCCGCAGAACTCAATTTCTCGAAAGGAGTATAATGAGGAGGCGGATCGAGAATTTCGGCGCCGCACTCGGGGCAAACCCCATCCATAGGATCAAGCTCGGTACCGCAATAAACGCAATAATTCATTTGAAAACCTCCCTTACAGTATATACTATTATCGATTATATGGCAGTATTACTATATTGTCAATATATTTATGGAAGATATGGCAAAAAAATCATATTTCGCCGTTGACGCCGCTTGAGCGGCGATAAGCCGACGGGGAAACCCCGAAATGCTTTTTAAAACAGTTGCAAAAATAAAACTGATTATCAAATCCGCACACATCCGAAATGACGTTTAAAGGGCTTTGCGTGCCTACCAAAAGCTGTCTTGCCTTTTGTATCCTCATTCTTATAAGATAATCGCTGGGGGTTGTGCCGAGGTCACTTATAAATCTCCGGCATAAAGTCGCAGGGCTTACACCGAGCTCCCTTGCAACATCGCCGATGACTATTTTCTGATCCATTTTTTCATCGAAAATGACAAGACTTTGCTTCACAAGCTTATCTTTTGCCTCGCCGTTCAGCATAAGATGACGGTGAGTAAACTGTGATTCTACTACCCTTTCCATCGCTATCTGATACCATATATCTTCTATATAATGTTGATATATTTCCATATTATCTATACGCGCTTCATTGAGAGCGCGCAGATGCTGCATGGTTGAAGCAAGACGGGTTTTATCGAATACGGATATTTTGCCGGTGTAATACTGCCCGAGCTCTTTTAAGGTTTTCTCGCTTTCATCAAACTTCAAAATTATCTCATGATGAAATATCGGCTCAATTACATTTCTTTCAAAATAACAGCCCGGAGGAAAAACGCACATCTCATTTTCGCCTACTACCGAGCGTCTGCCCATCATATTGATTTCAAAGCTTCCCGCTTCCACAAGCAAAACATACCACGCATCAAATGCCTGACGTTCCACGAAGAATTTCTTCCGATAAAATACACGGTGTGATAAAAGATGCGGTAGCGCGATTTTTTCATTCATATCTCTTCATCTCTTATGAAAATTATTATATATTCTCTGCAAAATATATTATATATTATTTTTAAATAATTGTCAATATTCGAAAATCAGTCGTATAAAGGCGCATTTTCCCGAAGAAATATTTTATATATTTTTTGTTTGATAAATATATTTATCACAGGGAATAACCGTGATATTTTAAAGACGGAAGCTTCCCTATTTCCAAAATTTCATAAAAGGAGACTGTATCATGAAAAGATTTTTAGCAATCGTACTTTCTCTGCTTTTGGTATTTGCCCTGCTGGCCGGCTGCGGCAATAACGAAGCTCAGAAAGAAGAATCCAAAGAAGAATCCAAACAGGAATCCAAAGAAGAATCCAAGGAAGAATCCAAGGAAGAAAAGGTTCAGATCGCAGCCTGCATGCCTTCTATCAACAATCCCGTTTGCCGTATAATGGAAATGGGCTTCCTTGAAAGAGGCGAAGAATTAGGTTATGAACCCGTTGTTTCCGGTCTGGATGAAGGCTCTCTTCAGGAGCTTATCACCAAGTGGGAATCCGCAGTTACCAACGGTGCTCAGGGCATTATGCTCGCATGGGGCGACGACGGCTGCTACGAATTCTGCAAGGAAATGAAAGCTAACGGCACTTATATCGTAGTTCCTCACTTCCCTCATGAATATTCCGATACCAAAGACTTCATAGACAGTGTACTTTCCTGCAAGCCCGCAAGCTACGGCGTTGAAAGTGCTGAATTCATCCTTAACAAGCTCGAAGAAAAGGGCATTAAGGAAGGCTCTATCGGCATTACCCAGAACAGCGCAAACGTTACCGAAAACGCAGCAGCTGACGCTTTCCGTGACACCATCGTTAAGTCCGGCGCAAACTTTAAGGTTCTCGATGTTGTATTTGAGGGCGCCGAAGTTACCGAAGGTACAAACAAGGTTACCGCTATCATTTCCTCCAATCCCGACATCGTTGCAGGTTTCGGCACCACCGGTTCTTCTCCGCAGACTTGGGCAGCAGCTATGGAAAACACCGGCAAGACCGATCTTATAGTTATCGGTATGGACTATGTCGAAAAGAACGTTATGCTCGTTAAGGAAGGCAAGGTTGCCGCTATCGTTGCACAGCCCCTGTACGATGAATGCGCAGCATCCGTTGACCGTCTTGATGAACTCTTTGCAGGCAAGACCTTTAACGGCAGCGAAGCTGAATGGTTCGTTGAAATCGACGCTCCCGTTGCATTCGTAGGCGGCTCTGATCATGCCGATATTAACTACTACGATGCAATTCTTTCTCGTGTTAAAGCATATTTCGGCGACTGATTATTGATTAAAGAAAAATAGGTGCTATAATTAAATAGAGCACTTATTATAATCCAAACGAAAAGGAACGCAGAATATGCCAAACATTAAAGAGATTTTTAAGCACTGCATTCAGGTAACCGTTTTTGACGACGGAAGAATAATTCCATCACGTTTTACCAATGAACGCCTCGGCTTTTATTGGCAGCAGCCACGCACTCCCTACGGGCTTTGTCCGGCAGGTATTACCATTGAATTTTACACCGATGCAAAAGAAATAAGCTTTGATTTGCAGATGGAGTATACCCACGAGACAAACTACGTATTTTACACCGGTATTGATGTAACGGAAAACGGAGAGTTCACCGAAACTCTGCTTCCACCCATGTTTTCATACCGCAACACGTACTACCTTAAAAATAAGGGCATGACTAAAATATGTATGTATCTGCCGGTAGGTTATAATCTTACGTTCAAGAATTTTGATCTCGGCAACTGGAAACCGGTTGAAAAAAACCAGTCAAAGATGCTGCTTATGGCAGGCGATTCTATCTTCCAGGGACTGTTCGGTCAAAACCCCTACCTTGCCCCCGTTCCGCGGCTTGCAAGAAAATACGGACTTGATTACCTGAATTTATCGGTAGGCGGAGAAATTCATCGCGGCGACTATTTTGAAGAAAACCTTAAAATAAAGCCCGACATCGTTATTACCGAGCTTGGTACAAACGATATGGGATTTGTAGGCGATTATGATAAAATATGCCGCAATATCGAGGATTTCTACGGAAATCTCTGTGCAAGATTCCCTGATGCAAAGAAAATTGCCATAACTCCCTTTTACATGACAAACTACGGCACGGGCGATCCCGACCGTGATAAGATTGAAGCTATGGCACTGAGGATAAGAGATAAATCCTTTGAGGTGTGCAGCCGTCTTAACATTCCCGCTGTTGACGGCAGAACTCTTCTGCCGAAAGATCCGGCACTGTATGCAGACGTATGCCATCCCAACAACGAAGGCTTTAAGGTACTTATCGAAAATCTTTCCGCCGAAATGGAGAAATTCGGCATTATCTGAATTTAATTGTTGTAATTTTCTCATAAAATACCGCAGTCATAAGACTGCGGTATTTTAAGAGTGTCGAAAAACTCGGTCTACCGGCAATGGAAAAGAAAAACACCAAAACAGAACACCAAACGAGAATTTGCAATAAAAAGGAATGACGGGCGTTTCGCCCGTCATTATTGCCTTTTTCCGTTCTTTTCCTCTACCGTACCTCTGTACGCCTACGAAGAAAAGAACGAAAAATATCCCGTCGTTTTGTCGACCTCAATAAGCCTGTCGACTTTATCGACAGGCTGAAAATACCGCAGTCATAAGACTGCGGTATTTTTTTCTTGCTGCGGTATTTTTTATCTTGCTTCGCTTTGTATAAGCTTTGCCTGAACTACAAGACGGTCCTTGTTGCCGTAGGAGCAGGTGGAAAGAGTCATTATCGTGTCATCGGCGGAAACGTCAACACCGAAGTTGTGCTCATTTATTTTATTGATTTCGTCTATGAATTTCATAAAGTCGGCATCGTCGGCAAACTCGGTGCGAATATAATAAAACTCGTCAACATTTACGGTATAAACCGCGAATATCTTCCAGACGGTTTTTTCATCCAGCGTGGTATATCTGATATATGGGAAGGATGACTCGCCGTACCACCAGGGCTGCAGGCAATAATCGAGCGAGCCGAACATGGAGCGGTCCTTGCGCGCGTGGGCGTAGATTATAACGTTTTTATTGGATTTGATATCCTTGCCGTTGTTGCGGTAGTCCATGAACGGACAGCCGGCATCGCTGTAATCGCCCTTGAAGTCGTGCCTGAGATAGAAATCGTTATTGCCTGCCTGAACAACGGGATAGTCGACAAGCGTACCGTTTACACGTATCCAGCCTACGGCATCGGGATTTGCGGCATAGAGCTTTTCAACGTCAAGATCGAGGTAGTCCTTTTCGCCTTCCGTTTCATCGCCCTCCATGCCGGCAATGACCTTGCCGCCTTTGGTTTTGACCTTCTCGGTTTCAACCTCCGCGATCTCTTTCGTTTCCTCTGTAATTTTGCCGGACTTGTAGTTATCCCACATCCAGCGGTCGAGATAGAAAGCGCTTACCGCGAAAACGATAAGGCATATTGCAATAAGTATGTCGTATATTATATTTTTCTTTTTCTTCTTTTTGGACACCGTTTTTTCAAGGCGGCTTGCGCCGGATCCGGTTACGGTTTCGTTGTTTTCTTCGGGTGGCATATCGTAATTCATGTTATATCACCTTTCCTTAATAAGATAATTATATCATCCGGAAGGCGATTTGTAAAATGAATTTTTCCTGAAAATTCGTATTGCATACATCCGGCGTTTATTGTATAATCGGTTTGAAAAGGAGTTAAAAAAGCATGATAAAAAAAATAACATATACGCCGCAGGGCGTATGCTCAAAATATTACGAAATAACGCTTAATGACGATATTATCGAAGAAATAATAATAAAAGGCGGCTGCAACGGCAATCTGCAGGGGATAAAAGCGCTTATCACCGGAATGAACAAGGATGAAGCGATAAAGAAGCTTTCGGGGATAAAGTGCGGATTCAAGGACACCTCCTGCCCCGACCAGATAGCACGCGCCCTTAAAAGTGCGGAGGAAGTATGACCGTTTGTTTCAGCGGGCACCGGCATTTCCCCGATGCCGAAAAGGAAGCGCTTTCAAAGCGCATAATGGATGAAATAGAAAAGCTTTACGATATGGGTGCGCGCACCTTTATCGCCGGCGGCGCGATAGGCTTTGATATGCTTTGCGAAACCTGCGTTATCGCCCTGCGCCGTCTTAAGGGAGACGTAAAGCTTATCCTTGCTTTGCCATGCAGGGAGCAGGACAAAAACTGGAGCGACCTCGAAAAGCTCTGCCTTTACAACATAAAGGTTATGGCAGACGAGGTGATTTACGTAAGCGAAAATTACTCATCGGACTGTATGTTTAAGCGCAACCGCTACATGGTGGACAACAGCGACGTGCTTATCTGCTACAAGGATTCGCGCCTGAAAGGCGGCACCTATTACACGATGAAATATGCCCTCAAAAACGGCAAACATGTTATAAACGTATATTAGCTGTAAATCAGACGGCTATTAACGGAAAGAAAACAACTGCGGCAAAAATGTCGGATGTTCCGGGGCACACGAAGGCAATCATACCGTATCTGGCAAAATATGGCGTTAAATTTCTGCATCTCGGCATAAACCCGGCCTTTCCCCTGCCCGATATGCCGCCCGTATTCAGATGGAGAAACGGCAGTGATGAAATAACCGTGATGTACCAGCACAGTTACGGAAGTGAATTGCTATTTGATGATTTTGTAATAGCTTTCGGCTTCACAAACGACAATAACGGGCTGCAATCAGCCGATGTGGTACGGCGGAGATTCGATTTTCCGATTCAGAATAACCGAAAGATAAATAAAAGTGAGCATTGAATTCAATGCTCACTTTTTTCAGAATAACTTTTTGAGCTTGTCGGCGGCATCGCCGAGCTTGCCTGCGGCAAGTTTTGCCTTTACGCCGTCAACGATCTTTCCTACGACGTCATCGGGAAGGTCAACGCCGATTACCGACTCAACCGTCTTGACGGGGTCCTTTTTGAACTTGTCGAGAAGGGATTTGTCGCTTGTGATTTTTTCGATGCTTTCGGTGATCTTAGCTTTGATATCCATAGTTTTTTACCTCTTTTTTATTTGGTAATTTAATTATACTCCGTTTTGTAATTTATTACAAGGTCTTATCACCATTTAGGCACTCCGGACACATTTTTTGCTTCCTCGGCGACCTCATTTAAACTGCCGCCGGATATCGCGGTAAGCGATGCGGATATTGCGCCCTCGGCTATGGGACAGTCTACCATGATTATATCGCTTCTGCCTATTCTGTCGGGGTATGCCTTTATCATACCGGACAGCATTTCGCTTTCAACATTTTCGGGTGAATTTATAATTTTTTCATGTTATATCTCCTTATTTGTTATGGTTGTATTTTAACACAGGTACAGACTTTTTTCAATATACGAGTAAAGATTAGATAATGTTTCTTCTTGTACCGCAGGCGTATATCATCGCACGAAGTGCGATATCATATCGAAGATATATCATCCGTTCCGGAAAGGAACGGATATCATTGAAAACCCCTCTTTTGTCCGATAAACAAAAGAGGGGTTTTCATGGTCTGCCCGATGCGATTCGAACGCACGGCCTTCAGAGTCGGAGTCTGACGCTCTATCCAACTGAGCTACGGGCAGATACAAAGAGGCTCTTGTGAGCCTCTTTTATGATATGTTTTACCAAAGCGATACCTTGCGCACCTTTACGGCAACATTTATGTTATCGGTTACCGCGGGGATGGTGTAGTAGTTTGTCTGATTATCGCCGGAATCGGGGGTAAGCTCGACGCCGCCGGCGGTTACCGAAACTATATTGTAGGTGTTGTTTGCGGTTACGCTGAACGAGTAGCTTTCGCCGTTGTTTACCTGAACGGGATCGGTGAACGAAAGCTGCGCGTTGGCGTTGGATTTAGGCGTTATCGTGCAGGTAGCGGCTATAACATTGTTGGGGTTGAAGAGCGCCGGCTCATGTCCCGCGGGTACCGAGTGGACGGTGCAAAGATGGTTTACCTGTACGCCGTCAGCCGTGCCGACATTGTTGCCTATGCCGAGCACGTTCTGGAAGGCGACACCGTCAAAGGACGGGAGTATGCCCTCGGGAATATTCATCCACATATAGTTTGCATCGGGAACGCCAACCGAATGCGTAAAGGCGCGTTCCGTGAGAACAAGGCACTTTACTTCCGCTGCGGGGCAGCCGTTATGAGCTACCATGCCGGATTCGGAGCAGATGTAAACGGGAGTATGACAGGTGCATGGGCCGGGAGTTGTTCCCTCTTTATAGTATGCCGTGCCGATGCGGCTGCCTCTGGGATCGAGCGAGCAGTACTCTGTGAGAGAACCGCCGCAGTCGAGGCAGTAGGATGCCTGAACGATGCCGTCCGGCTGTTCCTGCAATTCTCCGCCTTCCCAGCCTTTGGCTTCTATTACCTCATCGATAACGTGCTTCCATGCGTATCTTGAAATGGTGGACATAACGCCCGCACCGTCAAGGCTTATATTGTTTTCGTCATAGCCTACCCAGATGCCGGACACAAAGTACGGGGTATATGCCATATACCATTTATCAACGCCGCTGTCGGTGGTGCCGGTTTTACCGGCTACCGGCATATTGAGATCTACCGATGCAAAGCCCGACTTTACGCCGTCAACAAGCAGATACTGCATAAGCCATGCCGTCTGCTCGGAGAATACGCGGTTTGTTTCGGGAACATTATCTATAAGAACTCTGCCGTCGGGGTATTCTATTCTCGTATAGGTGATAGGCTCGGTATAAACGCCGCCGTTTGCGATTGAAGCGTAGCCCGCGGTCATTTCGGCAACGGTAGCGCCGTAGGTAAGACCGCCGAGCGCCATTGCGCCGACGTTGATATCGTCTTCACACAGATACTGGAAGTGCATTCTTTCGGTAAGATATTCGTAAGGCGTCTGATATGACAGTGTTTGCAGTATCTGCGCCGGAGTGGCGTTGAGCGAAGATCGAATCGCCTGATACATGGTAACCTTGCCGTTATACTCACGGCTTACGTTCTGCGGATAGGGATTTGCGCCGAACCATGCCAGAGGTACGTCGTCCACAACGGAGCCCATTGTGATTACCTCTTCTTCGATGCCGGGGCCGTATACCGACAGCGGCTTTATCGAAGAACCGGTCTGACGCGGAGACTGCGTTGCGCGGTCAAGTCCGCGCTTAACCTTTTCGCCTCTGCCGCCCGCGATACCGAATACCTGACCGTTATGCGGATCCATTATATACATTGCCGACTGATAGTCTTCATCAATATCGGGCTCGGGCCACCATGACTCGTCCTCGATATAGCAATGGTCAAGCGCCGCCTGTACCTCCTGGTCAAGGCAGGTATAGACCTTAAGACCGGATTTATAGAAGTAAATCTCTGCGGCATCCTCTTCCATATTGAGCTCTTTTGCGATGTCGCGGATGGCATCGTTTATTACCTGGTCAACATAATAGCTGTTGTTGGAGTCATACTGCATATCCATGCCGTTGGGGTTAAAGCGGATATGGTATTTCATCGCGCTTTCATATTCCTGCTCATTCAGATATCCGAGCTCAAACATCTTGCCGAGCACCAGCTCTTTACGCTCGGTATTTGCATCGGGATGATAGTAAGGCTCCCACGATGCGGGCATCTGTACGATGCCTACCAATGCCGCGGACTCTGCTGCATTAAGATCGCGCACATCCTTGGCGTAGTACATTTCGCTTGCCTTGCCCACGCCGTATGCACGGTAGTTGAAATATACGGTATTAAGATAATATTCAAGAATATCCTTCTTGTCGTATTTCTTTTCTATATACAAAGCGCGCAGGATTTCCTTTGCTTTACGCTGCCACGAATAGTCGTTATCACCCGTTATGTTCTTTATAAGCTGCTGAGTGATGGTGGAGCCGCCGAAATCGTCAACCCCGGCGATGTACTTGGCAATGGCGCCTGCGGTACGCTTCCAGTCAACGCCGTGATGAGTCCAGAAACGTTCGTCTTCTATGGAAACGAGCGCATTTATAAGGCACTTGGGCATATCCTCATAGTTTACCCATTCGCGGTTTTCATCAAGGTATAATTCAGCAATCTGCTCATACTCATCACTATCCACCTTCTTTGCCCAGATGGTAGTCGTCTGGTCAAGCGAGCGGTTGGCAAAAAGGGTATCAAGCTCGGGATCCTCAAACTGATTGAGGCACATGATGAAGATGACGATACCTGCGGCGAGCGCGGCGGCAGCGATGCAGATATACCAGAAGAGTATCTTTACGAATGACCAGAGTCCCAAAAGTATCTTCTGCCACCATGGACGCTTTACCTTATCGGATTTCTTCGCGGATTTTTCAATCTTTATGGTTTTATCCATATTTACGAGAGCTTCTTCTGCCGCGCCTACACTCTCTACGGCTATGGTTTTGCCCATATCCACGTTATCATCCGCCGGTGCTTCGGTATTTTCCCGGTCTGCCGGCTTTTGCACTTCCTCCGTTTTATCCGCAAAGGCAGGCGCATCCATATCCATCTGTGCCTTTGCATTTTCAGCCGCCTTGCGCTTTGCGCTTTCGTTTACCACGGCGAAAAGTGCCTTCTCGCTGTCATCCATATCCGAGCTTACCGTGGCGGCCGCTTTATTTTCTTCCGCCTTAACCTCATCTCTCATGGAGCGCAGAAGGAACAGATCCTCCTCATTAAGCTCTGCGGAGGCGGGAGCTTCTTCCTTGGGTTCGGGCGCAGGGATATCCTTTTTAAGAATATCGAAGAAGTTCATTTCCTCGGGGCTGAGCTGAGAAATCTCGCTGTCGCTTATATAGGACGAGCCGTTTGTATCTTTGTTGTCAGGACGGTTATTCTCTGCCAATGTAGTATCTCCTTTTGCAGCAATGCAATTTATCAGAATATCTTATCTAAAAGCAATACTATGCCGTATATTACGGGATAATGTAACAGATATATCAGCATGCCGTTTCTGCCGATGATATCTATGCCGGGCACGCCGAATTTGTAATCGGGTTCGGGGATGATGCCCTCGTCAAGGTATTTGCCGAGTGTAACGCCGGTAAAAAATACGAATATCCAGGGTAGGAATCCGAAAAATTCTTTAGGCATATAATTCAGAGGCGTAAAGCCTATAAAGTAATAGGGCAGTTCGAAATCACCTATCATTATCGGCTTTACATGGTAATACTTTATCGCCATATAGGAAAGCAGGAAGAGAACTATCCACGCGGTAAGACTTACCTTGTCAAAAAGCTCGCCCCATTTTTTCTCTATAAGTGCATATACAAGCCATGCCAGCGTAAGAAAATGCACCATGCCGAACCAGACAGCATCCTCAAAACCGAAGAAGATGCCGCTGCCGACGGTTATAAGTACGGCGCAAACGAGAAGCTTTAAAACGTGGTTGAGTTTATTCTTGCTGTAATTTACCGATATGCCGGAAATAAGCACGAATACGAATTCGAAACCGAATACCCAGTAGTGCATCGTATCGCCGTTTATGAAATCCGCGGCAAAGGATGCTATTCCCGTGCCCGAAAGCATACCGAAGGTATATATTACATAAAAGAACTCGTAAACGGCGGCGACTATCAGACAAACGCCGCGGAGAGTATCTATGATGGGTACTCTGTAGCCCGCCTCCCTAAGCTCTTTCGTACCGGGAGAAAGCTCGCCCGCCTTCGGCCTTACGCCGGGAGTCATCGGAGGAAGATTTGGATCCTCCTTTAAAAACCAGAGTTTGAGTTTTTCCTTAAAGCTCATTTTTTACTCCTTATACGTTGAAGCGGAAGAGGATTATATCCCCGTCCTGCACTACATATTCCTTTCCTTCACTGCGAAGCAGGCCCTTTTCCCTTGCCTTTGCCATATCGCCGCACTCCATAAGGTCGCTGAATGATACGGTTTCGGCGCGGATGAAGCCTCTTTCAAAATCGGTATGTATCTTACCTGCCGCCTGAGGCGCCTTGGTGCCCTTTACGATAGTCCACGCCCTGCACTCATCCTCGCCTGCGGTAAGGAAGCTGATAAGCCCCAAAAGTGAGTAGCAGGCAGTTACCATTCTGTCAAGTCCCGAATGTTCAAGATGAATTTCATCGAGGAACATCTGCTTTTCATCATCGGGCATAGAGGCAATCTCAGCCTCCAATGCGGCGCATATCGGAAGAACCTGCGCGTTTTCCTCTTTGGCTATCTCACAAAGGGTGGTGTAATACGGATTATTCTCAACACCGCCGGCAAAGGTCGCTTCATCCATATTGGCGGCGTAGATCACGGGTTTTGAGGTAAGGAGCGAAATGCCCTTAAGAATCTTCGCCTCGTCCTCGGTATATTCAAGGCTTCTTGCAGGCTGTCCGTTTTCAAGTGCGGCATATACGCGCTTTAATAAATCAAGCTCGCCTGCCAGACTCTTGTCGCCCTTCATGGACTTGGTCACTCTGTCGATGCGCTTTTCAAGCATTTCCATATCGGCGAAGATAAGCTCGTAATTTATCGTTTCGGTGTCCCTTCCGGGATCAACGCTGCCGTCAACGTGGATAATGTTTATATCGTCAAAGCATCTTACAACGTGAACGATGGCGTCAACCTCTCTTATATGTGCGAGGAATTTATTGCCCAGTCCCTCACCGCGCGATGCGCCCTTTACAAGGCCGGCGATATCAACAAATTCGATAACGGCGGGAGTTTTCTTTTTGGGGTGGTACATTTCATTAAGAGCGTCAAGACGGCTGTCGGGCACATCAACAACGCCCACGTTGGGTTCTATCGTGCAGAAGGCGTAGTTTGCCGACTGTGCGCCTGCGTCGGTTATTGCATTGAAAAGGGTGCTTTTGCCGACATTCGGCAAACCTACTATTCCGAGTTTCATGTTTTTGTCTCCTTATATCAGAGCATAGCCGCTGTCCGCTGCGGATGTGAGAATTACGCGGTCATGCCTATCTTTTTCATTTTTGTGGCAGTATACGGCCTTTTCCCTGTCATCGAACAGACCGTACACGGCAGAGCCGCTGCCCGTCATTGCGGCATAGGCGCCGTAAGAACGCAAAGTTTCGATATTGCGGCGTATCTCGGGGCAGATATCCTTTGAGGTGTCATACAGCACGTTGCCTATTGATTTGCCGATATCCTCAAAGCTTTTTGCGTTGAGCGCCGGAATGAATTTAGCGGTGTATTCGGTGTCCTTCGGATGCGCATCAAAATCGGCATAGGCTTTCGGGGTTGAAATGCCGCGCGCGTCTTTAAGTATCACTATGCTGCATTCGGGCATACTGCGCAGTTTTTCGGTATGCTCGCCCACGCCGCTGCAAAGGCAGAGCCCGCCGTCAAAGAAGAAGGGCACATCGGCACCGAGCTTTACCGAATTTTCTTTTAATACGGCAAGGGATAACGGCCTTCCGAACAGCTCGTTCAGCCCGTACAGCACGCCTGCGGCATTGCCGCTTCCGCCGCCCATACCGGCACATACCGGCACAAGCTTTTTCATGCCTATATACACGCCGCCGTTTATCCCCGATAAATCGAAGAACATACGGGCAGCCTTGTACGCGATATTGGATTCATTGCAGGGGATGTATTTAAGGTCACAGTTTATTGCGATGCCGCTTTTCATTTCACGCAGGCATATATAATCATACAGCGCAACATTCTGCATAACGGTATTGAGAAGATGATACCCGTCATCCCGCCTGCCTATTATATCAAGGGTGAGATTTATCTTGCACCCCGTTTTGATATTCACGTCCATAATTTAAACGATATCGTAGAAGCTTACGTTTCGCCGGCTGAAACGCGCACATTTTGTAAAGCCTGCCGCCCTTGCCATATCGTAAGCAGCATCCAGTCCGCGCCCTATATTTGCCATCTCGTGGCTGTCCGAGCCTACGGTTATTATACTGCCGCCGTACTCTCTGAATTTCTTTAAAATCTCCGTGCCCGGAAGAGCATAGCCCAAAGCCTGATATATGCTTGCGGCATTTATTTCAAGGCCCTTGCCGCTTTGCGCAAGCGCCTTTATTATCTCATCGATTTTCTTGTCGAACCGGCCCAAATCAAGCGTAACGTCCTGCCTTGCGGCATTTCTCAAAAACAGATTGAAATGCGCCAGCACGTCAAACTTGCCCCACTCTATCACCTTGATGGTTTCATCGTAGTATTTTTCGATGGCATCGTAACAGGAAGCATCGGTGTAATCCACATGGTGCATAACGATATCGTCACCCACACCGTGAACCGAGGCAAGTACATAGTCGAATCCGCCGTCGGTAAGCGCCATTTCGGCCTTGTATGAATTATGCGAGGGCTGGCCCAGCTCAATGCCGAATTTAATTGAAACATCGGCTTTGTTCTTTGCGACCGAATTAAGATATTCCCTGCGCATCACATCCACGGGGGTATTGCGCGCGATCATCTTGGGCCGTGCACATTCATAGTGGTCGGTAACGCATATTTCGTTTATTCCTTTATCCGATGCCGCCTGCGCAATCTCGGTAAGAGAGGCGCTTGCGTCAAAGGATAACTGGCTGTGCAAATGATAATCCGCTTTAAACAAATAAGTTCCCCCCCCAGTGCGTCATAGTAATTCAATATATTCTACCATACTATAATAAATATATCAATGTTTTTCACACAAAAAACAGTCTTTGAACCGAAAAGTTCAAAGACTGTCAATATTTTTCCGGATTTATTTTTCTTCGCCCAGAGCGATGGTGTTTTTAACGGTGACCGTTCTGTTGTAGCAGGAGAACATCTCTTCGGTGGTATGTTTATCGGGAGCCTTGGTAACAAAGCTTACTATGGGAACGATAACAAGTCCTGCCAGCATTGCGAGCACGCCCGCGTTGATGGGCGATGAGAAGAAGGGGGAGATGAATACTTTGCCGGTGAAATTGCAGAACATGCAGCCGCACATGATGCCGATGCCAACTATAAAGCTTACCCATACGGAAGCCTTGGTTGTACGCTTCCAGTATAAGCCGTAGAGGAAGGGCGCGAGAAATGCGCCGGCGAGCGCGCCCCAGGAAATGCCCATAAGCTGTGCTATGAAGGTTACCGAGCTCTTTGCCTGAACAATGGCGATTACCGAGGATACCGCGATGAAGAAAAGCACGAGGATGCGTATGCATAAAAGCTTTCCCTTTTCATCCATTTCGCCTTTTTTCTTAACGGCGGGTGCGATTATATCAAGTGTAAGGGTGGAGCCGCTGGTAAGCACAAGCGAAGAAAGGGTGGACATGGATGCCGACAAAACGAGGATTATTACGACACCAAGCAAAATATCGGGCAGCTTTTCGAGCATTCCCGGAATTATGCTGTCGTAAACCGGCGTGCCGGAGGCGGAGTATTCTATAACGTCTCCGTACAGCCTGCCAAATCCCCCCAAAAAGTAACAGCCGCCTGCAACGATAACGGCAAATACGGTGGAGATAACAGAGCCTTTTTTGATTGCCGATTCGTTCTTTATTGCGTAAAATTTGCCTACCATCTGAGGCAGTCCCCAAGTACCCAGGGATGTAAGCAGTACAACGCCGAGAAGACTCAGCGGTTCGGGACCTAAAATGGAAACAAATGCGCCGTTAAGGCTCGGATTTGCCTCCGACTTTATGGCGGAGAGAGAATTGAAAGCTTCGGTAAAGCCGCCGTTGCTCATTATCACCGCGGCGACAACGGCAATGATGCCGAAAAGCATTATGATGCCCTGAATAAAGTCGTTTACCGCGGTTGCCATGTAGCCGCCGACAAGCACGTAAATGCCGGTAAGCACCGCCATGCCGATAACGCACCATACATAGTCTATGCCGAACGCCATTTCGAAAAGGCGGGAAAGACCGTTGTAGAGAGATGCAGTGTAGGGAACGAGGAAGACGAAAATAATAACCGAAGCGGCGATTTTGAGCGCCTTTGATTCAAAACGCTTGCCGAAAAATTCCGGCATGGTAGCGCTGCTTAAATGCTGTGTCATAAGGCGGGTGCGTCTGCCCAGAGTTACCCATGCAAGCAGAGAACCGAGGAATGCATTGCCGAGCCCTATCCAGGTGGCGGCAACGCCGTATTTCCAGCCGAACTGTCCCGCATAGCCTACGAATATTACTGCGGAGAAATATGAGGTGCCGTAAGCAAAGGCGGTGAGCCATGAGCCTACGTTGCGGCCGCCGAGCACGAAACCGTTAAGGTCGCTCGCGCTTTTCCGGCAGACAAGGCCTACGCCGATCATTACGGCGAAGAACAGAATCAGTACGACGATTTTGATAACCATTTTTTTATTTCCTTTCGAATGCTTTATTCAGCGCAGAATAAAAAAATACCGCACGGCAATATGCGTGCGGCTTTTGATACGCTAAAATACGCTTCAGTCAACACGAATTGCCCTTATCCCTGCTTTACGGAATAAAGGTAATAATATCGGTTGGATACGTGAAGCCTTTCCATAATTTAATCTCCTTAAATTATTTGAGAATATTATACCACCAAATAAAAATAAGTCAAGCATTACGGTGTAAGTTTATGTAAGATACTATTCGGTTTTTTTGGATTTCAGGTAGCGGAAAACGCAGATGATGTTGAAAAGAAAGCTTAAGGACTGCCCGATAACGCCGAAATATGACCGGATTATGATGTTGTAGATTATCCATAAAGCGGCAACTACGGCAATAAGCGATTTTATCGTGGGCTCATTGTCGCACCAGAAGGCAATAACGAGAATGATATTGCCGATAACCGGAATAATCGAGGCAAGGTTTTGCCATGTGAGTATTCCGAAAACTATAAAGGCTATGGAAAAAAGCACGGGTATCCATATATGCTTTCGTATTTTATCCTTGAAATAGAATACCGCCACAACGGCAACGCAGATAAGACTGCACACCGCGCCCGAATAGCCTTTTAAACAAAAGTAGGAGGCGGCAAGCAATAGGTTTATTGCAACGTTTGCCAAAAGCAGTACCTTGCGTTTTACCTTAAGAATGGACACAACAAGCAGTATGGCGTTGGATAACAAGGACAGCCCCTGCCCTGCCCAGAAAAGAAGATCCATAATTATCTCCTTACCCAAACATCGATTCCGAACTGGTTGAATTCGTTTACCGGCACTATCTCGATTATCTGTCTGCCGCCCGTTTTCACGGAGACTCTGTATTCATCCTCAAGCCAGCATTTGATGCCGTTGCCGTCGGGACAGTACCACGGATATTCAAGCTTTTCGCCGTTCAGGTATACGTCGGCTCTCTGGCCGCGCATACTCTGATCGCTTACTCTTCTTAAAATGATTTCCTTTGCGTCGGTATTGACTTCAAGGGTTATTTTTTCACCTCTGTCGCCCTTAAGGGTAACGGGGATATCATCGTCATCGCCCTCGAAATAGGCGGTAAGTGTTTCGGAGCCTCTGCGAAATTCAAGGATCTTTTCCTCGATTGCGCCCTCTTCGCCATAATAGAAAACGGCGCCGGAATGGAACATATCGCCGTCATTATTGCCGAAGGATTCTATGGCAAAATGAAGCTTACCGTTAAAGGGATATACATCTCCCGGCAAAAGCCTTGTCATACTCCAGTCGGTATGTATTTCCAGATCTCTGCCGTCATAACCGCTTACGGGATTGCACTGCGGCGGACAGATAAAGCCCCAGCCGTAGCAGGAATAGCTTTCGCTGCCGTCGCTTTCGATGCAGGGCGTACGCAGTCCGTCAAAATGGATTCTCGCATCGCCCTCGCAGTCGGCGCGTGCGCCGTCCTCAATGCCGTAGCCGGTGATTATCGAGCCTGCCACGTGTCCGTGAACGTTATCAAGGGTCGCTATTATGCTGTCCGAGCCCTTGGTATGCTTTTTCGGGTAGTATAGGGATGCGCGGAAATGCCCCGACGTTTCCCTGTCATACTCCGCATCGGACTCGAAAATCTGAGCATACAGAAAATCTATTTCTCTGCCCTCATTATAAACGGTTATCTTCGCGTTTTCGAAATACGGCATGGGATAATAGTTATAATAGCCGCCCATCGCATCACAGCCGGCGTACAGATACTGCGTTTTATGATAGCCCAGCTCGTTGAAGAAGAAAGCGCCGAAGGGCAGATCAACGGCATCCTTTTCCTCGCTGTCCCATCTGAGCTTTATTCTTAAATTCAACAGGTCTTCTCTGTTAAAGTCCGCCGTCTGAAGCTTCATGCCGCAGATCGCGCCCTTTGTTTTCGAATCGTAAATAACGGCTTCGCTGTTTTGTTTCAGTGTGAACGCGCCGACGTTTTTTGCGCTGCCGCTTATCTGCAAGGATCCTACCGTGCGCCATTTCTGCGCAAGGAATCTGTATCGCTGATCATCGGGATCGAATGAGCTTACCGGCTCGTTATCGGTATAGGTATGATATACCACATGTCCCCAGCCACCGCCGCCGGTATGATTGCCGAGAAGAGGAATATCCGACGTTATTTTGCAGTATTTCTTAAAGGGCATGGGAACGAAGGAGCGTACTACTCTGATAGTGCTGTATTCCGTCTCCTGCGGCTTGGGACCTATGAATTTATCCGCAATCGGCGTAATGAACGGGTATTTTTCCCCGAACTGATTCGGCATTATTTCAAAGCGCGGCTCGGTATCATCATCAAAATAGAATCTGAACGTCGGCTGCTCGCTTACTATGAATCTGTGCTGAACGAAATTGTAAACACAGCCCGGTCCGTACTGCTCAAAGAGCACATATTCACCCTTGCCGTCCTGATACAGATTCCAGTCCCAGTCGGCATTGCCGCCCGCCTTGTCTATACTGCCCTCGTAATGAGCGCGGCGGTCAAAACGGAAATTGGGAAGAGTTTTGGGGTTTAATAATTCATTAAGCTCGTCTATCATAATATCACTCCTTTGAAATAAGTATATGACAGGCAATGGATAATACAATGTATAAAAAGGCAAAAGAATGTAAATAATCGCAAATATCAAAAAAATTACTTGAAATACAATGCAAATTCAGGTATCATATAGGCGGTGATCTTATGAATTCGGAATATGTTTTCCATTTGGGTGAGACGGCGGCAGAAAAAACACCTCACAAACAGTTCGACCGCTGCTTTCCCTTTACCGTAATGGTATACGTCTGCAAGGGCAAATACCATTGCAGAATAAACGAAAAGAATATAGACATAAACGAGGGCGAAACCCTTATTGTGCCTCCGAACATATACCATCATATATGGATGGACGACTGCGGCACGCTTAACTGGGCGCACATTACCCTATCCGCAAACGGCAAAGAGCTTACCGACGGATATGATATACCCTGTAAAATTACGGGGCTTATATCAAAAAGAGCCGGAGAATATCTCGAAAAACTTTCTCTTGCCGCGCTCATCAAGGACGAAAACAGGAAATCCGCGCTGATGCAGCATTATATATCGGGACTTTACGATATCATTCTTTCGGTAAGCGTAAAGCATAAGGGCACAAAGAAGCTTGACGGCATAAAAACGCTTATGGAAAAGCAACCGTGGGCGGATTACACGATAGCCTCACTTGCAAAAGTCGCCGGAATTTCGGTCAGAAGCCTTGAAAATAATTTCAAAAAGGAATACGGCATAACGCCCATAAAATATCTTTGCAAATGTAAAATAAAGTATGCATCCTTTCTTTTGGCATCGGGCAGAAAAGTGACCGAAACGGCGGAGCTGACGGGATATTACGACGCCTACCATTTTTCAAAGCAGTTCAAAAAAATAATGGGCGTTTCCCCCTCCGAATATGCCAGAACGCATACAATCGACGCATAAAAAATGCCGTCCAAACCCGAGTGTTCTAAAGGACAGTTTTGTGAGATGACCACCACAGAATGTGGTGAGTAAGTGCGCACTTATAAGTAAAAACAGGCTGACAATCAAAATCAGCCTGTTTTTCTTTTCAGTTGGTATTTTAAGTGAAATATTTGCCTTTGGCAAATGTGAAATAATCGCATAGCGATTGTGAAATATTGCTTCGCAATGTGAAATGAAATAAATCCACTCACGCCCGCAGGCATTTCACACGCCGAAGGCGTATTTCACGCGCGAAGCGCATTTCACAAATCCCGTAAGGGATTTATTTCGTTGCGGAGTGTCCTTTAGAACACTCCGCAAAGGACGGCATTTTTATTTATGCTTTTTTGTAGAAAATCACTTTTGAAGCGTGCTTATCGGGAATGGTTATCACAACGCCTTTTTTAAGCTCGCCTGCGGTCAGATTAAAGCTTTCCTTGGTATCCTTATCCATAAAGGTATAGCAGGTATTGGGCTCAAGACCGCGTAAAAAGAAACGGCAGGTTTCATAGGGAGCTTCATCGCGGCGGAAGAGCATAAGCATGCCGTTTGTCCTTTCGGGACAGTTCAGCTGATAAGCCGACCAGGTATCCTTCGCCTCGCCCGGAATGGTAAGCGGATATATGTCGCCGTCAAAGTAGGGGCGAATCTGTTTTGCCTCTTCTATAATACCTTTAAGCCACAGCATTTTTTCCTCATCGTCGCCGAAGGGCGTTTTCTGCGAGAAGGAATAGTTGGTTGCCGTGCAGGGATAGATATTGCCGCGGGCGTAATAGGTATCATAAAGTCTGCCGGTGGTACTGCCGAAATAGGGCATCCACATAGCGTAGTTTATAAGCTGCTGCTGGCAGGCCTCGGCAGGCGCATTGGAGGGGCATTGGGTATCGCTGTGCCATAAAGGCACGCTTCTGCGCAGTGTTTCGATATCTATTCTTCTGCCGCCGGATGCACAGTTATCTATCATCATGTTCGGGAATCTTGTAAGCAGCGCATCCCAGAGCTTATACAGTCCCATGATATATTTTATTTCGGTTATGCCTTTTCTTCCATCCTTATCGGCATAGCGCCAGTAATACAGCGGCTGGAAATTAAAGTCCTCACGGTAATAGTCAACATTAAGCTCATCTATTATGCCGGAAAGGGTTTCGAAGCAGTAGTTCCACGCCCTTTCATCGCCGAGATTCAAAAGCATATTGTCGGGGTTATCGGGATTTGAAAGCAGATATTCGGGATGCTCCTTATATATCGGCGTGGTGGTGCGCACTCTTTCGGGCTCAAACCAAAGGATGAACTTTTTGCCGGAAGCATGGATGCGGCGCGAAACCTGGCGCAGTCCGTCGGGATGAGTGTAGGGGTTTACGCGCCAGTCGCCGGTATGATTGAACCAGTCGCCTTCAAATTCATCGGGTGAAAAGCCGGGGCTTTCGCCGTACCAGCCGGCGTCCATCCAGATATGGTCGCAGTCTATCTTATACTCGGATATCTTATCAAGACGGCGCAGACATTCCTCTGTGGTCATGCCGCCCCAAAGGTTGCAGCTTATCGTGCCCTCGGTCTGTCTGCCCGGCTGACCGACAAGCGAGAAATGCTTTCTCACAAGGCGGCGCCACTTGTTCTGCGAATCTGTTTCGTCACACTCGTAGTGCATAACGGTGACAGATGACGTGCGTATCTTCTCGCCCGGCTCAAGGTAAAATTCGCAGTCCTCCAGACCGGAGCGGAAAACGATGCCGTCCTCCACACATTCTATTTCGGAATGCCACTGGCCCGTCCAGCCTACGGCGAAGATTACGCCCATGCCCTTTTTATGGATGTTGAAAAAGGGCGCGTGACCGTCACAGGAACGTCCGCCGATGGTGGAATATCTCTTTATGTCGCCGCCGAGAAGCTGATTTACATAGTGCAGATCGCGGTAGCTTTCGGTGTTGCAGTAAAACTCGCTGCCGTGAAGATCGCTTCCGCCCGGAGCGTTTATATGTATGGTATCCTTAACATCCTTAAGCCATGCGCAGGGAGTGCGCTTTTCTTCCGGCTCAAAAGCCACAAAATGGTCGCAGTCCCAGAGCGATGAGATTATTTCGGAATTGTCTTTGCCGGTATTCTCAAAAAAGTTCACCCATTCGTAAGCATCAAATTCCGGATATGATTTCATTACGTTGGTAACGGTAATGCCGCCGTTTTGCCATACACGCGTTCTTTCGGTACCGCTCTCCTCATCGCTTACAAGCTTAAAGCATTCGGAGAAGGATTTTGAACCGTATGTAAAGGAAAGTATTTTATCTCCCATAATATTCTCCTAAAAATTTATCCCGTATCTCTACGGGATAATATTTTTTACTTATTGGTTATTACGATTGCGAGAACCTTTAAGAGTGAATTGGTTTTGTTTGCAATGGCATGGAATTCGCCGTCATAGCAGATGCCGATATCGCCTGCCTTGACAACTCTCTCAACGCCGTTATCGTCCAGCACGCCTTCGCCCTCTAAAATGTAGTAGATTTCGCTTTCACCGGTATGAGTATGTCTGCCGCAGGAGCAGCCGGGATTGATATGCATTTCGCCGAATACTCTGTAATGCTCGGGCAGAGAGGGGATGGGCTTGAAGGTGCGCATTGCAACGCTGCCGTCGCCGCCCTTCATAAACTGTCTCAATTCAAAGCTTTTGTCTTCGGATCTCATTACCATAGGTCATATATCTCCTTTTATGTAGTTTTTATTAAAAATATTATACAGCAAAAACTGTTATTGTTCAATAGATTTTTATTTTTTTATTGAATATCCGCCTTCATAATGTTATAATCACAGGGTGTGAATTCCCAAAAACAAGAAAAGAAGAGCTTAATGATGAGCAGACTTAAAAATCTCGAGGACTATGAAAAGGTATTTTACGCTGCCTTTATAGCCTACATATTTACATACCCGGGACGGTACGGTTTCGGCACCGCCATTTCCGCCATAGCGCAGACAGAAGGCTTTACCACAACACAGCTCGGACTTGTAACCTCGATGCTGTTTGCCGCCTATGGCATAGGTCAGCTTATAAGCGGAGTGCTGGGCGACAAGCTTAACCCCTCCATACTCGTATCGGTGGGCTTTTTCGGATGCGGTACGGCAAACCTGTTTATGGCGTTCGCGCAGTCTATCCCCGTTATGGCTGCCGCATGGGTGATAAACGGACTTTACTGCTCGCTTATATGG
>JAZRWQ010000035.1:0-3658 GCA_045599805.1 Eubacteriales bacterium | reverse complement strand
CGTATGAAACAAAATGTTTGAGCCTGAGTGCTTCAATAGCATTTATTCTTGTATTGTTCCTGCTTTCTTCGATCCTTATGTTTATACAAATGTCAAAGCTGTCACCTTCAAATATAATGAGAAAGGATAAATGATTTTATGCTGCATTTAAAAGACATCATCAAAAAGTATAACGAAGGCAAGCCCAACGAGGTCGAGGCGCTTCGCGGTGTGGACCTCACCGTTGAAAAGGGCGAGATGATCGCCATAATGGGCCCGTCCGGCTCGGGCAAATCCACGCTGCTTAATATCATCGGCTGTATGGATACCTTAACTTCCGGCAGCTATCTTTGCGACGGCGAAGAGGTCGCTTCGTTAAGTCAGAAAAAACTTGCGGCACTCAGAAACAAAAAGTTCGGTTTCGTGTTGCAGGATTTCGGATTGCTTGCCGACCGCAGCGTTGAGGAAAACGTAATGGTGCCCCTGCTTTTCTCAAAGGAAAGCTTAAAGTCCTCGTCAAAACGCATAAAGCCGATACTTGAAAATTTAGGCATAGCCGATCTTGCCAAGAGGCGTGCCAATCAGCTTTCGGGCGGGCAGGCACAGCGCGTTGCCATAGCACGCGCCCTGGTAAATGAGCCCGACGTTATCCTTGCCGACGAGCCCACCGGCGCACTCGACACCCACACCTCCGAAGACGTTGTAAACATCTTCAAGAAGCTCAACGAATCCGGCAAAACCATAATCATCGTAACCCATAACCCCGAGGTCGCAAAGAAATGTGATAAGACCTACATAATAAGGGACGGCGAGATCTCCGCAGAGGCATAAGCATCATAAGCCCGGTTTTTCCGGGCTTATTTTTTGCCCAAATGTAACATATTTTCACAATAAAAAATCAAACAAACTAAAAAAAATCAGCGCAATAATAATTGACAGCCGAATTTTGTATATGGTATAATTTAAACAGAATAAATATTTTATTTAAAGAGAGGCGTGATTCCAATGGTATTTTGAATTTGTTTAATAAATCATTATAGTAAATTGTTTGGATATAGTATAGTATGTCGCTCTGCCATATTAAATTAAAGGAGGTTTCCCATGAAAAGAACATTAAGAATTATCTTGTTGGTATTAGTTGTTGTAGTGCTTGTGGGCTGTATATCTGTATTTGCAAGAGGAACGACTTACCCGTGCAACCATTCTTATGCTGAATCTTATGCAAGCGGTAATACAGCATACGGTGTAACCAAGAATTCACAAGGTAATACTGAAACACAGGAAGCATATGTATATGGTAAATATAAAATAGGTTCAGATGCAACAACATATAGTTATTACGGTAATTATGCATCTGGAACAGGTAGAGTCACATCAACATATCGTTATGCCGGTTCATCAAGTATTACTTATACCACTGTATGGAATGCTTGGAGGGTTGTATGCCCCACTTGCCATAGCACATACTCCGGAACAGTATAAATTATACTAAATTCAGTTAGTTGACTAATTTGCGGCAGGGCGACATTTATATGAACACAAAGGAGAGAAATTTATGAAAAAAGGTGTTGTAATAGGTATCGCGGTAATAGTAGTGGCATTCGCTGTTTTTCTTATCGGAGACTCCAAAGGATGGTTTTATACCTTTGAAAATTATACCGAAGACCACCATTTAAGAGATGAGCTGAATAAGGACGACCTGTCATCACTAATGAACACGGAAAGCTATTTTCCCGAGGACAGCGACGCGGTTAAGGAACACCGTGCGCAGGTGGATAAAATATTCGGAGAGACATGGCACAGCGACAACTACAAAAAAGAAGAGATAGTTTTCCCCGAAGTGCAGGCAGAGGAGACGGTGGATGGCGAATATTGGTTTCCGCCCATAAACAACAGCGCGCCGCTTGACGAAATCGCGCCTACCATTTCATATGAGCTTATGCTTGACGGATATAAAATAAGCCCGTATTATCCGCAAAATCCCGAAAAATATACTGCACAGGCGCTAAACGACAATGCCTTCCCCATAAACTTTTTCCGCAAAGTCAATGATCTTTGTTATTATACCGTTTGCAAGGTTGAAGGCGGCGGATATATATATTACTTCTTCTGCGCAAACGGCAATGTTGATTATGAAAAGGCAATGGAAGCCGCCGGTAAGGAATTAAACTATGATGCAAACGGTAATCTTTTGGTAGAAGAAACGGTGCATCTTTTCAATGCCGAGCTTGCCGATATAGCATCAATGGATTTAACCAAGGAGGTCGTATGGCGCGGCAGCGTGTATGCCGCAGAAGAATTGGGCAGCAGTACTGAATTTGACAATACGATAGATGCCATTTACAAAAATACGAATTGGTATAAAAAATCTCCGTACAGTATCGGTAAGGATATATCCTTATCCTTCAATCCTGTTTTATTACTTCAGGACAAATGGGCGGAAAACAGCTGCGGTGTTCCCGATTCATCAAGGGATTTGTATTACGGTACGCTTCAGAGAATAAACGCGAACGGCGGTCTGTTGGAAACCTATCATATGTGCTCCGACGGCTATGTAAAGGTACAGTATCTTATCGATCAGTACGCTTCCCCCGAAACGGTCGAGGGCGTAAAGGGGGCAAATACATTACAGGTCTCCGGCCATGGAATTGTGTCTGATGAAGATATTGTATTTCATTATTTCGGGACCGGCGAAAAGAAAGAACAGTCCCGGGAATACAACAGCTATTCAATAAAGATATTACCGCAGGATAATATACACAATCTTAAATAGGTGCAAAGTTATGCGACTTATAAAAATAAGCTTAAAAAATATAAAGAATATGTTTGCACATAAAACGGTTATCGCCATATTGCTGTTACTTGGAATAACAGTAAGCTCATGTGCAATAAACATATATATTTCGCAAAGTGTGTCTATGTCCAAAGCCATAAGCGGCTACAGCAGCATTGAGAGGGCGATAGAATATAATACTTCGGGTTTTGGACAGGCAGAGTATGCCGCTTTAACAAAATATATATCCGACAA
Organism: Eubacteriales bacterium; assembly: GCA_045599805.1. GTDB lineage: Bacteria > Bacillota > Clostridia > Oscillospirales > UMGS1783 > JAZRWQ01. Next base: position 651 of record JAZRWQ010000035.1, on the reverse strand, counting down.
TGCCGAAAAGGTCGATTTTTACTGCACAATGGATATGACAAACGATGATATAGACATCATCGGTATTAACGCGGCAAGGCTGCCGTTCACCCCCGACACCGGTGAATGGGTGTCTCCCGGTAATGTAATAGTACCGTATCAGGCAGGTTATAAGGTTGGAGATACATATACGATATCTGATAAAAGTTATAATGTGTGCGGCGTATATTCGCTTGAAGGATATGCCGGAGATTATTACTGCTCCAAGCGTATGACGCTTGTTGACTATTCATCCGCCGGTGTTACCATTGAGCAGGAATTTATTGATTACGATCCCGAAAATCCGTATGCACAGCAGGATATCCGCGACAGCTACGGTGTATTTATGTCCTTTTCCGATTTCGTTCTTGACGGGTACTGCGCCGGCACCTTCCGGATAATGTTCAATAATTCTGTCAGCCCGTTATATAAACAGAACTATTCGGCAGAGCTTATGGATTACTGTCACCTGCAAACAGGTGCGGAGCTTATGGAGGAATCTGCCGCAATGGAGGCTGCGGCAGAGGTTTACAGCTTTGAATTCATAAGTAAATTTATTGTTTACATAATTATTTCAGCTATCAGCTTTATAAATACCCTGTCTTTGTTTATTTATGTATTAAAGCAAAACAA
>JAZRWQ010000034.1:0-9459 GCA_045599805.1 Eubacteriales bacterium | reverse complement strand
TGAGCTCTTCGATAGCCTTCTTCTTGGCGTCTTCCAGAGCTTTTCTTTCGGCTTCTTCTCTGGCTTTTCTTTCAGCTTCTTCTTTTGCCTTCTGCTCCTGAACCTTCTTTATGCCTCTGTTAACGATATCGTCAACTTCCTTCTTGGTCTTGGCATTATCGATTTCTTCGAACATTTCGTCAAGAATCTTCTGCACTTCTTCGGAAATCTCTTCGCCGGCTTCTTCTTCAAGCTTCTTCTTGCCCTGTTCTTTATATTTCTTAAGTTCGTCTTCGTACTGCTCTTTTATCTTTTCGAGAGCTTCTTCTTTAAGCTTATCAACTTCTTCTTCGGTTTCTGCTTCGTTGATCTTCTTTTCGTATTCATCAACGATTTCCTGCATTTCCTTGGAAGTTTCTTCGCCTTCCTTGTTTGCTTCGTCTTCTATGGCTTCGATAGCTTCTTCCTTAGCCTGCTGGAGAGCGATGTCTTCGAGAGCCTGTTCAAGAATTTCTTCTATCTGAGGAATATCCTGTGCTTCATTGATAGCCTTTTCAGCTTCTTCAACTATCTTCTGAACTTCCTCGGAGGGATCTTCGCCTGCGGCTTCTTCGATAGCTGCGATAGCGGCTTCCTTTGCCTGCTGGAGAGCGATATCGCTAACAGCCTGTTCCTTGATTTCTTCAACAGCTTCGGAAGTGGCTGCTTCATCGATAGCCTTTTCTGCGTCTTCAACTATCTTCTGAACTTCTTCGGAGCGGTCTTCTTCCGGACCTGCGGCTTCTTCGATAGCTTCCTTTGCCTGCTGCTTTGCGATTGCGAGCAGAGCTTCATCCTTTAATTCGTTTACTTCCGGGATGGTATGAGCATCTTTGATTTCATTTTCGTAGTCTTCAACAAGCTGCTTGATTTCTTCGGAGCGGTCTTCTTCCGGACCTGCGGCTTCTTCGATAGCTTCCTTTGCCTGCTGCTTTGCGATTGCGAGCAGGGCATCTTCAAGGATTTCTGCTACCTCTGCGGGATCTGCCGCATTTGCAATATCAGCCTTAGCCTGAGCTACAATAGCCTTAACTTCGTCGGAGGGAGTTTCGCCCTTTGCTTTGTCAAGTGCTTCGTAAGCTTTCTGCTGTGCTATTTCAAGAATAGTATCTTCTGCTATTTTCTGGATATCTTCAACGGAACCTCTTGAAGCAATAACCTCAATCATACCTTCGCTTGCGATTCTTACAACTGCAGCAGAAGGATTTGAGCCTTCGGCTTCTGTAATAGCTTTAATTGCATCTGTCTTTGCTTTGGACAACGCTATAGTGCCCAGTGCTCTTTCAAGTGCAGCGGCAACGCCCTCGGGAGTTGTCTGGCGGTTTATATCTTCCTTTGCTAATCTGACTCTATACTGAAGAATCTGGGAGGGATTTTCGCCTGCGGCCTTATCAACTTCGGCGCATGCTGCTTCCTTTAAAAGCTGAAGCTCGATTTCCTTAACGGCATCGGCTGCCTTCTGCTTAGCATCTTCAATGCCGGTTGCGTTATCTATTATACCGTTATTCTTATTGTATCTTTCAACGATTGCTTCTACCGCATCGGAGGGATTTTCGCCTGCGGCTTTTTCAACAGCTTCCTTTGCCTGCTGCTTTGCGATTTCAAGTAAAGCTGCTTCTTTTGCGTCGGTTACTGCTTCCTGATCGATTGCCTGGTCGATAAGACCGTTGGTTTCGTTATTGTATTTTTCAACGATTGCTTCTACCTCATCGGAACGCTCTTCGCCTGCGGCGTTTTCAACAGCTTCCTTGGCTATCTGCTTTGCAAGAGCAAGGTCGAGCTTTGCAAGAGCATCGTTCTTGGCTGCGGTTACGCCCTCGATGGTTGCTGCGGCATTAACGGCGTTTTTGCCTTCACTAACTATCTGAGTCTTGGCGGGCTCGGCAAGTGTGGAAGATGCAGCGGCGGAATCAATGGCAGCGCAAGCTGCTTCCTTTGCCTGCTGGAGAGCAATATCCTTTAAAGCCTGTTCCTTTAATTCATTTACGCTTGCAACGGTAGTTGCGCTGTTGATATCGCCTTCAGCGGCAGTAGCAATATCTATTACTGCCTGGGAAGGAGTTTCTCCCTTTGCTGCTTCAATAGCTTCGATAGCCTGTTGCTTTGCGATTGCAAGCAGACCGGCATCCTTTGCATCTTCAACGCCCTGGGCAGTATTTGCATTATTGATATTCTGGATAGCTGCCTTTGCCGCATCATCAACAGCCTGGGAGCGGGATGCTTCGGGACCGGCAGCATCGTTGATAGCCTGTATTGCCGCTTCTTTAGCAGGAGCCAAGGGATCGCCCGTAGTCTTATAGTGTATCTTATAGGTCTTGTTTGCGCTATCAACGGTAACGTTTACAAATTCAAGACCGTCCTGGTTTGCGGTGTTCTGGGTAATGATAAGATCGTCGGGATCCATTGCGTTGCCGCGATTGGGGAAGAGAATGGAGTTGCGAACAACTCCCTTTCCATCTGTAATGGAAATTTCGTCAACCTTTGTGTCATCAATATATACTTCAACCTTACGGTATTCAATGCCGCGGCTGGCAGCGCTGTCAACTGCAATGTTCTTCTGTGCAACGGAGCAAAGATTTTCGTTGGTGGAAAGAGGAACTGCTACGGGGAATGCGTATACATTATAGATGCAGGGATTAACGGCAGATGCGCTCTTGGCAGAAGCGAACTTCACTGCGTTCACGCCGGCACTGCTGGTTCCGGTAACTGCGCCGTACTGGCCGGTTACATAGAACCAATAATTATTACTCTCCATTATAATGAAGTTGTCGGAGTTGTTTGACATATTCTTTGCATAGGCAGCTTCCACATAATCAGAAGAACCTTCGTCTATCTGATTTCTCATGAAGAGCTTTACTTTTGCAAAATTATCCGGCTCATAGTCGGAGTAAGCAACGGATGAATAATTAAAAGCAAGATCGGTTCTGTTTTCAAAGAGCTGGTAGTTGGTGGTATAGGTATTTCCTCTCTTTGTAACGGAATTGATGATATTGCCGATAGCATCGTTGCCGGTACTCTGTCTTAATTCAAGATATATTTTAAGAGTTGCATCGGGATCGCCGAGTCTGAATCTGTAAGACGTTGTTTCGGGGATGTAGGTCTTACCGTCAGCTGCTACGCGGATATCGGACAGATCTGCATAGTATTCGGATTCGGTTTTAATATCGGTAACTGCGTAATTGTAGCCATCGGTAACCTCAAAGCCTAAGTCTATACGACGAAGAGAATTTGTGGTAACCTCTACATGGTCTACTCTCTTGGCAAGGACATTGTTTACATAAACTTCAAATGCCAGTTCCTTGTCATACCATATGCCGCTCTGATACTTAAAAGTAACAGGACCGCATACGGTCGTACCGTAGTCGCCGTCAAGGGCGAATGCGGTTGCGGGCATCATAGAGAATACTAAAAGTAAACTGAGTATGATGCACAAAAGTTTCTTTTTCATAGCGTTTTTCCTTTCTATTTTTTTTGAGCTTTTTGCCCGGTTTTTATCGGGGCGCAGAACCCAAACATACTATATAGATTATACTATGTTCAAAGTCAATTTGCAATGATTATTTTGAGGATTTGCAAGAAATTTCTGTAAATTTTCCCACTATATGCCTTATTGCCTACCGCCTCTTTGGGAAAGGCACAGAAAGACACATGCAGGCAGACAGGAAACTGCAAGAAAAAGCAGGATTTTCCACAGCGCGATGTCGAGCATTATGAGCGTCAGCGACACTATTACGGCGCAGCTGCCCATGCCGGCGCTTACGTTTTCGATAAGATTTAAAAGAGCTTCTCTGTTTACTTCTTTTGTCCTTGTTTTTATACTGTTCATTTTTTCATTCCCCTTTCTTTACGGTACCATATTATCACAGACAATGCACCGTTATTGGTACAAATCGGCATATGAAAGGGGAATTTCAATCAAATACATTTCAATCAAATACATTCCTCTCAAAGCCTTCCCCTTTGGGGAAGGTGGCTCGGCGTAAGCCGAGACGGATGAGGGTATGAGCTTTGATGAGGTAATAAAGGACTGTTTCTTTAAGCTTTCTTAAAGCTCTTGTCCTCATCCACCGCAAGCGGTCCCCCTTCTCCGGAGGAGAAGGCTTTTAGATGTATAATAAAAGCACGCTTTCGCGTGCTTTTAAATCTTAATTCATTGAGGAATATATTGCGGCATTGAGATACGGGATATAGCCCACGTGCTCGGCAGGAGAGGTTTGATGTACATAAACATAGTACATATCCTCCTTGGGATCAACGTGCATCCATGTGCCGAGAGCGCCCGACCAGCCCCACTCGCCTATTGAGGAATAGGTCACTTTATGCGGCGCGGTGAGCACACGCATACCGAGACCGTAGGAGAAGGAGCTGTCAAAGCAGCAGGGATCGCCGCAGGCGTAGTCGGCACGCTGTACCGCGTTGAGAAGCGGCGTGTGCAGATATTCCACCGTCTTTTTACCGAGTATGCGCACACCGTCCGCCTCGCCGCCGAGGGCAAGGGCGCGTACAAATTTGAAATAGTCGCCGAGAGTTGATAAAAGTCCCGCGCCGCCGGATGCGAAGGCAGGATGTTCATAATCGAGGCTTGCTTCGATTATCGGCGTACCGTTGGTATCGGTTTCGGAAAGCTCGCCGTTTTCGTCGCGTTGATAGAAGCCTATCAGCTTTTCCTTATCTATATCGGCAAGTCCGAAGCCGGTGCTGTGCATACCCAGCGGCTCGAAAATATATTTTTTGCAGTAGTCGGCAAATTTCATGCCGCTCCATATCTCAATGAGTGCGCCGAGCACGTCGAAGGACATGCCGTAAAGGTAATGACTGCCCGGCTCGAAAACAAGCGGACAGGCGGCAAGCTCACGCGCACCGCGAAGAGTGTCCCAGTACTCGCCGTTTGCACGCGCATTCTGCCATTTGTCGGCAAGGGCTTTATAGTAGCCGTGGTCATCCTCATAGGCAAGTCCGGAGGTCATGGTGAACAGATGACGGATAAGTATGGGGTTTTTCGCATCGTGTATTTTGCCGTCGATCTCAACCACTTTCATGTGGCGGTATTCGGGGATGTATTTATATAAAGGATCTGCCATGGAAAATTTATTCTGCTCCCAAAGCTGCATGGCGGCAACCGCCGTTACCACCTTGGTGTTGGAGTACATTCTGTATACGGTATCGAATTTTACGGGAACGGTCTTTTCCTTATCGCAGAAGCCCTCGTATCCTTCATAGCAAAGATTATTGCCCCTGCCTATCATAATGCCGTTGCCGGTGCATTTGTTTTCGGCAATTATTTTCCGCATCGCCGTTTTTACCCTCGTTCCGAGGTTTTCATTGAATCCGTTGAAAATCATGATAAATGCGCCTCCTTTTTTTATAAGTGTAACCCAAAGCAGAGAATATTTCAAGATAAAAAGAAAAAGTCCCGAGGTTTTCGGGACTTTCCATTGTAAGCTTTAATTACTTGTTTACCTTTTCGATGAAGGGCTTGCCTGCGCGGAAAGCGGGAACGGAAAGATCGGTAATGTTCATGGGCTTACCGGTGCGGGGGTTAACTGCGGTACGTGCTTTTCTTGCTCTTACTTCAAATTTGCCGAGACCTGCAACGCGAACTACGTCGCCTTTTTTAAGACCTGCGGTGATTTCAGCGATGAAACCGTCAACTACCTTGGTAACGGCAGTCTTGGACAGGCCGGTCTTTTCAGAGATGTTGGATATCATTTTAGTTTTGTTCATTGTTTTTGTCCCTTTCGTAATTTAATGATATATACATTATAATGTATTTTTGTGGAAAGTGTAGCCTATTTTTCAGTTTTTTTGTTTTTTTGTATGATTGCAGTAAAATATGTAAAATAAAATCATGTTTTTGTGCATACTCCATAAATTGGGTATATTAAAAAAGCCATTTCGGCTTCATAAAAATATATTGATTTAATTTAATAAAAGGTTTAATATAATATCATGTAAGGAGTGATACTCTATGCCAGGAAAAAAGAATAAAAAGCAGACCGGGCAGAACATCGCGCTGATAGCGCTCGGTGTTCTTGCGGCAATACTTATAGCCGCGATAATTCTGACCGCCAAAGGCGTTATAGGCTTAAAGCCCGATACCGAAGAAAGTGCCTCGCAGTCGGAAAGCAGCAAACCGGACAAAAAGAAGGAAAAGAAAGAAAGAACGCTTGCGATAAGCGCGGACAGTCTTGAGGTTACATGGGGTTCTTCCCTTGAAATACCCGTGGAGAAAACGGGTGAAGGAGAGCTTGCCTGGACGGTAAGCGATGAGAACTACGCATCGGTTGAAAACGGCGTGCTGACTCCGAAAAGAGTAGGCACCCTGACCGTTACGGCATGCTTTGCGGATGACAATACGCTTACCGATTCGGTGCAGGTATCCGTTTTGCCGCTTATTGAGGAAAGAGACGGCGTTACATACGTAAACAATATACTTATAGCAAACAAGTCATACGGACTGCCGGGGGATTTCGGCGGCTACAATGACGAGGCAGACGCCGCGTTTGACGAGTGGGCAAATGCCGCCGCTGCGGAGGGACTGAATATTTACGTTTCCTCCGGATACCGCGGCTATGACACGCAGTACGCCATCTACTGGCGCGAGTATGACGAATACGGATTTGATTACGTTGAAGGCTCAACCGCACGTCCCGGTTTTTCCGAGCATCAGACAGGTCTTGCCTTTGACCTCAATTCCATTTCGATGGACTTTGAAGATACCGATGAATTTGCATGGTGCATTCAGCACGCGCACGAATACGGATTTATACTGCGCTATCCCGAAGGCAAAACGGACATAACCGGCTATATGTATGAGCCGTGGCATTTCCGCTACATAGGCGATGCCGCCGCCGATGTTTACGCAAGCGGACTTACGCTTGAAGAATATTTAGGCATCGACTCGGCATACAAGACCAACGAGGTTTACAGATAATGAAGCTTGACTGTTCGCTATTGCCCGTAAAGGAAACCCACCTTAAAACGGTGTGGGGCACACCGGTTAAGATAGAATGTGAAACAGCCCAAAAGACAATATACATGTCCGCCGACAGGGACTTTGCCGAGGTTGACGAAAACGGCGTGGTTACCCCGAAAAGGACGGGCACGGCATATATAATCGCGCAGATAGAGAATGAGCCGGACAGCGCAAGAAAAATACGTGTTGACATTTCATCAAAAACGGAAAACATAAACGGCGTTACATATATAAACGGAATACTTATAGCAAACAAAACCTTCTCGCTGCCGAAGGATTTCGGCAAGGTAAACGAAAAGGCCGAGGCGGCGCTGCAGAGAATGACAGACGATGCAAAAAAGTGCGGCGTTCATATATTCAACTTCTCCGGCTTTCGCGATTACGAAAACCAATACGGCGTTTACTGGACGGCATACGATAAATACGGCGAGGAATACGCCGAGCGCTCCATTGCCCGTCCCGGCTTTTCCGAGCATCAAACGGGGCTCGCCTTTGACATAAACTGCATAGACGAGGAGTTTGAGGATACCGCCGAGGGCATATGGTGCCGCGATAACGCGCACAAGTACGGCTTTATCCTGCGCTATCCAAAGGGTAAGCCGCCCGTAACCGGCTACAAATACGCGCCGTGGCATTTCAGATACGTAGGTGATGAGGCGGAAAGCATTTACCGCAGCGGACTTACGCTGGAAGAGTACCTTGGGGTGGACTCAAAATACGTTGAGCCATCCATAAAAAGATAAAGGAGTATAAAAAAATGAAAAAGTTTTTTGAGGAATTCAAAACATTCATATCTCGCGGCAACGTGATCGATATGGCAGTAGGTATCATCGTAGGCTCAGCCTTCACCGCTATCGTTACAAGCCTTGTAAACGATATCATCACTCCCCTTATCGCCAAGCTTATAGGCGGTCTTAACTTTGAAAATCTTAAGATCGTGCTTACCGAAGCAAGCGGCGATATAGAAGAGACGGCAGTTTACTACGGCGTATTCATCCAGAAGATAATCGACTTCATCATCGTTGCATTCATTATCTTCCTCGTTGTTAAGGGCATCAACGCAATGCACAGGAAGAAGGAAGAAGCTCCCGCACCGGCACCCAAGCCCGATCCCCAGATCGAACTGCTTACCGAGATCCGCGACCTTATGAAAGGCGAAACCTCAGAGAAAGCCTCATCTGAAGAAAAGACGGAATAAGCATTGAAATCGAGCCGTTAAGGCTCGATTTTTTTATGAAAAAAACAAAAAGTAACCTCCTTTTTATACACGGTATACTATGTGTAGTGAAAAGGAGGTCATTTTTATGAATGATTACAAAAACGCACGCACCTGTCCCTCTATGGGCTGCCGTGTGCCCGCGTATGATGCGGCAAACAAGCCGGCGTGCGAGTATGCCGCCAAAAGCTTAAACGGCATCGAGGGGCTTGCGCTCGGCATGGCTTACGTGCCCATGCAGAAATTCGAAAACCTTTATGATACAGACATGGCCTTCAGGGCAGGCACCATATTCAAGGCCCTTGATAAGCCCTTTTGCGGGAGGTGCATAAGATGAGCGAGAGATACTCTCTTTTATGCGATATAGCCAAGCTTAAATTTGCGCGTCACGATACCGTGCTTTACCTTGACACCCATCCCAACGACGGCACCGCTCTCGATTATTACCACTACACCGGCGACCTTTTAAAGGAAGCGCAGGCAAAATACATTGCCGAATATGCGCCGATAACAAGCGCCGACGTGGTAAACACCGAATGCTTTGACTGGGTAAACAGCCCCTGGCCGTGGGAAGGAGGCTGCGCATAATGTGGAATTATGAAAAGCTTTTACAATACCCGGTAAATATAACCCGTCCCGATGCGAACGCCGCCTCTTTAATAGTATCGCAGTTCGGCGGTCCGGACGGCGAGCTCGGCGCGTCGCTGCGCTATCTTTCACAGCGTTACAGCATGAAAAACGGCAAGGTTTCGGGGCTTTTGACGGACATCGGCACAGAGGAGCTCGGCCACATGGAAATGATTTGCGCCATTATTCATCAGCTTACCCGCGACCTTACCCCCGAACAGATTAAAAATTCGTCCTTTGCTCCCTATTACGTTGACCACACGACCGGTCTGTGGCCTGCCGCCGCGTCCGGCGCCCCCTTCAGCGCCGCCACCTTCCAGTCCTGCGGCGATCCGATAACCGACCTTACCGAGGATATGGCGGCAGAGCAGAAGGCACGCACTACCTACGATAACCTTATAAGGCTTTGCGACAACCCCGAGGTAAGAGACCCCCTGCGCTTTTTGAGAGAGCGCGAAATAGTTCACTTCCAGCGCTTCGGTGAAGCACTGCGCATAGTGCAGGATTCTTTAAACTGCAAAAACTATTATATGTATAACCCTTCATTTGACAAATAACAGAATCCCGTGCTGACGCACGGGATTCTCAGAGTGTCGAAAAACTCGGTCTACCGGCAAAAAAA
>JAZRWQ010000033.1:0-29183 GCA_045599805.1 Eubacteriales bacterium | reverse complement strand
CAGCGTTTTTTTGATGAAATAAGTGACGGAAGCAAAAATACGCCTTCCGTCACTACATTTTTTATCAGTTATTTGAAAAATTCCTCCGCCTCGGCATACAGCTTTAAGTATTCCTCCGCATTGTCCTGTGTAATTATTTCGGAAACAACGGGAAGTGATGAGTTCGATGAAAAGTCCTGCCCCTTAATAAGTCCGTCCATGCGCGCTGCCGCCATCTGCGCAACTTCATAGCCGTCCAGAGACACGCAAGCCCTTATAGTGCCGTCCTTTATTGCCTGAACGACAAAGGAATCGGAGCTGCACTCATAAATGAGCGCACCGCCCATATCCGCCCGGGAGAAAACATCGGCCTGCGGTGCCACGGAGAAAAATGCCCTCATATCGGGATGCACATCGGCAAACTCGTTTAGCAGCCGCAAACATTCATCATAATCACCGAACGTATTAAAATAATCGGTACCGAAGCCTTTTGCCTCAAGCTTTTCTTTGGCGTAGTCTGTCTGCATGGTAACGATATATCCCGAGCCGGTAGTTTGAAGTCCCACAAAGCCGTCGGTCACGCCGTCCTTTTCAAAATCCGCAAGCATTAAATCGGCAAGCAGGCGGGAGCTTTCTTTTGTATCGTAATATATAACCGAGTCGGCATTCTTTTTCATGTTTTCCAGATTATCATAATAGTAGGGATCGGTAAAACAGTCGGCTATCACAAGATATTTCCCCGCCGACCTTATTTTATCGTAAAAGTCCTCTTTCCCGTCCATATATCCCACAATGATAACGCCCGCAACATCGTCCGCCATTGCCTCTGTCTCCCACAGCGCATACACATCATCAATAGTGTGATTTGCCATTTCATCGGAGGTATAGCCGACTATTTCATAATCATATCCGTTCGCCTTACAAAAGCTTGCAAAGCCGTATTGCCACATAAGCCTGTATGCGGAATCGGGGTAAGTTGTGCACAGGATTATTTTGTTGTTTTTGATTTCGGTTTGACTTTCGGTTTGGCTCTGTGCAGATTCTGAACTGTCGCTCTGAGACACGGCGGCTCCGGAACAGGCGGAAAATGAAAAAACGAGAATGAACACAAGTAGACATGCCATAATTCTTTTCATAAAATCACCCCTTTTTACTTAAATATATCATAAACGTAGCTATTCTGTCAATAAAAAAAGAGAGCACTTATCTTGTTTCAGATAAATGCTCTCTTGCTTTTTGAAGATATAATTACTTGATATTTTCTTCGTAACGCTTGATCATCTTTTTGACCATCTGACCGCTGACGGAACTCCGTCAGCGTTTTTTTATTCATAGATTTGCGTTTGAGAAAAATAACAGTCGGAAACGGCGATGTAAGAGCCCATTGTATCAAGCTCTTTCAAGGGACGGTCGTCATAGACTATTTCAAAAGCATCGGTTGAATGAGGATAGTATCTGAAATGCTTCAGCGATTCAATAAGAGTTTTATTGAACAGATTATCGGCTTTTGAATAGTCGCCCTGGAAAACCACCATATCGGGATCGAAGACAAGGGATATATTGCGCAGAGCCAATGAAAAGGCCTCTGCGGTGTAGCGCGACAGGTCACCGGCAAGCATATCGCCCTCCTTGGAAAGAGCGAATATTTCGGGCAGCGTTGCCGCCTTTTTTGTAAGCGGTGACATAGGATAATCCTTTGCCTTTTCTTTGATAATGGCGTTAAGCCTTTGGGGACTTACCAGCCTTTCGAGACAGCCGCAGCCACCACAGCCGCATTTTTCCTTATCGTTCGGGTCGATCACCATGTGACCGATTTCACCGATCAGGGAATTCTTGCCGTTTAAAATATTGTTTTTTTCGATAAGACAGCTTGAAAGTCCCCATGAGGCGAAGATGACAAGAATGTGTTTATCCGAAAGCTTTTCATTTTTAAGATAGGGGCGTGCCGTCATTTTGCCGGCGTTTTCCAAAAAGATAAGCGCATTTTCAAAGTGAGATGACAAATACCTTTCCACGGGGATATCGCTGCCCCAGTCGGGCGATTGGGATGAATATTTCAAAAGACCGTTTTTACGGTCTATTATTCCCGATGTGGAAAGAGAAACGGCGCATACGGCGCATTTTTCTATACCGTTTTTTTTCAGCATTGAAAAGCATTTGTCGGCGGCATAGTCTATTTCCTCTTTGGGCCTTACTCCGAGCGGATGATTTTCGGAAAAGCTGTCTGAAACATCGCCGTCCAAGGTAAATAGGGTTATCCTTAAATCGTTTGGCCAAAGGCTTATACAAATAAAGAATTTTTCATTTGTAAGGGCGTACTGCTCGGGAGGCTTGCCGCCGGTTGCGGTGGTACCGCCCTTTCCGACGCAGACCACTATCCCCTTTTTGATAAAAGAGGTAAGCGATTTTGTTACCGTTTGGCGTGAAAGTCCCGTATTTTCGGCAATAGTGCCGGCGGTTGATACCTTTAAAGAGCGCAGGGTGTCAAGCACGCGGATGCGGTTATTATATTTTAAATCGGATGGCATTGAGCCGGGATTACTTTTCATTAAATCACCTTCGATATTATTATAACGCATTGCAAAAGGAATTGCAATAAAGTTACATAACCTTATTGACTTTTAGATTTACGGGGGATATAATCAAGGTAACGTAACAATGTTACAAAACCATTAAACGGAGGTAAAACAATGTTTAAGCAGGATAAAAACAAGCTGTGCTTTTTTTATGACGGTGAGAAGGTTGTTATCGAGCCGTGGGGAGAAAGTGCGCTTAGAGTAAGAGCCACAAAAAACCACGATTTTACGGGCGAAAACTGGGCTTTGGAGACAAGGAGCGACAGCGCCGAAATCACGATAAAGGATGGATGTGCCGAAATAATAAACGGCGACATCAAAGCCACTCTTACAAAAACCGGTGTTATAACCTTTTACAACGGCAAAAACGAGATGCTTTTAAAGGAGCACTGGAAGCGTCGTTCGGATGAGCCCTGCCTTTCCACGAATTACGAGGGCAGAGAGCTTAAATCGATAAACGGCGACAGCTGGCACGCTGTTGTAAGATTTATCGCAAACGATAACGAGAAGATTTTCGGTATGGGACAGTATCAGGAAAAGTATCTTGACAAGAAGGGATGCATTCTTGATTTGTGCCACAGAAATTCGCAGGCATCGGTACCCTTTTATATTTCCAACTTAAACTACGGATTTTTATGGAATAACCCGGCTATCGGCAAGGTAACCTTCGGCAAAAACGGTACCGAATGGGTTGCCGAAAGCACAAAGGAGATAGACTACTGGATAGTTTCGGGTACCCCGAAAAAGGCAGAGGAAATATACACCTCCGTTACGGGACGGGCACCGAAGATGCCGGAATACGGACTTGGCTTCTGGCAGTGCAAGCTTCGCTACAAAACGCAGGATGAGCTTATGGCGGTGGCAAGAAAGCACAAGGCTTTGGGATTGCCGATGGACGTTATTGTTGCCGACTTTTTCCATTGGACACAGCAGGGCGAGTATAAATTCGACCCGCAGTACTGGCCCGATGTTGAAGGTATGTGCAGAGAGCTTGATGAAATGGGCATAAAGCTTATGGTATCGGTTTGGCCCACCGTTGATACCCGTTCGGAAAACTATAACGAAATGCTTGAAAAGGGCTACCTTGTGCGCAATGAGCGCGGCGCAAGGATGCAGATGCAGTTTTGCGGAATAGAGGCTTTTTACGATACGACCAATCCCGATGCACGTAAATTCGTTTGGGATAAGTGCAAGGAAAACTACTGGGACAAGGGCGTGCGCCTTTTCTGGCTGGATGAGGCAGAGCCGGAGTACTCGGTTTACGATTACGACAACTACCGCTATCACATAGGCTCGGATCTGGAGACGGGCAATATATATCCGCGCTGCTATGCGCAGGGTTTTTATGAAGGGATGAAGGAAGCCGGATGTGAAGCGCCGCTCAACCTTTTGAGATGCGCATGGGCAGGCAGTGCAAAATACGGCGCCCTTTGCTGGAGCGGCGATATTGATTCGACCTTTGACAGCTTTCAGCGTCAGCTTCGCGCAGGGCTTTCGATGGCGGTTGCCGGAATCCCCTGGTGGACTACCGATATAGGCGGTTTCCACGGCGGCAATATTCACGATCCCGAATTCCACGAGCTTTTGATGCGCTGGTTTGCCTTCGGTTGTTTCAGTCCCGTATTCAGACTTCACGGCTACCGCTATCCGATGACCGGCATCGACGGCTATGAAGAGCTTGAAATGGACTGCCCTGCCCCCGGCGCCGAAAATGAAGTTTGGAGCTACGGCGAGGATTGCTTTAAGATAATGAAAAAATATCTGCTGCTTCGCGAGCGGCTTCGTCCCTACATAAGAGAACAGATGAATATTACGACAAAAACCGGTATACCTATTATGCGTCCGTTATTTATGGACTTTGAAGATGACAAAAAGGCATGGGATATTGATGACGAATATATGTTCGGCAGCGATATTTTAGTATGCCCGGTCATTGAAAAAGGCGCCGCAAAGCGAAAGGTTTATCTGCCAAAAGGCGCAGTGTGGACGGATGCCCGGACCGGCAGAGAATATGAGGGCGGCATTGAATTATACGCCGATGCGCCGATCGACGTAATACCACTATTCCTTAAAAACGGCGCAAGCCTGCCTATCGGGGAGGAAGAATAATGAGTTATTTTATAGGGATTGATTTAGGCACATCATCGGTCAAAACATTGCTTACCGATGAAAAGGGTATAATATTGAACTCGGTTTCAAAGTCCTATCCCCTGTCATTCCCGCATGGCGGGTGGTCGGAGCAAAATCCCGACGACTGGTGGGAAGCGGTTAAATACTGCATCGATAAGCTCACGCTGAACATAGACAAAAATGAAATAAAGGGAGTAGGCTGCGGCGGTCAGATGCACGGACTTGTCATCCTTGATAAGGACGACAAGGTAATCCGCCCGGCAATACTCTGGAATGACGGCAGAACGGATAAGGAGACCGACTATCTCAATAACGTTATAGGCAAGGATAAATTATCCTCCCTTACGGGGAATATAGCCTTTGCCGGATTTACCGCGCCGAAGATTTTATGGGTGAAAAACAACGAGCCGGAAAACTTTGAGAAAATCGCAAAAATAATGCTTCCGAAGGACTATATAAACTATAAGCTTACCGGCGTACATTCCTGCGACTATTCGGACGCTTCGGGCATGCTTTTGCTCGATGTGAAGAATAAATGCTGGTCGGAAGAAATGCTTAGTATCTGCGGCATTGAAATAAGCGTTATGCCGAAGCTTTTTGAAAGCTATGAGGTTATCGGAAAGGTGAATACCGATATCGGTCTGCCGGACAGCGTAAAGGTGATAGCAGGCGCCGGCGACAACGCCGCGGCTGCGGTAGGTACCGGCACGGTAGGCGCGGGTGGCTGCAACATATCCCTGGGCACCTCGGGCACGATATTTATTTCGTCCGACAAATTCAAGGTTGACGCATTGAACTCGCTTCACGCATTCGCCCACGCCGACGGAGGTTACCACCTTATGGGCTGTATGCTCTCCGCCGCCTCATGCAACAAGTGGTTTTACGAAAGCATACTTGACACCGACGATTATGACGGCTTACAGGGAAGCATATCCGAAGATGATTTAGGCAGAAACAATATATATTTCCTCCCCTATCTTATGGGCGAGCGCAGTCCGATTAACGATACCGACGCAAGAGGCGCATTTATCGGCATGAGCATGGACACCTCGCGCAAGGCAATGGTGCAGGCGGTAATGGAGGGCGTTGCCTTTGCAATTAAGGACAGCTTTGATGTTGCCGTAAAGCAGGGGATTGACATTAAGCGGAGCTATATATGCGGCGGCGGCGCAAAGTGCGAGATATGGTGCAAAATGATAGCCGATATTTTAGATATCCCCATTGACATCCCGCTTACCGAGGACGGTCCCGGCTTTGGCGGCGCGATGCTTGCCATGGTAGGCTGCGGTGAGTATGAAAGCGTTGCGGATTGCTGCATGGCGATTTGCAAAACAAAGCGCACAATAGAGCCGGATAAGGAAATTGCTTTAAGATACAAAGCAAAATACGAAAATTTCCGTGAGATTTATCCCACGATGAAAAATTTGTTTAAAAAACTGAAGGAGAATTGATATGTTCGAGAATATTCCCTACATCAAGTACGAAGGCGCAAACACTAAAAACAACCTTGCATTCAGATTTTACGATCCCGAAAAGATAGTTTTGGGCAAGCCGATGAAGGAGCACCTGCCCTTTGCCATGGCATGGTGGCACAACCTCGGCGCGGCAGGCACCGATATGTTCGGCAGAGATACCGCCGACAAATCCTTCGGGAAAGAAAAGGGCACAATGGAGCACGCCTATGCAAAGGTTGACGCCGGCTTTGAATTCATGCAGAAGCTCGGCATCGAATATTTCTGCTTCCATGACGTTGACCTTGTTGTCGAAGCCGATGACATTAAAGAGACCAACAGACGGCTTGATAAAATTTCCGATTACATACTTAAAAAGATGGATGAGACCGGCATAAAATGCTTATGGGGCACGGCAAATATGTTCTCCAATCCCCGTTTTATGAACGGTGCGGGCTCATCCAACAGCGCGGACGTTTTCTGCTTTGCCGCGGCACAGATAAAAAAGGCGCTTGACCTTACCGTTAAATTCGGCGGCAAGGGCTATGTTTTCTGGGGCGGCAGAGAGGGTTATGAAACCCTACTCAACACCGACATGAAGTTTGAGCAGGAAAACATCGCACGCCTTATGCACATGGCGGTAGAATACGGCAGAAAAATCGGTTTCAAGGGCGACTTTTACATTGAACCCAAGCCCAAGGAACCGATGAAGCATCAGTACGATTACGATGCCGCGACCGCTATCGGATTTTTAAAGCAGTACGGTCTTGACAAGGATTTCAAGCTTAATATCGAGGCAAACCACGCCACCCTTGCGGGGCACACCTTTGAGCATGACTTAAGAGTTTGCGGCATAAACGGTATGCTCGGCTCGATAGACGCAAATCAGGGCGATCCGCATCTTGGCTGGGACACCGACGAGTTCCCCTTTGACGTTTATGCGGCAACCTTCTGTATGCTCGAAATAATAAGAGCAGGCGGACTTACCGGCGGATTTAACTTTGACGCTAAATGCCGCCGCCCCTCCTACACCGTTGAGGATATGTTTGAAAGCTATATTTTGGGCATGGACACCTTCGCGCTCGGTCTTATGAACGCCGCAAAGATAATTGAAGACGGCAGAATAGACGAATTCATCAAAAACCGCTATGCAAGCTATCAGACCGGTATCGGCAAAAAGATAATTTCAAATGAAACGACATTGGAAGAGCTTTCCTCCTACGCCGAAAATCTTGGCGCACCCGCCCTTCCCGAAAGCGGCAGACAGGAAAGACTTGAAAGCATAGTAAATCAGTTATTTTTCGGATAACAAAAAATGTGGCTGTAAAAAATTTTACAGCCACTTTTTTGAAGATATATTTACTTGATGTTTTCTTCGTAACGCTTGATCATCTTTTTGACCATCTGACCGCCGACGGAACCTGCCTGCTTGGAAGTAAGATCGCCATTGTAACCCTGATTAAGATTTACGCCTACTTCGCCGGCACATTCCATCTTGAATCTGTTAAGTGCTTCCTTAGTCTTTGCATTCATTTGTGTTTCACCTCCGGATACATATTGCGTTTTGTAACGCAAGAGTATTTTTCGCAGAAAAACTAAAAAAATACCGAAAGCAAAACAAGAAAAATTTTCAAAAGAATTTGCCCTGCCGTATATTATTATCTTTCATATATTTTGAAAGATAATTGAGAACACGTTTTTTATCGGCGCTCCATAACGGTGAAATAAGCTCCTTTTTATTGCCGTCGCCGCTTATTCTGTGGATAACGATATCCTTTGAAAGATGTTCTATGCAGCGGCACAAAAGATAGGCGTATTCCTCCAATGAAAGGGCGGTGTAATCGGTATCTGCAAGCGGCGTGTTTTTAAGAACGTGAAGCAGCTGCAGCTTTACGCCGTTTAAATTCAACGAATTTGCATGATTTATTGTGTTTAACAAATCGTTTTCGGTTTCGCAGGGCAGGCCGATTATGATATGGGCTATGACCTCTATTTTTATTTTTTGAAGGTTTTTTACTGCCTTATCGAAAACCTTTGTTTCATAGCCGCGGTTTATTATTTTTGCCGTTTTGTCGGAGGATGACTGAAGCCCAAGCTCAACCCACACCGGCTTTATTTTATTTATTTCAGAAAGCACCTGCATTATATCGTCGCCGAGGCAGTCGGGACGCGTAGCTATACTGACTACGGCGATTTCGGGATGCATTGCCGCCTCATAAAGCTTTTCATACAGCACCGAGGCAGGAAGGTAGGTCGAAGTAAATGATTGGAAATAGGCAATGTATTTAATATCGCTTATATTTTTTGTTTTATTCAGAACACGGATTTTCGCCGCTTCTATCTGCTCTGTCACCG
Organism: Eubacteriales bacterium; assembly: GCA_045599805.1. Lineage (GTDB taxonomy): Bacteria > Bacillota > Clostridia > Oscillospirales > UMGS1783 > JAZRWQ01. Next base: position 20,692 of record JAZRWQ010000033.1, on the reverse strand, counting down.
GAATGTCAACGTCGGCGGCAAAGTCGCCGCTTCCCTTTCCGCTGCAAAATATGCAGCCGCCCTTTGATATCTTACCGTCGCGGTTCGGGCAGGTGTGTGCTATCGAAAGGCTTAATTTATAAAGCTTTCTGCCGTATTTTTCGATACAGTATGAGCTTAAATCCCTGTACGGCTTATCCATCAGCTTTTGGGGGCGGAGTCGGTAAACTCAACGTTATCAAGCTGGCTTTTTACCTGACCTTTTATCATGTCTATATATTCACGGCGCAAGGTCGCCTGCTCTGCCTTCTCGGCATCGGTAAGTCCCTCTTCGCGGCTTTTTTTTGCAAGCTCGTTTATTCTTTTTACAAGTTCGGTCATATATATGCTCCTTTGTAAATAAGCAGTCCGAAAGGACTGCTTATCTTATCTTCTTCTGCGTTTTTTCTTATTCATCGCGCGGCGCATGGAAACCTTTATATACTGCACTATAAATATTATTATAAGCGCAACCACAACGGCACCAAGCAGTATCAGCAGATACTGCCACCATGCAACAAGACTTAATGAACGGGTTATTGCCTTAAAATCGCTCTTTTCGGCGGATGCCGCTGTTAAAAGATCACACTTGCCGACCTCTTCACCGTTATTGTCAAAATAGGTAAGCGTACCCACCTTTATGCCTTCGGCTACCGGCGCGATATATTCGCCCACGATATCCATTGTATAGGTAAAATCGTCCACCGTCAGAGATGAATCGGTTATAACGGTTACTGTTTTGTCAACGGTAAGCGGAATGCTTTCGCCGCCGTACATATCGGTTACAGGCAAGTCGCCCACTATATCGCCGTTATTGCGAAGCGAGCATACGCCGTAGTTCTGAAATGCGGTATCAAGCAGCGTTTTTGTATCCGCATACGTGTTGGGGGCTTCCTTAACCTCGTCATACTCACAGCCGAGCACAACCGTGATATACGAAAAGTTGCCGCGCTTGGCATAGGTCGCAAGACATAAGCCCGCGCTTTCGGTGCTGCCGGTTTTTGAGCCGATGATATCCGAATCGTAAAATTCGCTTTCGGGATTCATCATGGCGTTGGTATGATGCAGTGTGGCGGAATAACCGTCGATATTAAGTTCATAGGTTACGGACGAAAAGTATTTTAAAAAGTTTTCGTTCTTTATGCCGTACGCAACGATCTTGGCTAAATCTGCGGCGGTGGAGTAATGCTCCAGTTCGTCGATACCGTGAGGATTCTGAAATCCGGTATGTGTACAGCCTATTTTTGCCGCCGTGCTTTCCATGAGCGCGGCAAAGTCCTCTATCGTACCGGAAATGTGCAGTGCAAGAGCTATTGCAGCGTCGTTCCCCGAGGGAAGCATAAGGCAATACAAAAGCTGGTCTAACGTATATATTTCACCGACGGCAAGCCCTGCGGTTGACGAATCGTAGGGTATAAGCTCTATCATCTCGGAAGTGACAGTCACCTGCTCGGTAAGCGGATGACCGCTTTCAAGAACGCATATCGCCGTCATCATCTTGGTGAGTGATGCTATTGAGCTTTCCTGATTCGCATTTTTATCGTAAACTACCCTGTCGGCATCAATGGAATATACTATCGCCTTTTCGGCGCTTACCGTACAGTCCATCGGAGTAAAGGCGAATGCGGGGATAACGCATACGCCGGCAAGTACTGCCGCGCATAAAAGCACGGAAATTATTTTACGCATATTACTGTCCTAAATTAGTCCAAATATCATTGTAAAGAGCATAGATGTCATCGGGAAGAGCGCAGAACATTTCGCACTTGTCGAGATATTCCTTATCGGGATAGAGCGCCTTATTGTTCTTTATCTCATCGTCAAGCATCTCAAAGCTTAACATATTGGGTGTGGAGGTGTAGCAGGTGGTGGTGTTGCGGTAGCCGCTTTCAGCCTCGCACATAAAGTTGATGTATTCGGCAGCCTCGTCTCTGTTTTCGCCTACCTTGGGCATACAGAAGCTGTCAACATAATAGTTTGTTCCGCCTTCGGGAAGAACAAGCTCGAGGTCGGGATTGTTTTCCTTCATGCTGCGCGCATCGCCTATATAGTAGCAGCAAATGGCGGCGGAGCCGGATTCCATTGTATTGTAGGACTGGTCCATGGCATAGCCCTGAAGAATGTCCTTTTGCTTTTTAAGCTGATTTTCCGCACCGAGTATTTCGGTTTCATCTACGGTGTTTATGGAGAAGCCGAGCTTCATGAGCGCTACGGCAACGGCATCTCTCTGATTGCCTACCATAAGTATGTTTCCGGCATAGTCTTCATCCCACAGGATGTCCCAGTCCGTTACGTTCTTGTCAACCATGGTCGTATTGTAAACGATGCCCAGAGTGCCCCACAGATAGGGTACGCTGTATTTGTTTTCGGGATCGAAAGGCAGATCCTTGAACTTTGGATCGATATTTTCGTAATTGGGAATCTTCGAAAAATCGAGAGGTTCAAGCATATCTTCGTTTATCATTTTCTCGATCATATAATCAGACGGAACCACAACATCATATTTTGCGCTGCCGTTTTTAAGCGTGGCATACAATGATTCGTTTGTATCAAAATAGTCGTAAACTACCTTGATGCCGGTTTTTGCGGTGAACTCATCGTTAAGACTTTCGTCCATGTATTCACCCCAGTTGCATACATAAACAACACGCTGATCTTCATTCGATGCACAGCCGGAGAAGGTTATGCAAAGCAGGACAGCACAGACAAACAATGCCAGAAATTTTTTCAACTCATGTTACCTCCAAAAAATACATATAAATTTATAATCTTTTCTCGGCAGTTTTATCCGATTTGGTCTGCCGGAGATTAACAACGATAAGCAATAACAGAACGACAACGAACATTATTGCGGAAAGGGCGTTTATTTCGGGCGTTACCTTACGCTTGGTCATCGAATAGATGACGATGGGGATGGTGGAAACGCCGGTGCCCTTGGTGAAATAGCTTATGATAAAATCGTCTATCGACATGGTGAACGCCATGATAAGTCCGGTTACTATGCCCGGCTTTATGGACGGGAATACGACCTTCCGCAGCGCCGTCATGGGACGGGCGCCGAGATCCAGCGCCGCCTCATACTCGCTCATATTGAGTTGGCGCAGCTTTGGCATTACCGACAGAATAACGTACGGAATATTGAAGGTTATATGCGCCGCCGTAAGCGTTACAAGCCCGAAATCCATGCTGAGCATCTTGAAAACGAGCATCATGGATATTGCCGTGAGTATATCGGGGTTGAGTACCGGTAAATAGGTTATATTCATGATGAGGGTACGGGTACGCTTGCGCATGCAGAAGATGCCGATTGCGGCAAATGTGCCGATTACCGTGGCTGCTACCGAAGACACCACACCGACAATAAGCGTATTGCGCACTGCCTGCATAATGGACGCATCATTGAACAGCTTAAAGTACCATCTGAACGAAAATCCGTTGAAAACGGTTTGAGAATTGGAATCGTTGAAGGAGAAGAATACAAGCAAAAGTATCGGCGCATACAGAAAGATGAATACCAGAATAAGTATGATCCTTGGAAAAAGTCCGCCTTTTTTCATCCAAGCAGTCCCTCCTTCGTTTCCTCATCGAGGTTGCGCATAAGGAACAGTGAGATGAGAATTATTATCATCATGATAAGCGATATCGCCGAGCCGACGCCGGGATTGTAGGTGTTGCCCAAAAACTGCATTTCGATGTAGTCGCCTATCAGCATAAACATACCGCCGCCGAGCATCTTTGAGATTATAAAGGTGCTTACCGCCGGAACGAATACCATGATTATTCCGCTCATAACGCCGGGCATGCTCAAAGGCAAGGTTACCTTGCGGAATACATAGGACGGATGTGCGCCCAGATCCTCCGCCGCCTGTATGAGATTGGTCTCCATTCTGGTAAGTATGGAATAGATGGGAAGTATCATAAAGGGCAGGTAGTTATATACCATACCGATAAGTACTGCCGCCGGCGTGTTTTTCAAATTGAGGCGGGGCAGACTGAGTGACGTGAGAAGCTGATTCAAAAGTCCGTTTGTGTCGATGATGGTTATAAGCGAATAGGTACGCAGAAGGAAGTTCATCCACATGGGCAGTACCACAAGCATCATTATTATAGACTGTCTGCTCTTCTTGATGCGTGAGAGCGCATAAGCTGCAGGATACCCTAACAGCAGGCAAATTATCGAAGAGAGTATCGCAAGCAGAAATGACCGCGCAAATATCCTGCCCAAATCCAGAACATCACTGAAATTGTTGAGAGTAAACGTGCCGTCATTGGAGGTGAAGGCAAATACTATAACAAGTATAAGCGGGAAAACGATAAACAGCACCATCCATACAAGATATGGCGCAGAAGCTATTTTTTTCATTCCGCAGTCACCTCCGGAATGGAGATATCCTCCAGCTTGTGCATAACGTGGATACCGTCCGGCTCTATCATAAGACCTACCTCGGTGCCGGGCAGGGTTTCCTTGGTGGAGCGGATCTGCCATTTGTATCCGCCGCTGTCAACTATTATTACATAGTGCATTCCCATAAAGGTTATATTTTCAACTACGCCCAAAAGCTGGCCCTTGTCGGGCGTGGTTATGATAACGTCCTCGGGGCGTATAACTATATCAACATTTTCGTTGGTGGCAAAACCGCGGTCAACGCACTTGAATACCTTGCCGGAAAACTCAACGTTTTCGTCGGAAAGCATGTGACCGTCTATTATATTGCTCTCTCCGATAAAGTGAGCAACGAAGGAATTTTTCGGTTCATTGTACACGTCAATGGGGCTGCCTATCTGCTGAATGACGCCGCGGTTCATTACAACTACGCGGTCGGACATGGTAAGCGCCTCTTCCTGATCGTGGGTAACGTAAACGAAGGTGATGCCCGTCTGCTTCTGTATGCGCTTGAGCTCTATCTGCAGCTCCTTGCGAAGCTTTAAATCAAGCGCGCCGAGAGGCTCGTCAAGAAGCAGTACCTTGGGGGAATTGACAAGAGCTCTGGCAATGGCAACACGCTGCTGCTGACCGCCGGAAAGAGAGTTTACGTCTCTCTTTTCAAAGCCCTCAAGGTTTACAAGGCGCAGCATATCGGAAGCGATGGCATTCATCTGATCCTTAGGCATCTTCTTAAGACGCAGCCCGAAGCATACGTTTTCTATTACGTTGAGGTGCGGGAAAAGCGAGTATTTCTGAAATACGGTATTTACGTTTCTCTTATACGGAGGCAGAGAAGAAATATCCTCACCCTCGAAATAAACCTTGCCCTTATCGGGATTGGCAAAGCCGCCGATGATTCTCAGCGTTGTGGTTTTGCCGCAGCCGGACGGTCCCAGAAGGGTTACGAATTCCTTATCCTTTATCGTAAGATTAAGGTTATTGAGTATTATTTCATCGTCGAAGGAAATGCTTATGTCCTCAAGACGGATTATTTCTTTTTCGGTCATGATATTATACCTCCTTTTCCTTACGAAAAAATTGCCCGGACGAAAAAGAGTATTTCCCCCAAACATCCAAGCACTTTTTTCACAGATAAAATATAAGAGAAATTTCGGCATTTGTCAATAAATTTCGCAAAATTTCCTCAAAAACTCTGAAATTTCCCGAAGATTTCAATTTTTTATCTGCTTTATTCCGATATTCTTCCGTTTCTTATATGAAGTCTTTGAAATATACATGCGACGCTTTAAAGGTTTTATGCTGAAGATCAGCCAATATTTCGGGCACGTTTTCCATATCGAAAGTAAGCTTATACGAATACAGCGCCTGTCCTTCAAAGGGCGTTTTTTTATTGTTTTTTTCGCCGCCGTACTTTTTGTCGCCGACTATCGGACAGCCTATTTTTTCAAGCTGTGCGCGTATCTGATGCGAGCGGCCGGTAAACAGCTCTATCTCCATAAGGGAAAATCCGTCCTTTTCCTTAAGAACCTTATAACCGGTGCGTATCATTTTACTGTCCTCTGTCGGTTTATCAAGTACGGTTACTTTATTTATGCTTTCGTCCTTTTCAAGATAGGATTCAAGTATGCCCTCTTTCTTTTCGGGCGCACCGCAGCATAAGCACAGATAGTATTTTTTTATTTCCCTGTTTTTTATTTTTTCGTTTACCGCACGCAGCGCCTGCGCATTCTTGGCACCGATGAGGAGGCCTGACGTATTGCGGTCAAGCCGGTTGCAGAGCGCCGGAGCAAAGGAGAGCTGTTCTTTCGGTTTATACTCACCCTTGCGGACGAGATAGGAGGTCATTCTGTCAAGCAAGGTGTCGCCCTCGCCGTGGCATAAAAGCCCCTTCGGCTTATCCATTATGATGATATTCTCATCCTCGTAAACTATACAGAGCTTGCCCGTTCTGCCGATATTAAGCGGCTTTTCCTCTAAAAGCTCATCGTTTATATACAGCTCCAGCACATCGCCCTCATTTAGAATAACATTTTCCTTGGGGTGCTTGCCGTTTATGCGGATGCGCTTTTTGCGGATATACTTATACATAAGCGACACCGGCATTTTATAGCTTTTCTGCAGAAATTTATCAAGGCGCTGTCCTGCATCGTTTTTTGTAAGAGTTACGCTTTTCATATCATCCCTCTTTTACAATCGTATCGTTTACGATATTCTGCAGCCACATTCCGCTTCTTACAAGTAAAAATCCCACCGTGCATTTTATTATGTCAAGTCCCTGCACGAGCGCATATACCCACAGTATGGAAAGCGAAGAATACTTCGCAAGCAGAAATGCGCCCACAACGCTGACACACCAGGTAAACGCACTGTCGAACAAAAAGGTTATTATCGTTTTGCCGCCCGAACGGATGGTGAAATATGCCGAATTGAGATATGCCTGCACGGGCATATAGCAGGCGGTTATTATGATAAGTGACGAGGCTATGCCGCGTATTTCATCGGTGGTATTGTAAAGCAGGGGGAATACAAAGGATGTGCCCGTCATCATCAGCCCGAAAACGGTGCTTATGGTAATGGAGAATACCGTAAGCTTTACGTCCTCCTCCTGCGCCTTCTCCATCTGCCCCGCGCCGAGAAGCTGACCTATCCTTATGGAGATCGCACTGCCCATTGAGAGATAAACTATACTGAATACGTTGGCTATCGTGGAATTTATATTGAAGGCGGCAACTACCTCTATCCCGCGCATTGAGTAGCAGCGCGTAAGCATTGCCATGCCTGCCGCCCACAGTGATTCGTTGAGCACGAGCGGAGTACCCTTTACCGTTATCGAGCGTATAAGGCTCCAGGGAACGGAAAAGCCGCGGTATGCGCCTTTTATGAATTTATACTTTTCGGAATGTGTATGCGTCCACACTATTATTATAATCATTTCGACAAAGCGCGATATTACCGTTGCGATGGCAGCGCCGACAACACCCAGACGGGGCGCACCGAATTTGCCGAAAATAAGCACATAATTGAAAAACATATTAACGCCTACCGCGATAACGCCGGAAAGCATGGGTATAAAGGTTTCTCCGGTCTCGCGAAGAGTGGATGCGTAAGACTGGGATATCGCAAAGGGGATAAGCCCTATAAGCATCACGTTAAGATAGCTTGTGCCAAAGCCCAGAGTTGCGTTTACCGCTTCGGGAGTTCCCGTAAGATAAAGCATTATGAGCTGTGTATCCAGAAGCTTGAATATACCTATGGCTATAATCGCAAAGGTTATGCAGACGATAAGTCGGAACCGGAAGGTATAGCGCACGCCCTTATGGTTACCGTCGCCGTAAAACTGAGCGCCGTATATCCCTGCGCCGGAAACCGAGCCGAAAATGCAGAGGGTGAATACGAAAATAAGCTGATTTGCAATGGACACGCCGGACATTTCGTAGGTGCCCACCTTGCCTACCATGATGTTGTCCAGCATGGAAACGAAGTTGGTTATGGCATCCTGCACGAGAATTGGAAGCGTCAAAGTAAACAGCATTTTATAAAATTTTTTGTCGCCGAAGTATTTGCTCATTAATTGCTCCTTATGCTATTACGGTTTTTACGAGTATATACACTGTAAGAAAAACGATTTCAAAAAACAGGCTTAAATATATAAATATCTGCCAAATCTTTTTGCCGGACAGTATTTTGCCGACGATACTGCTCAAAAGAAATATCGCAAATATCAAAGTAAGCGCAAGAAATATTTTTGACATAGTTTCTCCTTTACAAAACGGTTTTGATATACTACAATAAAGGGGGTGATTTTATGAACGATTATGAAAAGCTTGCTTCGTTAATAAAAGAAAGCAAAAAGATAGTATTTTTCGGGGGCGCCGGCGTTTCGACCTCAAGCGGACTTAAGGATTACCGCAGTAAGGACGGGATATACAACGCCGTAAATACCTACGGACTTCCGCCGGAAGAGATACTGAGCCATGATTTTCTTATCCATCACAGCAAAACTTTTTATGAGTTTTTCAGAGAATATTTCTTCGTAAACGTTAAACCGTCAACGCCGCATCTTGCCTTGAAAACGCTTGAAGACAAAGGATACGACGTTACGATAGTTACCCAGAATATAGACGGACTGCACACCATGGCAGGCAGCAGCAGGATTTTTGAGCTGCACGGCAATTCATCACGCTTTTACTGCAGCGCCTGCGGCAAGAAGTTTGACCGCGCCTACGTTGAAAAATTCGGTACGGACGTGCCCTACTGCTCGGGCTGCGGAGGATTTGTTCGTCCGGACGTTGTTATGTACGGTGAAATGCTCGTGGACTTTGACCTCGTTATGGCTGCCGATGCCGTTGAAAAGGCGGATATGCTTATCGTTGCCGGCACATCCTTACAGGTATGGCCTGCCGCAGGTATGGTTGACCGTTACAGGGGAAACAAGCTCATAGTTATGAACAAGCAGCCCATATCGGCTGACGGAAACGCGCGCATGGTTTTCCGCGAGGATATCGCAGTTGTATTTGAAGAGACCTTAAAATATCTTTAATATCTATATGACTTTACCATAAATAAATAAAAAAAGCAATACGCAACAACAGGGCGAAATAAAGCGATTTCAAAAGAGTGAAGGGCATCAGGCGGCATTTTCGGGAAAAACCGAAATAATTCCGTCTGATGCTTTGTTTAATGTTTTATTATTCATTTGCAAAATATAAAAAAATACTGTATAATATACATACTTTGTAAAACGAGGAGTTGGTAAGTCTACATGGAAGACGTTCCAATACGATTATTTATCTTATCTTTAGCCTGCCTTTTGGGAGGCGGATATTTTGCTGCCGCCGAAACGGCGCTGGCATCCGTTAATAAAATACGCATGATGAGTCTTGCCGAAAACGGGTTAAAAAAAGCAAAGCGTGTTCTCTACATAGAGAACAACTTTGACAAAGCCATAACTACCCTGCTTATAGGCAACAACGTCATGCACATCGCCTTTGCCACCATTGCCGCCGTTATAGCTACACGTGTATGGGGATCGGGGGCTGTGGCGATAGCCACCGTTATTACAACGGTGGTGGTGTTTCTGTTAGCCGAAATGCTGCCTAAAAGCTTTGCCAAGGAATTTTCCGACCAGCTTTCAATGACGCTTTCCGGCTCTGTTATTTTTCTGATGAAAATTTTATCTCCGTTTGTTTACATATTCAACGGAATAAGTAAATTTCTTTCAAAGCCCTTCCGCATCGAGAAAAAGGACGATCCCACCGTTTCGGAGGAGGAGCTTAAGGATATAATAGAAAATATCGCGCAGGACAGCGACCTTGACAAGGACAAGAGCGAGCTTATGCAGTCGGCAATGGAATTCGGATATACCGGCGCAGGCTCGGTAATGACACCGTGGGACAGGGTTATCACGGTAAACGAAAACATTTCGCAAAAAAAGCTTATTGAAATAATAAAAGACAGCCGTATTTCACGCCTGCCGGTGCTTACCGAAAGAGGCTCGGTAAGGGGCGTTATACATCTTCGGAGATATTTAAAGGAGTATATCCGCAAGGACGGCGCCGTTACCCTGAAAGAGTGCATGGACAAGGCGCACTTCGTTTCGGACGATATGCCGATAGACGAGCTATTATCGCGCATGAGCAAGCATAAAACGCATATATGCTTTGTAAGAAACGTTGAGGGAAAGACCGTCGGCATAATAACCATGGAGGATATACTTGAAGAGCTTGTCGGTGAGATATACGACGAGGACGATACCGACGGAGGTGAAATGTGATGAACATCATAAATTACCTTCTTATACCGGTATTCATAATCTTTTCCGCATTCTTCTCCGGCTCGGAGATAGCATACGCATCGGCAAACGAATTCAGACTGCGCAGAGAATCTGAAAAGAATACTGTTTCGGGCAGACTTGCCTACAAAATTTTCAACACCTATAACAATGCACTTACCGCAATACTTATAGGCAACAACCTTGTAAACATCGCGGCATCTTCCGTTTCCACCGTTATAATAATCTCCCTGCTGGGTGAAAAGTATGCATGGCTTTCCACCGTTATAATGACGGTACTTATACTGATATTCGGCGAAATAATGCCTAAAATAGTTGCAAGCCATTCTCCGGACGAGTTTGCGCACTTTGTTGCGGTGCCCCTAAGGGCAGTAATGGTGATACTTACTCCGGCAGTATTCGTCGTGCAGAAGCTTATGGCGCTGATTGCGCTTTTATGGAAAAACCGTGTTGACGACGGTCCCGAAATAACCGAGGACGATTTGGAAAACATAATAGAAACGGTTGAGGACGAGGGCGTTATAGATGAAGACACGTCCGATCTTTTGATGAGCGCGCTTGACTTTGACGAGATACAGGCGTACGAGGTCATAACTCCGCGCGTTGACATGCTTGCCGCCGATATTGACGACAGCATAGAACAAATAATAGATCTTGCGCTGGACAGCCCCTATTCGAGAATACCCGTTTACAGCGGCACGATAGACAATATCGTAGGCATTTTAAACGTAAACCATTTTCTTAAAAGTCTTGTGGACAATCCTTCTCCCGACCTTAAAAACCAGCTTATGCCGGTAAACTTTGTGCATAAGACCACCGTACTGCCCGACGTACTCAGCGTTATGAAAAAGGAAAAAAGCCACATGGTAATGGTATCCGATGAGTACGGCGGCGTTATGGGACTGCTTACGATGGAAGACGTGCTTGAACAGCTCGTGGGCGACATATGGGACGAAACCGATGAGATTGAAAATGAATTTGTGCAGATAAACGACGAATTATACGATGTTGACGGCGATATGCGAATTTACGACTTTTTCGAGGAAATGGATATCGACGACAGCGACTTTGACGATGACAATACAACACTGGGCGGTTTTGCGATAGAATCGCTTGGCGGCGTACCTCTACTCGGCGGCAGCTTTGATTACAAAAATCTTACCATAACAATACGACGTCTGCGCGGCAGAAGAGTTGAACGGCTTGCCGTAAAGGTAAACCGTCCGCCGGACGATCCGCTGAACGACTTTTCGGACATATAATATGACGATAGATGAAACCCTGCAAAAACTGAACAGGTCAAAATTCCGCGCATCGTTTAAGCTTAAAGGGGCCGATATTGAATATATCGACAAAAAGGGGCTTGACGTGATACGCAGCCATGCCTGCGACTTTGTTAAAACAAGGCTTGCCCCCTGCCCTACGCCGAACGACGGCAGGCAGACACCTACCAAGGGGCATCCGGTATTCATCGCGCAGCATGCCACGGCTACCTGCTGCCGGGGCTGTCTCAACAAATGGTATAAGGTGGATAAGGATATACCTTTAAGCGATGAGCAGCAAAGAAAAATAGTAAATCTCATAATGGAATGGATAAGAAAGCAGTATACTGAAAACAAATAATTATTGCAATCTTTATTCAAAACCTATATAATAATATGTAACTTTACATTGGGAGTGAAGATATGAGCACGATTTATATTCCCGAGGGCTACAAGCCGGTACTCAGCCTTTACGATACACAAAAGGCAATAGGGCTTGTAAAGCGCCTCTTTATAGATACTTTAAGTGCACAGCTTAATTTAAGCCGCGTTTCCTCGCCGCTTTTCGTTGAGGCAAATTCGGGACTGAATGACGACCTTAACGGTATTGAACGCCCGGTTACCTTCGATTTGAAGGACAGCGACAAGACCGCGCAGGTAGTTCATTCGCTGGCAAAATGGAAGCGTCTTGCCCTTAAGGAATACGATTTCCACATGGGCAAGGGCCTTTATGCCGACATGAACGCCATCCGCCGCGATGAGGAGCTTGACAATCTTCACTCTATTTACGTTGACCAGTGGGACTGGGAAAAGGTTATAGACGTAAGCCAGCGCAATGAAAAATATCTCAAAGAAACGATAGAAAATATCGTTGACGCGATATACCGCACCGCTGCCACCCTGCGCAGCATCTTCCCCCAGCTTGCAACAACTCCGATGATGAACCGCGAGGTCACATACATCACAACGCAGGAGCTTGAGGATATGTATCCCGAGCTTGCCCCGAAGGAAAGAGAAAACGCCATCTGCGAAAAGCACGGCACGGTTTTCCTTATGCAGATAGGCAAAACCCTGCGCTCCGGAAAAAAGCACGACGGCAGAGCGCCCGACTATGACGACTGGGAGCTCAACGGCGATCTTCTTTTCTGGAATCACACATTAAAGAGAGCTTTCGAGATATCCTCGATGGGTATAAGAGTAAGCCCCGAATCGCTTGACAGGCAGCTTAAGGCTTCCGGCTGCGACAACCGCCGCGCTTTCCCCTTCCACCGCATGCTGTTAAACGGCGAGCTGCCCTACACGATAGGCGGCGGCATCGGTCAGTCAAGACTGTGCATGCTGCTTATGGGCTCGGCGCATATCGGTGAGGTTCAGGTTTCCATCTGGGACGATGATACAATTAAAAAGTGCAAAGAAGCAGGAATACCCCTGTTATGAAAAATAAAAGGTCATCAAAATCTGATGACCTTTTATTTTTCATAAATTTATTACTCCGAGATGTTCCAGTAAAATCTTCAATCCGATAAGTATAAGGATTATACCGCCGGCAATTTCGGCTTTGGATTTGTATTTAAGGCCGAAGATATTGCCGACCTTAAGACCGCAGGCGGAAAAGATGAAGGTCGTTACGCCGATGAAGAGTACTGCGGCGATGATGTTTACGTCCGGAAGCAAAGCAAAGGTTATGCCTACGGCGAGGGCATCTATGCTTGTGGCAACGGCAAGGATAAGCATTGCCTTAAAGGAAAATGACGCATCGGATTTATTCTCATCCTTTGAAAGTCCTTCTTTAATCATATTGCCGCCGATAATAACAAGCAGGGCGAATGCCGCCCAATGATCGAACGCCGTGATATATTTTTGAAATGTCGAGCCGAGAAAGTAGCCCACAAGCGGCATAAGTGCCTGAAAACCGCCGAACCATGCGCCGACGATGATATAATGCCGCGGCATAATCTTTTTTACGGAAAGTCCCTTGCAGATAGATACGGCAAAAGCATCCATGGAAAGCCCGACGGCAAGTAAAAACAGTTCGAAAAATCCCATTTTTTACACCTCTGGATGATTATTATACTATTACGCCGCCGCTATGTCAACGCCATACAATTATAAGCTAAAGATATTATATATATTTAACTAATTATTCATTATATGGGATTGCAAAAAAATAATAAATTTGCTACAATATACTATATACGAGGATTTATAAAATCCGCGTTATAAATACTTGCATTTTAAGTCGTTCTGTGATATCGTATGGTAAATTAAGTTAGTGGAGGCTAATACTGTATGAATATTTGGCACGACATAAGTCCCAAGCGTATTTCGAAGGACAAGTTCATTGCGGTAGTTGAAATACAAAAGGGAAGCAAATGCAAATATGAATTGGATAAGGAAACCGGCTTACTGAGGCTTGACCGAATTCTCTACACGTCCACCCATTATCCGGCAAACTACGGTTTTATTCCGCGCACCTATGCCGAGGACTATGACCCGCTGGACGTACTCGTACTATGTTCGGAACAGATACTTCCCTTAACGGAGGTACAGTGCTATCCGATAGGCGTTATCACGATGATAGATAACGGACGACCGGACGAGAAGATTATCGCAATTCCCTGCGACGATCCCTCCTACAACAGCTACACCGACATAAACGAGGTACCCTCTCATATCTTCGATGAGATGATGCATTTCTTCTCGGTTTACAAAACCCTTGAAGGAAAAGAAACATCGGTAAACGAGATAAAGAGCAGAGAAGAGGCAACAGCCATCATCGAAAAAGCGATAAACAGTTACGTAGACAATTACTGCAAGTAATTTTCAGCCGATTTTCCCGCAATGTGAAAATCGGCTTTTTTATTAAGTCAGGAAAGAGGATAATTATGGACATCAAAACCAAATGCGTTCAGGAAGGGTACAAACCCGAAAACAGTCAGCCGAGAGTGCTGCCTATTTATCAGTCCACAACATATAAGTACGATAATTCGGACGTACTCGGCGATCTTTTCGATTTAAAAGCGGAAGGACATATGTACACCCGTATTTCCAATCCGACTACCGATGCGGTGGAAAAGAAGATCGCAGCATTGGAGGGCGGTGTCGGTGCGCTGTGCACCTCGTCCGGTCAGGCGGCAAATCTTATCGCCGTTACCAATATCGCACAGGCAGGTGACAATATCATATGCAACAGCGCGATTTACGGCGGCTCGCTCAATCTCTTTGCCGTTTCCCTAAAAAAATGGGGCATCGAAACGAGATTTATAAGCGAACACAGCACCGAGGAGGAAATCCAGGCGCTTATCGACGACAACACAAAGCTTATTTACGGCGAAACGGAATCAAACCCTGCGCTTGAAGTGCTTGATTTCGATAAGCTTTCAACCATCGCGCACAAAAACGGTATCCCCCTTATCGTTGACAACACCTTCGCCACGCCTATATTCTGCCGTCCCTTTGAGCTGGGCGCAGATATCGTTACCCATTCCACCTCCAAGTATATGGACGGTCACGCCTGCGTGCTCGGCGGAGTAGTTGTTGACGGCGGCAAATTCGACTGGGCGGCATCCGGCAGATTCCCCATGATGACCGAGCCTGACGAATCATTCCACGGCGTTGTATATACCGAGAGATTCGGCAGCGCCGCCTATATCAACAAGGCAAGAAACCAGCTTTTAAGAGACCTCGGCTGCACACCTACCCCCTATTCCATGTTCATACTCAATATGAATCTTGAAACGCTGCATCTGCGCATGCCCTGCCATTACCGGAACGCGCTTACGATAGCAAAATATCTCGATGCCGATGAGAGAGTTGCATGGGTAAACTTCCCCAAGCTTCCGTCCTCTCCGCAGTATGAAAAGGCGGAGAAGTATCTGCCGGACGGCTGCAGCGGCGTTATTTCCTTCGGCGTTAAAGGCGGCAGAGAAGCGGCAGTTAAATTCATGGATTCACTTAAGCTTATCAATATAGTTGTACACGTAGCCGACGCACGCTCAAGCGTTATCCATCCGGCAAGCACGACACACCGTCAGCTTACCGATGAGCAGCTTAAAGCTGCCGGTGTCGGTGCAGACCTTATCCGAATGTCTATCGGTATTGAAGATGTGAACGACTTGCTTTCAGATATCGATCAGGCTTTAGATATTGCCTGCAAATAAAAAAGGAATGATACTCAATGCCAATTAAAATACAAAACGGTTTGCCCGCGGCGCAGACACTGCATGAAGAAAATATATTCGTAATGACCGAAATGAGAGCATCCACACAGGATATACGTCCTTTGCAGATACTCGTGCTTAACCTTATGCCCACAAAGCGCACCACCGAAACACAGTTTGCCCGTCTTTTGGGCAATACACCGCTGCAGGTGGAAATGGAATTACTTAAAACCTCCACGCATATTTCCAAGCATGTTGACGAGGAACATATGCTCACCTTCTACAAAACCTTTGACGAAATAAAGCACCGCAATTTCGACGGCATGGTTATAACCGGCGCTCCTGTTGAAAAGCTTCGGTTCGAAGAGGTTGAATACTGGGATGAGCTGTGCACCATAATGGAGTGGTCGAAAACCCACGTTACGAGCACACTGCATATATGCTGGGGCGCACAGGCGGCACTTTATTACCATTTCGGCATAAAGAAAATCCCGCTTGACCATAAGCTTTTCGGCGTATTCCCTCATATGGTTGAAGAAAAGAAATGTATGCTTTTCCGCGGCTTTGACGATATTTTTATGGTGCCTCATTCGCGCCATACCACAATGTCACGTGAGGATATCGAAAAGATTCCCGAATTAAAAATCCTCGCTTCATCCCCCATTGCCGGCGTTTATGCCGCGAAGACCGGTGACTCACGCCAGTTTTTCATTACCGGACATTCCGAATACGATGCCGATACCTTGAAAAAGGAATACGAGCGCGACAAGAGAAACGGTCTCGAAATAAGCATCCCCTATAACTACTTCCCCGACGGAGACGACACAAAAGATCCGCTTGTAACCTGGCGTTCAAGCGCAAACCTTATGTTCTCCAACTGGCTCAATTACTACGTATATCAGGAAACCCCGTACGATATTTCATCAATAAAATAAAGAGAGGTATTAAAAATGTATTGCAGTAACTGCGGAGCAATGCTCCCCGACAACGCTGCATTCTGCCCGGAATGCGGCACAAAGGTAACAGCCGAAGAGAGCGCTGACATCACCGTTCAGGTAAGCGAACCGGTAATTGAAGAAGCCCCCGCTGTCATGACAGAACCCGCAGAGGAAGCACCCGTTTTCGAACCGGTTTCGGAGCCGGAAACGGTTATCGAGCCCGAACCCGTTAACGCACAGCCTCCCGTAATTCCGGTACAGCCCGCACCTCAGCCGGTATACGCAGCGCCCAAGGAGGACAAATCAACTCCGGCGCTTGTATGGGGCATTATAGGCATTGCATTTTCCTCAACCCTCTGGTTTGGTCTTCTGGGACTTATCTTCTCAAAGATAGGAAGAAACAAATACGCCGAATATCTTGAAACCGTATCCGTACCCTCCGGCAAAGGCAAAGTAGGCGGCATACTTTCCAAGATAGGTGTTATACTCGGCATAATCGGTACGGTATGTGTAGCTATCATAATATTCTGCGGAATAATTATCGCGAGACTCGATTAAAAACAATGGCCGGATAGCGATATTCGGCCATTATTTTACCCTGTTAAAGAGGTGTTATAATTGATAAAAACAATTCTGGCACAGGTGGGAAAGTACAAAAGGGAATCCATTCTAAGCCCCGTTGCAATGATAGGCGAGGTTTCGATGGAGGTACTTATTCCGCTTGTAATGGCTAAAATTATTGACGTAGGCGTGCAGGGAGGCGGCGGCACGGCATACATCGTTAAAATGGGACTTTTGATGATGGGCATGTCGATACTGTCGCTGGTATGCGGCTGTCTTGCGGCGCGTCTTGCAAGCGTTGCAAGCATGGGCGTAGGCGCAAATATAAGAACGGCGCTGTTTAAGAAGATAACCGACTTTTCCTTCTTCAACACCGATAAATTCCAGACATCGTCGCTTATAACCCGTCTTACCACCGACGTTACCAATACGCAGATGGCATATCAGATGGTTATACGCATGTGCTTCAGAGCGCCCATAATGTTTATTCTTTCGCTTATCATGGCAATAAGGATAAACGCATCCCTCTCCACCATACTGATAATAGTTATACCGCTTTTGCTTATCGCGCTCGTATGCATGATGAAATTCGGCATGCCGCTCTTTTTAAAGATGTTCAAAAAGTATGACCGCATGAATTCGGTCGTGCAGGAAAACCTTACGGGCATGAGAGTTGTTAAAGCCTTTGTAAGAGAAGAGGGCGAAAAGGAAAAGTTCAGAGTTGCGGCGGGCGATTTGTACGAGACCTCCATCGCCGCCGAAAAGCTCCTTGTATGGGCAAACCCGATAATGCAGTTTGCCACATTTGTCTGCACCATTTTCGTTGCATGGTTCGGCGCAAAGCTTGTAATAAACACAACACTCGGCACAGGCGAGCTGATAAGCTATTTTACCTATATTCAGCAGGTTTTAAACTCCATAATGGGCATTTCGATGATAGTTGTAATGCTCGTTACGGCACGCGCATCCATAGACAGAATATGCGAGGTGCTTAATGAGGAGATAGACATTACCGACGAAGGAACGAACCCCGAGCTTAAGGTGGAAAACGGCGATATCAGATTCGAACACGTTGATTTCAGCTTTCTTAAGGATAAAACCAAGCTTGCCCTTTCGGATATAAATCTTGATATTAAATCGGGAGAAACGATAGGCATTTTAGGCTCTACGGGCAGCGGCAAATCCACCCTCACCCAGCTTATACCGCGACTGTACGATGTGCTTGACGGCGCAGTTTACGTCGGAGGCAGAAATGTTAAGGAGTATCCGCTTAAGGAGCTTCGCAACAAGGTTGCGATGGTTTTGCAGAAAAACCTGCTTTTCTCCGGCACGATAAAGGACAACCTGCGTTGGGGCAACAAGGATGCCACCGACGAGGAGATAACAGAAGCCTGCAGGCAGGCGCAGGCGCATGATTTCATAATGAGCTTTCCCGATAAGTACGAAACCGTGCTTGACCAGGGCGGCACAAACGTTTCGGGCGGTCAGCGCCAGAGACTGTGCATTGCAAGAGCGCTTCTCAAAAAGCCCTGCGTTCTTATACTCGACGACTCCACAAGCGCCGTTGATATGGCGACCGACGCCGCCATTCGCTCCGAGCTTAAAAAGAAGCAGGGCGATGTTACGACGATAATAATCGCGCAGCGAATAAACTCTATCCAGAGCGTTGACCGCATCATTGTAATGAATGAGGGCAAAATTGATGCCATAGGCAAGCATGACGACCTTATTAAGAATAACGAGATATACAAGGAAGTATATTACTCCCAGCAGAAGGGAGATGAAGACTGATGCCGCCTATTAAAAACATGAAGGCTCCGCAGAAGCCGAAAGACACAAAAAAGACCATTCTGCGCACACTTAGTCTTGTTGCCGACAAAAAATGGCTGTTCGCGATAGTATTCGTATGCATAATCATTTCGTCGGTAGCATCGGTGGCAAGCGCCTACTTCATCCGCCCGATGATAGACGATTACATCGCGCCATATATAGGTCAGAAAAACCCCGACCTTTCGGGATTTATCAGTATGCTGATACTTCTCGGCGGAATAATGCTTTTCGGCGCGCTGGCAAGCTTTATTTACAACCGGATTATGGTAAACATCACCAACTCTACTCTGTTAAAGATAAGACACATGATGTTTGACCACATGCAATCCTTACCCATAGGCTTCTTTGACCGCCGCGTACACGGCGACACGATGAGCTGCTATACCAACGATACCGACGCATTAAGACAGATGGTAAGCCAGGCGATCCCGCAATTCGTTACCTGCATACTAACCGTTATAACCGTATTTGTTATCATGGTTGCAACAAGTCCCCTGCTTACCCTTATAGTTATCGCCGCTCTCGTGCTTATTTTCTTCATAATAAAAATCGTGGGCAAGCGCAGCGGATATTACTTCCGCCGCCAGCAAAACGACCTGGGCAGGGTAAACGGTTACATTGAAGAGATGATAGGCGGACAGAAGGTCGTAAAGGTATTCTGCCACGAGGATGAGGCGATAGACGAATTCTCAAAAATAAACGAATCGCTCAGAGTTTCCGCCTCCAACGCGCATACCTATGCAAATATAATGGGCCCGGTTATGAACAACCTTTCGTATATACAGTATGCCGTTACCGCCATTGCCGGCTCGGTGCTTATCGTTACGGGCAATTTCGAGGTAGGTGCGCTCGCATCCTTCCTTATGTGCACACGCTCCTTCGCACAGCCGATAAGCCAACTTTCACAGCAGTTCAACACCATTCTTATGGCGCTCGCCGGCGCAGAGAGAATATTCGACCTTATTGACGTTCCCTCCGAATCGGACGACGGGTATGTTACCCTGGTAAATGCCGTAAAGGACGAAAACGGCAATATAACCGAAACGGAAGAGCATACCGGCTTATGGGCATGGAAGCATCCGCACGGAGACGGCACGCTCACCTATACCGAGCTTAAGGGCGATATAGTGCTTGACGGCGTAGATTTCAGCTACATTCCCGGCAAGCAGATACTGCACGACATTTCGCTGTACGCCAAGCCCGGACAGAAGATCGCTTTCGTGGGCTCGACAGGTGCAGGCAAAACTACCATTATAAATCTGCTCAACCGCTTCTATGATATAGAGGACGGCAAGATACGCTTTGACGGCATAAATATAAACAAGATAAAGAAGGATGATTTACGCCGCTGCTGCGGAATGGTTTTGCAGGACACCCATCTGTTTACCGGCACGGTTAAGGACAACATCCGCTACGGCAACCCCGACATAAGCGACGAGCAGGTTATAAAGGCGGCAAAGATAGCCAATGCCGACTTTTTCATAAGCCACCTTTCCGAGGGATATGACACCATGCTTACCGCCGACGGCGCAAACCTTTCGCAGGGACAGCGCCAGCTGCTTGCCATTGCCAGAGCTGCCGCCGCAGATCCTCCCCTGCTGATTCTTGACGAGGCAACATCCTCCATAGATACCCGCACCGAGGCGCTTATAGACAAGGGCATGGATGAGCTGATGAAGGGCAGAACGGTATTCGTTATCGCTCACCGCCTATCCACAGTAAGAAGCGCCAACGCGATAATGGTG
>JAZRWQ010000032.1:0-3035 GCA_045599805.1 Eubacteriales bacterium | reverse complement strand
GTATATAAGAAAATGGAGGTGGTAGCTTGACCGAATTTTTAATGGAATTTACAAGTGCGGTATTTGAAATGTATATCGCCGTGATATTCTTTAATAAGCTCGGCAAACGAAAAATCGGAAATTTAGTTTTCTGGCCGACGGCGGTTATTGTCGAGATACTTCACGCTCTTGCAACCGGCATGGCTTTTGGAAACAACCTCGTAAGGCTCATATCGCTTGCCGTGTCGGTGATTATTTTAGGTCTG
Source organism: Eubacteriales bacterium (assembly GCA_045599805.1). GTDB lineage: Bacteria > Bacillota > Clostridia > Oscillospirales > UMGS1783 > JAZRWQ01. The sequence goes on along the minus strand of JAZRWQ010000032.1, from coordinate 2,790 downwards.
TTTTATAAGTTGAAGCCCATGCCGAAAATATTTGCCACGGTATTCCTTTTCGTTATCATCGGCGCGTCGGAGCTTGCCGTGATAACCCTTGCCACCACCCTTATGAAGGCGAATTTGGTATATATTTACGGAAGCTTTACTCTCTATACCGTGTGCACGCTTTCTTCAAAGTTTTTGTCGTTTGCAATAGTTCGACTTATGGAGTGCAGAAACAAGCAGGGCAAAAACTGGCTCTCCTTCTCTCTTGCCTATAAAACTCTGCCTCTGCTTTTGGCAAGCTTTATAACCCTTATACTGCTTTTCAGTGCTTTGTATATCATCCCGGGCAGTCTGTTTCAGATAGGTACGCTCACGGCATCCCTTTTGCTTATCGCCGCGAATATCTTTGTTTTCTATATAATAGACCGGCAAAACGACTATGCCGAAACCAAAGAACGCCTTAAATACTTTGACAATAATCTTAAAAACCAGATGTCGCACTACGAGGAATTGTATGCATATCAAAACGAGCTTCGCCGCTTCAAGCACGATATCAAAAACCGTGACCTTGCCCTTATCGGGCTTATCGAATCAGGCGAGTACAAAAGGGCGTCGGAGGAGCTGAATAAGGATATAACCCTGCTCGAACGGCAAAACCACGAATTCGTATTCACCAAAAACCCGGTTATCGATGCGGTAATAAGGGTAAAGGTGCTGAGCGCCAAAGCAAAAAACATAAACGTTAAAACAAAAATACATATGGAAACGGAAATCATCGCCGACGCAATGGAGACGGGCGTAATGATAGGCAGCGCTCTTGATAATGCCATAGAGGCGTGCGATGCGCTCGAAAATGCCGAAAAAGAGATAATCCTCGAAATAAACGCCATAAACAGCATACTGTCGATCGCAGTGACCAATCCCGTGAATGAGGATGTGGATGTGCGCGATCTGCGCACCACCAAAAGCGATAAGCGAAACCACGGCTTTGGGCTTTCCACCATACGCTCTCTTGCCGAAAAGTATTCGGGTGAAGTCAGCGTGAGCTGTGAAAACAACCGCTTTGAGTTAATGATTTTGTTAAAACAATAACACTTTTGCATTTAAAAGCTTCACTTTTGCAAAACCCCTTGTCAAAAAAACATACTTTGTTATACTGAAAATGTCAGTACTGATATTTTACAGTAAAGGAGTGACATTATGAAAAGAAAAATCGCGGCGGTAGTTTGCATGCTGGTTCTGCTGCTTTCAATTACCGGCTGCAGCGGCGTTAAAACTACCGTAAGAAATAAGGACGCCTGGGATGAACTGTTTTCCGAGGAGAGCCTTTCAAACGTTACCGCCGAAATAGAAATAGGCGAAAATCTTACCACCGTTAAGATAGACGGCGACTATTACCTTGAAAAGCGCGAAATGGGCAATAACATTTATAAAACCTACGGCTGGTTTGACAGGGAAAATCATATAATGCGCACCTGGAACAATACCGACCAACATAATAATTATACCGGCAGTTGGTATGAGACCCGCCTCAATTCCTTTGAGGCAGGCACCGAAAAGCCCGAATTCTGGCAGGAATATCTGCTGTCTCTTATCAGGTGCGACGGCAGGGACGATTATTACGACCTGCACTATATAGATTCGGAAAGGTGCTACGAGTGCATGAATGAAACAAAGGCGGAGCATACCTTCCGCCGCTACTATGTAGAGGACGGCAGGCTTGCAAGGGTTATAATCCACGCCCACGGCGTAGATATCGAAATAACCCTCAAATACGGAACTACCAAGGTGGAATTCCCGAACGCTGTCAATGTTATAAGGTATGACGGCACTGCAAATTATAATTACAATAGACAATAAATAAAATAGTTTTACAAATGGCTGCCCTGTGTTAATAAATTGCGGGAGTGTAGTGTAAAATGAAACTGATTAAATTATGTTTTAATAATATAAAAAAAATGTTCACGAAATGCACGGTAATTGCACTGGTGTTGTTATTCGGAATTACAATTTGCAGCTGCGCCGTAAATGTGTATTACTCACAGAGCGTGGCAATATCAAATACCATTACGGGTTTTTCCTCTGTTGAAAAAGCTATTGATTTTCAAGCGGAAACCATGAGCTTATCGGATTATGATGGTGCTGCGACATTCCTTTTGGATTATGCCGATAAAATAGATTTCTATTCGGTAATGAGTACACAGTATGAGGATGTTGATATTATCGGTATCAAGGCGGACACTTATAAAATAGGTGTTGAAATAGGAAAGTGGGTAACGGAAAACGGACAGATAGTTGTGCCCTATGAGATAGACGGAGAGTATATAAACGTAGGCGACACATATAACTTATACGGGAAGGATTATACCGTTTGCGGTACATACAACCCGGCAGCCTATCAGGCTGATATATATTCATCAAAACGCATAAGTCAGTCGGCATACGCGGCTACCGGCGTAGAGGGAGGATTGCAGATCGACGAGGAAAATCCTTATGATTTTTCCGATAGAGAAGCCTACGGTGCGTTTATTACATATTCCGATTTTGTGAAAAATGAATACACAGGCGAAATATACCGAGTTAAGTTTTTGAATTCTTTCAGCAACACATTCAAAAATGAATTCATAACCGATTTTACTGCCGCACTTGTACAAACGACCGGAAACGTTATCGAGCCGGAAACAAGCGCCATGGATACGGCAGCAGAGGTTTACGGAGTTCAGTTTGTAAGCAAGTTTTTGATTTATATATTTATAACGATTTTAAGTCTTATAAATATCCTTGCACTGTTCTCCTATGTTCTGAAACGAA
>JAZRWQ010000031.1:0-2638 GCA_045599805.1 Eubacteriales bacterium | reverse complement strand
CTGAAACATATTCGTTTATAATTCAAATCGCGCTCCCCGTATGGGGAGCGCGTGCTTTTTTAAGCGCAAAAAACAGGCACGCGACAGCGTGCCTGTTTTGCATGTAAAATTAAAATTATTTGAAGTCGAACCAGTTGTCTTCGGTGCCCATGGGGATGGTAACGCCGCCTTCTGCGAACATGGTCTGGCCCTGAATGAAGGATGCAGCTTCGGAGCAGAGGAATACAACGCACTTGCCGATTTCTTCGGGCTTCTGCCATCTGTGGAGAGGCATATGCTTTGCAGCTTCTGCATAGGATGCAAGGGTTGCTGCCTTCTTTTCGGGGGTGTCATACTTGGGAGCGGAGGACATATCAACATAACCGGGAGCGAAGCCGTTAACGTTGATGCCGTAGGGAGAAAGTTCAAGTGCCATGGATCTGGTCATTCTGCAAACAGCAGCACGGGTGGAAGCATAGAGAGAATGCTTGGTGAAGGTGCCGATTGCATGAACAGAGGAGAAGTTGATGATAAAGCCCTGGATGTTGTTCTTTATCATGATCTTTGCAGCTGCCTGAGCCATAAAGTAGGTGCCGCGGCAGTTCTGAGCATAGGAATCGTCAAACTGTTCGGGAGTTACTTCGAGGAAGGGGATGGTGGTGGTCTTGCCTGCGCAGTTGATCATTGCGTCCATGGGACCGAATTCTTCAGCAAACTTATAAAGGGTTGCGAGGGATTCTTCGAGCTTGGTGAGGTCCATCTGATAATAAATGCCTCTTACGCCGCATTCTTCGATTTTCTTCAAGGTGTCCTTTGCGCCCTCTTCATTGTGGGCATAGGTGAAACCTACGTCATAGCCGGCCTTTGCAAATTCAATTGCTACTGCCTTACCGGTAACGTTGGAAGCGCCGGTAACAAAAGCGATTTTTCTTGCCATTGTTGTATACTCCTTTTTATAAATAATTTTATGATATCAAAAGTGTTTTGATAATCTTTTACAAATACATTTTAATATAGTTTTTCCCATAATTCAATACCATTTACGAAAAAACCATATAAACGGTACATTTTTATTTATTTCGGACAATCGGGTTTAAAGAAAACACTGTTATTTCAAAAATTTTCCGGCATCAGATGAAAATATGAGGCTGGGCAGCAAAAGCTCGTCAGATGCCGTGCCGCCGGTTATATAGTCATATAAACGCTTTACCACGGTTTTACCCTGCAAAAACGGATCCTGGAATATAACGGCGGTGATAAGCCGCGCGCGAAGCAGGGCTCGGTTTTCCTTTGAAAGATCGGTCGCAACCACCTTAAGCCCGTTCTTCTGCAGCTTTAAAGCGTAGCTTTCGGGCAGGGTTACCGAGGAGGTAATGTAAACGCCGTTGTAGCCGCCCTTTCTGATAACCGTGTCTATCTCCTTTTTAAGCTTGTCCTGATTATCGTAGTGCTCGTATATATCGTAGCCGGAAAAGCCGTTCGCGGCGCTGTATGCGGCAAAGCCTTTAAGGTTTGCGGCGTGGATGTCGGTGCGGCGGCTGCCGGTAAGCACGGCGGTTTTCGGGCTCTCGGCGCACAGGCCGAGTATCTCGGCGGCGAGGCTTCCGGCGCAGGCGCCGTCGGCGCTCACCGAAACAATCCTACCGCAGCCCGGATCGTTGGCTACCGAGGCTATGGGTATATTTTCGGCTATCCTGCAAAGCTGTTCCTTAAACGGCGCGCAGTCGCCCGAAAGAAATATTATTATTCCCGAATATCCCTCGCTTTCGAATGACGCGAGTATATCCGAAACGTCCTTTTCCTTGTCCGAGGCGTTATATCCCACAACGGTCCTGATATGCGGAAAAACGTTGTATTGCTCAAGATTCTGAAAGCCTGCCTTTATGCCGCGCTCGATCTCCTCAAGATAGCTCTGCGCGGGACAGCATAAAAGCACGCCGATGTGTATGGGACTGCGGCGCAGCGACTGGGCGGCGCGGTTGGCCTTATAGCCCATCTCGTCCGCCGTTTTAAGTACAAGCTCTTTCGTCTTCTGGCTTATTCTGCCGCTTCCCGAAAAGGCGCGGTTGACGGTAGCTACCGAAATATTCAGTTTATTGGCGATATCGTAAATGGTAACTGCCATATGTCCCCTCCTTTTTATAGAAAGGATATACCGCAAAAGAGCTTTTGTCAACAAAAATTTTTTAATCTATTGACGAATATATCGCGCTCGTGATACAATATGCGTAACCGATTACGCAGTTTTTCGGATTTTGTGAAAGAAGGATACGGTTTTGGCACAGCTTATAACTTTGGAGGAAATAAAGCAGTTTTCCTCCGGCGCAAGACTTTTGGTGCAGAAGGGCACGATCTTCACCCCCTCCGCCAAGGATTACGCTGCCGAAAAAGGCATAAAAATAGAATACGAGGATCATGAGACGGGCGCTTGTGCCTGCCCCAAGGATTCTCCGGAACTGCGCAGAGAGGTAATAGATACCTGTCTGTGGCTTGAAAAAATGGGACTTACGATAGGCACATGGGGCAACGTCAGCCTGCGTCTCAACGACGGCAATATCCTCATAACCCCCTCCAAGGTAGGCTATCATGTTATGAAGCCGGAGGATCTGGTCGTAATGGCGCCCGACGGCAGGATAGTTGACGGGTTCAGGCTTCCCAC
>JAZRWQ010000030.1:0-13000 GCA_045599805.1 Eubacteriales bacterium | reverse complement strand
CAGACAACAAAGAATCTGCGGCAATTTCGGCTAATGCCGAAATGATCAATAAATATGCACAGGCAGCTGTTATATCAGTTATTCCTCTGCTGATAATTATTATCGTTCTCGTAATCAAGCTTAAAAAAACTGTATCAACCGAATAAAAAACTCGGGCTGTTGATATTTTGATCTTAACGCAGGCGTACTATTTTCGCTTTTTTTAGCTTCAATCGGTACTATTTTGTCGCTTTTGAATGTCGGGCACTCTTTTTTGGTTAGCGGCAATGGGAATCGAACAAGCCCGGTCGCTTGCGATGAAAACCTTCCGGGAAGCTCCCTAACCCGCTCTCCCCGACAAAATAAAAAATTTATTTTAGCGGACTTTCAGCACTTTCTATGTTACAATATAAATAACAAACAGATTGAATTGAGATACCGTAAAAAGGAGCGCTTACCATGAAAAAGAAAATAATACTTACGGCAATAATCGCGCTTGCTGTGGGCATCGCCGCAGGCGCTGTGATAGGCATCGCGATAGGTGCTGATTCGGATATGGATAAGCTCACCGGCTCGCGGCTAACCGTCAGAGTGCCCAACGTTGAGGGACAAAAAGAGGAAGACGCGAAAGAACAAATTGAAAACGCCGGATTTAAGCCGGAAACCGTTTACATTGAAAGCTCGGTTATACCGGAGGGCTGTGTGCAGAAGACCGATCCGGCAAAGGACACGCCCGCAGGCGCCGGAAGCACGGTCAGGCTCTTTGTTGTAAAGAACAACAGCGGCAGCGTCGCTGTGCCCGACGTTATAGGAAAGGACTTTAACGATGCAAAGAATGAGCTTACGAAGCTCGGCTTTAAGGTAACCGAGAAGCTTGAAGACTCGGCAAAGGAAAAGGGCACAGTTCTTTTATCCTCGCCCCTGCCCGGCGTTAAGGCGCCGTCAGGCTCCGAGATAATACTCACCGTCTCCACCGGAAGGAAATAAAACATGCCCTTTAATTTGATGAAATAAAGTTTGCAGTATTTTCCTTTTGGTGGTATAATGACAGTATATCGCGAAAGGAGCAAAATTTATGAAAAAAACATTGCGCATAATTATCTCGGCAATACTTATCTGCACCACGGTAATATCGTTATGCCTGCCGGTATATGCAGCAGGCGGAACGAAGGATCTGGGAGATGTTCGCGAATTCGGCGACTTTTCGGGCTTGTCCGGCCACGTTATTTTTTATCCCGAATCGCTTGAAGAGGGAAACGGCAAATATCCGGTGATCGTTTGGGCAAACGGAACGGTTTGTCCGCCGGCATTGTACACCGAATTGTTCAAGGGATTCGCAAAAAGCGGCTACGTTGTTGTTTCAAGCAGCAACGTTATGTCGGCAGACGGCGTGGATCAGTGCAATTCCATTGACTATATTTTTGAGCTCAATGACGATCCCGACAGCCGGTTTTATAATAAGATCGACAAAAACAAAATAGCCGCCGTCGGTCATTCGCAGGGCGGACGAAGCAGCGTGAACGCCGCCAAGGCGGACAGCCGCATAAAGTGCGTTTTGTCCATCGCCGGCAGCAACACCAAAGATGAGCGCAGCGGACTTACCACACCCACCTTTTTCATGACCGGCACAGCCGACCTTATCGTTCCCTCCGGCATATGGGTAAAGCCTACCTATGAAAAGGCGCAGGGCCCTGCCGTATACGCATCGCTGGTGGGCGGCATACACACCACGTCAATGATATCTCCGAATTCAATTTTAAGATACGCCGTAACCTGGCTTGACGGCGTGCTGTACGGTGAGGCCGAGTCCCTTGCCGTATTTAAAGAGGGCGGTGCCCTTTCACAGGACAAAAACTGGAAATCGTTCGCAAGCAAGAATATAGACGATATCAAAACCGGCTCGGTAATCTCTGCCGGCGATATATGGATAATCGCAGGCGCTGCAGCTGCCTGCGCCGCAGTTGTCGCCGTACTTATTATAAAGAATAAAAAGCGGGCATGATCTTTCATCAAAGCTTTTGCAGACCGAATAAAAAAGGAATCTGTCATATTGACAGATTCCTTTTTGTTATGCGTTGGCGCTTTCGTATTCTTCTCTTGTAATAAGGAAGCATTTTAAATCATGCACCGTGCTGTCGTAATTGAGATATGATTTTTTCATGGTGCCCTCGTACTTCATGCCGCACTTTGTAAGAACGCGGGCGGAGGCTTCATTGGCAGGGAAGCAGTAGCCGGCTACGGTATCAACGTTCGTGGTGTCGAAAAGTCGCTCGATAACGGCCGTGGCGGCCCCGGCGGCAATGCCCATGCCCCAGTAGTCGCTGTTTAATGAATAGCCTATCATGCGAGCGCGCAGGCCTGTGCGTTTGTCGTCCTCCTGCACGGATACCGTACCAATCATCTTTCCCTGAAATTCTATGGCGCGCACCGTGCCCGAGCTTTTAAGGGATTTGAGCACGCTTAATGTTTCAAGCTTGCTTGTGTGCGGCTTCCAGCCTGCCGGCGGGCCTACCTTATCCGTTTTGGCATAGGCGTAAAAATCGTCGATATCGCTCCATTTAAGGGCGCGGAGCTTAAGGCGTTCGGTAAGTATTTCTTCCATATATATTACTCCGTAAGCAGTTTGTATATTATTTCTGGCATATCCTTGTAAATCGCCGTGGCTATGGCTTTTATTTCGGGGTGGGCATAATCAAAGGTTATTCCGCGGAATTCCTTTATCATGTCATAATCGTTCATCCAGTCGCCCACGGTTATTATGTCTTCTTTTCCTGCGCCGTAATGCCGCGCGAAGTCCATAACCCCCGTTGCCTTGTTGCAGCCTGCGGGCGGCAGGTCGAAATACCACGACTGGCGTATTATGTTAAGCCGGTCAGACATCTTGGCTTTGATATCATCTATAAAGGCGTAGGTGTCCTCGTCATTCTTAAAGCCGGCGCAGCCGTTGTACATTATGCCGAAGCGCTCAAGATTTTTAAGCTCCAGCCTCGGCTCTTCAAATCGGAAAAAGCCTTTTTCGCAGGTGAAGGCAACGTATTTGTAATCGTATCTGTCCATAACGGCGCAAAAATCCTGCAAAGTCTTGTTGTCGGAGTATTTGCAGGCGAACAGATTTTTGTCCCTGTCATACTGCATCGTGCCGTAGGCGCAGGCAAAGCCGTCTGCCCTGATGCCTAAATTTTCGTACGGCCCGAAAAGGTCGGGACCGGAGCGTCCGGATGCCACAACAAACATGTTGCCGGCATCCTGCCACGCCTTTACCGCCTTTTGCAAGGGAGTGTAGTCCTTATCGGCGCCGAAGTATATAGTATTGTCAAAATCAGCGAAGATTATTTTCATGGTATCATCCTTGCCCTTTTTGACTATTCTACATTTATTTTAAAGAAAAATCAAATTTTTTTTGAAATTCTCTTGACAAATCGCGCGGAAGAGCTATAATATAGTCAAAAGGTCAAAGTAAGTCAAAGTCAAAATAAAACAGGAGGGCAGAAAACATGGGAATGAGCGATATGATAGCGCAGTTCATTTACGATATGCTTGATGAGTCGGAGGGTGCTCTGGAATTACAGCGGCAGGATCTTGCGCGCCAGTTCAACGTTGTGCCCAGCCAGATAAACTACGTGCTTGCTTCGCGCTTCAAGCCCGAGCAGGGCTACGTAATAGAGAGCAGGCGCGGCGGCGGCGGATACATACGCATCTGCCGTGTTGAAAGGGATGCCTCCGAAACGATAATGCATATAGTGAACGCGATAGGCGACAGCATAGACTACACCACCGCTTCGCAGTATCTCAAAAACATGAGCGATTACGACATGATGGAAAAGCGCACCGCGCGGCTCATTGCGGCGGCGATTTCGGAAAACAGCTTAAGCGACGTTGAAAAATCCGAAAGAAATAAGGTAAGAGCCACAATACTTAAGAATATATTGGTAACACTTATAGCATAAGGAGGTAACAGATATGTTATGTGAAAAGTGCAGAAAGAACAAAGCGACCACCTACTGCAAAACTACGGTAAACGGCGTTACCGAGGAGATATGCCTTTGCCCCGAGTGCGCCGAGAAAAGCGGACTTAAAAGCCTGATAAACGACGGATTCTTCGGCGATCCGTTTTTCGATAACCTTTTTTGCGATTCCTTTTTCGAAGGACTGCCCCGTCTTGCGGCATCCTTCGCACCGAAAAAATGCCCCGAATGCGGCACGGCGTTAAACGATATCCTGCGCTGCGGCAGGGTTGGCTGTCCCGGCTGCTACGATGCCTTTGAAAAGGAGCTGCAGGGCGCTATGCTTCGCGCGCAGGGCAGCGTAAAGCATATTACGGGCGAGGATAAGGAAAATATCGAAAAGCGCGCAGAGGAATTAAGGCAGGAAATGAAAAAGGCGATAGAGGCGGAGGATTTTGAAAAGGCCGCAAAGCTTCGCGATGAAATAAGAGAAATGGAGGCGTGAATATGTCCAATAAGGTTTATGCTTGCATTAAGCTTACAAGAAACATAAAGGGCTATCCTTTCTGCGAAAGGATGAACGACGCGCAGAAAAAAGAGGTGCGCGATAAAATAAAAACGGCGTTTTTCGATGCCTGCAAGGACGGCTGGGAATATATCGACATGGAAAATGCCGATCGTATATATTCTATGTCGCTTGCCGAAAGACGGATAATCTCCGGCGAATTTCTGAACGGCAGGCAGGGCAGGGCGGTAATTCTCAACGGCGACAAAACGGCGGCTGTCATCATAAACGGTGCCGACCATATTAAGATAAACGTAATGCTGCCCGGCGGCGATATAGATAAGGCTCTCGAAATCGCAAAGGAAACGGAAGAAAAGCTCGCATCGCTCGGCTACGCGTATTCCGAAAAGCTTGGCTATCTTACCTGCGGCGTATCGGAGATAGGCACCGGCATGAAAGCATCCTTCATTTTGCATCTGCCCGCCATGACCGATTCGGGTGCGATGGGTGAAATGTTTGAGAGGGTTGACCGCATAGGTCTGTCATTAAGGGGCATCGACACCGAAAACCGCGACAACGGCGCGCTTTACCGCCTTACAAGCCGCGTGACTCTCGGCGTTACCGAGAATGATACCCTTACCAAGCTTACCGATATCGCAAACCGGATAGAGAAGCGCGAAGAGTCGCTTTTAAAGCGCATATCCGAAAACGAAGGCATCCTGCTTGAGGATAAGATAATGCGCGCCTACGGCACTTTAAAATATGCCAGGGTAATCTCCTCGCGCGAGGCCTCCTCGCTCTACTCTCTCGTGCGTGCCGGCATGGAGTGCGGCATCATCGAAGACGATCCGACCGCCCTCGACGGCGCATACTTCACCTGCCGTCCGGCAACCCTTGCCATAGAATGCGGCGAAAACAACTCCTCCGCTCAGCGTGACCGTCTCCGCGCCGAGAAGCTGAAAGCATCCTTAAAATAATATAAAGTCCGTCCTTTAAGGACGGACTTTTCTTATGATTCGCGGGATAAATAGCTGTTGATTTTTAAGGGGGGCTGTGATAAAATTAAAATATTAAAGATTCGGCAGGCGCTTATGAAGATTTTTGACAATAACGATGTGAATACCGGACGGCAGGTTGAGTTTGACATTGCCAAGGCGGTGTGCATCATAGGCATGGTTGTAGTTCACGCCTATGAGATAACGGCGCTCAGCACCTGTGTGCTCAATTATACCTTTACGGTAGTGCTCAATTTTCTTTTCGGCGCGGGCACGTTTATGCTCTGTATGGGTATGGGCATAGTTTACGGCAAGAACAACCCCGGGTATCTTATAAAGCGCGGCGCGATAATAATACTCATCGGCTTTGCCTTGAACCTTGTGCGGTCGGGACTGCCGAGACTGGTTATGTATTTTGCGGATCCGTCGGGCGAAAATCTCAACCTGTTTAAATACGCCCTTTTAAATATCGATATACTGCCCTTTGCGGGGCTTGCGCTGATTCTTTTCGGCATAGCGAAAAAGTTAAGGCTGAGCGACGGCGTTATCGGCGCCGCGGCGGTGCTTCTCTCGGCATCGGGCACCTTTTTGAGAGGCAAAAACTTAGGCTCATTTGAAATGAATCAGCTTGCCGGTCTGTTCTTCGGCACAAACTTCCCCGGCAGGGAAACAACGACCTGCTTTCCGCTTTTAAACTGGTTCATCTTCGTTGCGGCAGGGTATCTGTTCGCGAAGGTGCTCAGAAAATGCAGATGCAAGGGAATGCTTTACGGCATCGTGTCACCCATAGCGGCGGCGGCAGTTACCGTGTATATGATAGCGGCGATACCTGAAAGAGCCGGCATGATGAGCGGCGACATGAATCTGTATTACCACATAGGCACGTCGGACGCGCTTATCGTTATATGCGCCGCCCTTGCGGCTATCGGTCTTTACTATGCGCTGTCGCGCGTAATGTCAAAAAAGCTTATCGCGGCGGCTGCATACTTAAGTAAAGCGATAAACATAATCTACTGCACGCATTGGGTGCTTATAATATGGACGTGGTATCCGCTTTACTATTCGCTGAACATAAAGGGCTTCAACGATTTATTCGTATTTATCTACGCGGCGCTGATAATGGCGTTGTCGCTTATATTCGCAGCATATTATCTTTCTGTAAAGCACGGGAGGGTTAAACATGGAAGTAAATAAAAAGACAGACGGCAACAAGGCCGTACTGGAAGTCATCGGCACCATTGATACGCAGACATCCGAAATACTCAGCGAGGCGCTTCTGTCGCTTGACTACTCGGAGCTGGATCTCACCATTGACTTTTTAAACACAAAGTACATCACCTCCGCGGGACTCAGAGTGCTTCTCGTTGCCCGCAAAAAGCTGTCCTTTGACAAAATGCGCATAATAAACGTAAACAGAGATATCGCCGAGGTTTTCGAAACCACCGGTTTTGCCGATCTGCTTAACTTCTCCACCGTAAACGAGGTAAAGGAAACGGCGATAGACAGCGATGCGCTCAACCGTTCCTTCAAGGCGCTGCTTAAGGAAAAGATAGAAAACGGCATTGCGAAGCCGGTATTCGTTTTCCGTGACAGAGAGTATACCTGGCAGGATGTTGACAAGGCATCCCAGATAATTGCCGACGATTTGTATAAAATGGGCGTTAAGAAGGGCAGCCATGTCGGTATCTGCTCTCCCAACAGCATAAACTGGATATTCGCTTTCTTTGCAGTACAGAAGCTGGGCGGCATCGCCGTACTGGTAAACTACGGACTTAAACCGAATGAGATAGTTTCGCTTTCGCGCATCGGTGATATAACCCATCTGTGCTACGGCGCAGTACCCGACGTTACCGATTACAATATGTACGCCTCCGCCGTTATCACCGAGGGCAGTGTTATCACCAATACCTACGATATCGGCGTTGACATTGACTTTACAAAGAGATTTAACGAATATGATGCGATAAAGGATAAGTTCCCCGAGGAATTCAACGGCGACGATGCCGGCGTTGTTATCTTCTCCTCCGGCTCAACCGGACTTCCCAAGGCAATTTTATCCTCGCCGCATAATATGCTCACCTGCGTTGTGCCCATGAAGCAGGAATTCCAGGTTACTTCAAACGACCGCAACTGCGCGTTTTTACCCTTCTTCCACGTTTTCGGCTTTGCCGCAGGCATTTCACTCGGCATCCTCTGCGACTATACCTCGTATATCCCCGAAAACAACCGTCCCTCAACGCTTATCGATCTTATTGATAAATATAAGTGCACGATGTTCCACAGCGTGCCCACGATGGTGCTTGCCATGATGCGCCATAAGGACTTTACGCCCCGCCGTGCCGCATCATTGCGCGTTTCCATCCTCGGCGGCGCTGCAACCACCGACGCACAGCTCAAGGAAATGCAAAGCTACTTCCCGGCAAACCATTTCAGCATAATCTACGGCATGTCCGAAAACGCCGCCATCAGCTTTACCGCCTACGGCGACTCGGTCGAGCATATCGTAGGCACGGTAGGCAAGCCGGTAAACGGCGTTGAGGTAGAGATAAGAGACGCCTCGGGCCACAGCCTGCCATACGGCACGTCCGGCGAGATCTGCGTCCGCTCATCCACGATGGCTGTTTGCTATTATAAGCTCGATATCGAAAAACAGCCGCTGGACGATAAGGGCTGGCTTGCAACGGGCGACCTTGGCATTCTTACCGATGACGGATATCTTAAGCTCGTAGGCAGAGTTAAAGACCTTATTATAAGAGGCGGCGAGAACATCTCTCCGCAGGAGATCACCGACGCGGTAAGTCTTCATCCCGACATTGCCGACGTTAAGGTCGTAGGCGTACCCAGCGAAATACTGGGCGAGGAGGTTGCCGCCGCAATAATTTTAAAGGACGGCGCGATCTTCACCGAGGATGAAATGAAAAACTTCCTTGCCGATAAGCTGGCAAAATATAAGATCCCGCGCTACTTCGTTATCTTCGATAAGTTCCCGCTGCTCGGTTCCGGCAAGATAGATGCCATAGCCATCAAAAAAGAAATAATAAAACAGTTAAGCTGAAAAAATAAAAGCACGCGAAAGCGTGCTTTTATTTTAATTCCGGAAATCGGCGGAGCGCAGGCAAAACAAGCCGTCGCGGTTGCAGTAAAAAAATATTCTTTCAACGCCGTTTATGCGAAAGTGCGCCTGTGCCTCGCCCTCGGGATAAAGCTTTACCGTTTGCAGTCCGTTGTATGACATCGCCGCGATAAAGGAAATATGGTGCGCCTTTGACATTTCGTGGTTTATTTCCACGTAGTATTCGCCGTCGGAGCGCTCAACGGTTATTTTATGTTCATCGTCCGGCGTATCTGTAAGGCAGGGGATAAGCGGCAGTCCGTGGCAGGCAACGCTTGCATCGCCCATGGCGTGAATGATATTGCCGCACACGGGGCAGACGTAGAATTTGGAGCGCAGCATATTTGCGTTTTGGTTTTTATTGCATACCGGTTCGCCGGAAATCAGCTCGTTCACCGATACGCTTAGGATATTTGCCAGCGGCTCGATAAGCGTTATATCGGGATAACCCTTTGCCGTTTCCCATTTTGAAACCGCCTTGTCCGAAACGTTAAGCTTTAGCGCAAGCTGTGCCTGCGTCATATTCTTTTCTTCGCGCAGCTTTTTTATAAGCGCGCCCGTAATATATTTATCCATTTTTTCGCCTCCGTATTTATTATACACCGCCGATATATATAATTCCACCTACGCAAAGTAGAAAATTATTTACGAATTTAAGTGTATATGGTATAATATTACATATCAATACTGCGTCATGGGGTGTTGGACGTGAAAAGAAAGAGAATCATATCGCTTATTTTAGCGGCAGTTCTGACTGCCGGACTTCTTTGTGCCTGCGCGCAGAAGGACAGCGGCACTGCTTCGGGGCAAAAGATAGGCGTGCTCACCGGCTCGGTATTCGATGAGGTGGCAAAGAAATATATCGAAGATCCCGAAATATATTATTTCAATTCCAACGCCGATATTGCCATGGCGCTTGATAAGGGCAAAATAGACGGCTACGTAAACGATGAGCCGGTGTGGAGACTGCTCTCGGTGCAGTATCCCAACCAGATATGCAAATCCAAATTCTCGCAGGAGGAATACGGCTTCATATTCCGCAGGGATGATGAAAAAAGCGCCTTTATCTGCGGTCAGATAAGCGAATACATAAAAAAGATCAAGGCGAATGGCACTCTGAAAGAAATAGACAATATATGGTTTGGCGAAGATGAGTCGAAAAAGAAGATAGATTTTTCCTTCACCGGCGAAAACGGCACGCTCACCATGGCCACCACCACCGACATCGGCGCACCCTTTGCCTATATGATAGGCGGAGATTTTGCCGGATATGATATAGACGTTGCCGCGCGCTTCTGTAAGGAATACGGCTACAGGCTTGAAATAGTGAACACCACCTTTGCCGGCATGCTTGCCTCCGTTACTTCGGGCAAAAGCGACTTCGGCGGCGCCTGCATAACGATAAACGACGAGCGAAAGGAAACCATGCTCTTCTCCGAATCGGACTACATCGGCGGCAGCGTGCTTGTGTGCAGAGAGCAGAGCGAAAGCGGCATCACCTCGCGTGATCAGCTTGCCGGCACAAAAACCTCAGTGCTCACCGCGTCAACGCACGATATCATCGCGCAAAAGTATATGCCCTACTGCGAGCTGGAATATTACGACTCGACCTCTGATCAGGCGATCGCCCTCGAAGCGGGTAAAACCGCATCCTATATTACCGATGAGCCGATAGCCCGCGCGCTTATCGCGCAGCACCCAAATCAGCGCATACTCGAAACTATCATTAAAGAAGATTATGCCTTTGTTTTCCCTGTGGTAAATAAGGAGAGATCGCAATCACTGTGCAATGAGTTCAATGCCTTTTTGGAGCAGTCGAAAGCCAACGGTACTCTTGAAGAAGTAGATAAGATATGGTTTGGCGACGATGAAGGGAAAAAGACGGTCGATCTGTCCGGGCTCACCGGCGAAAACGGCACTTTGAGCGTTGCGGTATGTTCGTCGGTCGGCGCGCCCTTCTGCTACGTAAGCGGCAATCAATGCGTAGGCTACGATATAGACCTGGCGGTGCGCTTTTGCAGGGAACGCGGATATGATATAAATATAACCGACTATAATCTGGACGGATTTTTCAGTTGTGTTGCTTTGGGCAAGTGCGACTTCGGTTGTTCCGGCGTAACGGTTACCGAGGAGCGAAAGGGAAATATGATATTCTCCGATCCCGATTACAGCGGCGGCTGTGTTGTCGTTGTACGGGACGAAGCGCCGATGGATGAAGAAAACGGATTTTTCACCCGCCTTAAGGATAATTTCTATAAAACCTTTATCCGTGAGGACAGATATCTGCTCTTCCTTTCGGGGCTCGGCATAACGATACTCATAGCCCTGATTTCGATAATACTCGGCTCGCTTTTAGGCTATGCTGTATATCTGTGCTATTACCGCGGCGGAAAGATGTTCCGCACGGTTATCGATATAATGGTGCGGATAACCGAAAATACGCCGATGGTAGTGATACTTATGATCCTTTATTACATTATTTTCGGCAATTCCGATATAAGCGGCATGTGGGTCGCCGTTATAGGGTTCACGGTAGTGTTCGCCGGCGCGGTGATAGGCCTATTGAAAATGGGTGTAGGCGCGGTGGACCGCGGTCAGAGAGAGGCGGCGCTCGCATTGGGATATACCGAAAACGCGGCGTTCGTGCGCATGATACTGCCGCAGGCGGCATATCATTTCCTGCCCGGCTATAAGAGCGCGGTAGTAAGAATAATAAAGGAAACGGCGATAGTGGGTTACATCGCCGTGCAGGACCTTACCAAGGTAAGCGATATAATACGCAGCCGCACCTATGAAGCATTCTTCCCGCTTATCGTTTCGGCAATAATCTATTTCTCCATCGCGCTTCTTTTCGGATTTGTTATAAACCATATCGAGATACATCTGGATCCCCACTCACGAAAAACCGAAAACATACTGAAAGGGGTGAAGACGGATGATTGAGATAAGGCATCTTCGCAAGAAATTCTCGGCGGCAATCCCCCTTAAGGACGTATCCGTTACCATAAACGACGGCGATATAATCTCGGTCATCGGCGCGTCCGGCAGCGGCAAATCCACACTTTTAAGATGTATAAATCTGCTTGAAAAGCCCACATCGGGCGAAATCCTCGTAGACGGTGTAAAGATAACCGATAGAAAGTGCAACGTAAGCGAGGTGCGCAAAAAGATGGGCATGGCTTTCCAGTCCTTCAACCTTTTTTCGCATCTCACCGTGCTTGAAAACGTTATGCTGCCGCAGATAGACCTATTAAAGCGCGACCGACAGACGGCGTACAATAAGGCCATGCGCCTTTTGGGTCTGGTTGGCATGGAGGGCAGGGCGCTGCAGTATCCCGACGTGCTTTCGGGCGGACAAAAACAGCGTGTTGCCATAGCTCGCGCCCTTTCCACCGATCCCGACATACTCCTTTTGGATGAGCCCACAAGCGCTCTCGATCCCACCAACGTGGGCGAGGTGCAGGCGGTGATACGCCGCCTTGCCGATATGGGCAAAACCATGATAATAGTTACCCACGAGATGCGCTTTGCGCGCGAGGTTTCAAACCGCGTCTTTTTCCTTGCCGACGGCGGCATTTACGAGCAGGGTTCGCCCGATGAAATATTCGATCATCCAAAGGGCGAGCTTACCCGCCGCTTTATCCGCCGGCTCAAGGTATTCGAAATATCCTCGGACGGCTTGGGGCTTGACCTGCCCGAGCTTTTAAACGGCATCGACCGCTTCTGCTTTGAGCAGAACATCCCCACCTACCTCGCTCTCAAGGTGCGCGCCGCCGCCGAGGAGCTCACCGCGCAGATTCTAAAGCCGGCACTCAGGCATTTCGAGTATACCGCCGTTATCGAATACGATCCCGAAAGAAGCACCGCCTACGAAAAGTTCCGCTACGGCAAATCCCACTTCGATCCGCGTACCTCACAAAACACCGCCGCCCTTTCAATACTGAATAATATCTGCCCGCAGATAGAATATAACGTCATGGAAAACGGCGATTTCAAAAACGAAGTAATACTCCACGTGAAAGAAAGTTAAGAGTTGTAGGGGGCGAACTGCGTTCGCCCGTCAAAAGCTTTGCTGCGAGAGTTGAGAGTTGAGAGTGGAGAGTGAAGTTAAGGTGTCCGCAAAGCGGACGAATTGGGAAAAAAGTTTTCAGTTTTCGGTTTTCAGAAAAGGCGAGATTGGTATAGACAACGCACAAAATCCGGGGATAGGAAAAATAGATGCAGAAACGCGCTTTGAGGAGGGAAGGTGTACATCTTCCGGGGTCCCCGAAAATTACGAAGTAATTTTTGGGGAGAGGAGAAATGCTTATAGGCGAAAGAGGAATACCGCTTGCGGTGTTCCGATAGAGCAATAAGCATTTCGACGAGTCGACTGACGAAAACGTGTTAGAAAAAACATAAAATAAAAAGGAATCCGACATTGTCGGATTCCTTCTGCTTTATATTGCTTTAACAAAAGTTATAT
>JAZRWQ010000029.1:0-9208 GCA_045599805.1 Eubacteriales bacterium | reverse complement strand
GGAGAAATGCTTATAGGCGAAAGAGGAATACCGCTTGCGGTGTTCCGATAGAGCAATAAGCATTTCGACGAGTCGACTGACGAAGACGTGTTAGAAAAAACATAAAATAAAAAGGAATCCGGCATTGTCGGATTCCTTCTGCTTTATATAGCTTTAATAAAAGTTATATCACTATTCGATGTGTAAAAGCCTGCGACCTACTTATTTTTTGTTTTTTCGGTCTGCGCTATTTTTACATCCCTACACATTTGTTGTGTAGTTAGGCGCCTCTTTAGTGATGTAAATGTCATGGGCGTGGCTTTCCTTAAGTCCCGCGCCGGTGATGCGAACGAACTGTGCGTTCTGCTGCATATCGGTAATGGTATGCGCGCCCAGATACCCCATGCCGGAGCGAAGACCGCCGATAAGCTGATAAACCGAATCGCCGACCGGCCCCTTGTAGGGAACGCGGCCCTCAACGCCTTCGGGAACGAGCTTTTTGGTGTTGGTCTGGAAATATCTGTCCTTACTGCCGCAAGCCATGGCAGCCAGAGAGCCCATGCCGCGGTAGGTCTTGAAGCTTCTGCCCTGATATATTTCGGTTTCTCCGGGGCTTTCCTCGCAGCCTGCAAACAGCGAGCCTATCATAACAACGTCGCCGCCGGCGGCAAGTGCCTTAACTATATCGCCGGAGAACTTGATGCCGCCGTCTGCGATAACGGGGATGCCGTAGGAAGAGGCAACGCAGGCAGCGTCGTAAATTGCGGTTATCTGGGGAACGCCGATACCGGATACTATACGGGTGGTGCAGATGGAGCCGGGGCCGATGCCTACCTTTATAGCGTCCGCGCCGGCTTCGATAAGAGCCTTTGCGGCAGAGGCGGTGGCGATGTTGCCGGCGATAACCTGCGCGTCGGGGAATGAGGCCTTTACGGTGCGCAGAGCGTTCATGATGTTATCGGAATGGCCGTGTGCCGAGTCTAAAACAAGTGCGTCCGCGCCGGCCTTTAAAAGTGCGCCTGCTCTGTCGAGCACGTCCTTGGTGCAGCCTATTGCGCCTGCAACGAGCAGTCTGCCCTGAGAGTCTCTTGCCGAGTTGGGGTATCTTACTGCCTTTTCAATATCCTTTATAGTGATAAGCCCTTTAAGGTTGCCCTTATCGTCAACCAGCGGAAGCTTTTCAACCTTGTGCTTTGCTAAAATCGCCTTTGCTTCCATAAGGGTGGTGCCTACGGGTGCGGTGATAAGATTTTCCTTGGTCATAACGTCCTTGATGATCGCGGTGGTATCGTCAAGGAATTTAAGGTCGCGGTTTGTGAGTATGCCGACAAGCTTATTGTCCTTTACTATGGGCACGCCGGATATCTTGTACTTTGCCATGATTTCGAGAGCATCGGAAACGGTGTGCTCCTCGCTTAAGAAGAAGGGGTTTGCGATAACGCCGTTTTCGCTGCGCTTAACTATGTCGATCTGGTCGGCCTGCTGTTCAATGGTCATATTCTTATGAACAACGCCAATGCCGCCCTCGCGCGCGATTGCTATCGCCATTCTGCTCTCGGTTACCGTATCCATTGCGGCGGTCATAAGAGGAATGTTGAGCTTTATTTTATTTGTAAGCTTGGTAGAGGTATTTACCATATCGGGAGTCACATCGGATTTTGCGGGAAGAAGCAATACATCGTCAAAGGTAAGACCTTCTTTGGCAAACTTGTAGCTGTAATCGTTATTTACCATATTCACTCACACGTCCTTTTAAATATAATTTTTATAATTATATAACAAAACGTCCTCCAATTCAACAATAACTTTCGCATAATGCGAAAATATTTTTTTATGGCTTACGCAGTTGAAAATGCGCGTCTTTTATGTTACAATAAACTGTAAATATATGTAGGGAAAGGGGAAATATCGCATGCGGATAATATCCGGTGTAAATAAAGGCATGAAGCTTATCTCCCCGCCCGATGAATCGGTACGGCCCACTATCGACCGCATAAAGGAAGCGGCATTCAATATGATGCAGTTTTCCGTTGAAAACGCGCTATTTCTCGATATGTTTTCCGGAAGCGGACAAATGGGGATAGAGGCTGTGGCGCGCGGGGCTATGCAAGCGTGGATGTTCGATACCTCCGTATCCTCCATGCGCGTTATAAAGCAAAACGTAGATAAAGCGCGCTTTGCGGACAAATGCGTTCTGAAGCAGGGCTCGTATACCTCTCTTTTAAGCATGCACGACCGCCCCGTTTTCGATTTGGTCTATATCGATCCCCCCTTCGGGCAGAATATCTTTGCCGATGCGCTGGAATTCACGGTGAACAACGGCATAGTACGGGAAAGCGGTATGATAATAATTGAAACGCCAAAGGGCACGCCCCTGCCCGAAAGCATCGGTAATTTTTATGCAAGAACAAAAAATTACGGCCGGATAAGCCTTACGGCGTACAGGGCCGATGAAAAGGAATTATGATATGAAAATAGCAATATGCCCCGGCTCGTTCAATCCCATAACATTAGGTCATCTTGACATTATCCGCCGCGCCTCCAAGATGTTCGACCATGTTATCGTTGCGGTACTGCAGAACGCAAACAAGGTTTGCGATTTTACGGTGGACGAGCGCGTTGATATGATAAGGGACAGCATAAAGGATCTGAAAAACGTTTCGGCGGATTCCTTTGACGGTCTGCTTGCAGAGTATACCAAGATAAAAAAGGCATCGGTCATTGTAAAAGGTCTTCGCGCCGTATCCGATTTTGAGTACGAATTCCAGATGGCGCTGGTAAATCAGCGCATAAACCCCGAGGTCGAAACGGTCTTTCTCACCACCTCTTCGGAGTATATGTTCCTAAGCTCCAGCTCCGTACGCGAAATTGCCGCGCACGGCGGCGATATCAGTCAGTTTGTGCCCGAGTCGATAATCGATCGGGTTATGGATAAATATAAGGAAAGGAAATAAAGATCATGTCCGATTTCGAAAATTTACTTGAAGAACTCTCCTCAATGGTAGAGGATGCATGGGAAATGCCTCTGAGCAAAAACAAAATAGTGCTCGAAAGAGAAGAGGTGCTCCGCATAATAAACGGACTCAACACCCACTATCCCACAGAGCTCGCGCGTGCCAACAGTTTGCTTGACGAACGTGAAAAAATCCTTATCAAGGCCCGCACCGACTCTGAAAGAATGATAAAGGAAGCCAAGGAAAAGTCCGAAGCGATGGTAAACGAGCAGGACATTGTAAAGGAAGCAAACCGCGTTGCCGAAGAGACTCTTAAAAAGGCAAACGAGGATTCCGCGCGCATCAGAAAGAGCGCCGTTGAATTTGCCGATACCATTTTAAAACGCGCCGAGGATCATTACGACCAGAACCTTGCTATTATAAAGCAGGCCCGCCGCGTTGTTACCACTACCAATCAGTAAATAAAAGGCAGGTTGAAACCTGCCTTTTAAACTATGGAAAGGAGGTGCGCATATGAATAAGGAACATATCGTTTGCCTTACGGCAAACGATATATATAGGGATGGCAGGGGCGTTGCCAGGTTAAACGGTAAGATATGCTTTGTTGAAAATCTGCTTATAAATGAAAGCGCCGAATGCGAAATAATAAAAGAAGAAAAGAATTATATTGTGGCGCGCGCATTGAAAATAATCTCGCCGTCGCCCGAAAGAACGGTGCCCGACTGTCCCGTTTATGAAAAGTGCGGCGGCTGTGACTATCGCCACACCACCTATGAAAACGAACTGAAAATGAAGCTCATCGCCCTGCGCGCCGCCTACCGCAGATACGGCATCACCCTTAATGACGATATACCCATACTGCCCTCCGACAGCGAGCGCCGCAATAAGGTCACCTTCCATGTGAGCCGGCAAGGCGGCGTTGAATGTGGCTTTTACGATAAGGGCAGCCATGATTTTGTATGCGGAAATGCCTGCCGTCTTGTTTCCGACGGCATGAAAAGCATCGCCGCGCGGATGACCGACTGGCTTAAAGCCAACCCGGCGGTTACCGAAATATCTCTGCGCGAGAGCGCCGACGGCAGGGAAACCTCCTTGCTTTTGGATGCGAAGAGCTTTAACGTAAACGCCGCCGCCCTCGAAAGCGCGCTTGAAAACAGCGGCGTAACGGCCGCCGGAATACGCGTTGGCTGTAAATATAAGCATCTTTTCGGCAATGAGTATATAACCGATACCCTTTGCGGCAATAAGCTTATGATATCGCCAAACGCTTTTTATCAGGTAAACCCCGCGCAGGCGCAGCGCGCCTATCTCACCGCGCTCGATTTTGCCGATGCAAAGTACAGCGATATACTTCTCGACGTCTGCTGCGGCATAGGCTCGATAGGGCTCGCCGCCGCGAAAAGGGTAAAAGAGGTTTACGGCATCGAAATCGTGAAAGAGGCGGTGGATAACGCCAATGCAAACGCCGCCCTGAACGGCATACAAAACGCGCGCTTTTTCTGCGCCGATGCCGCCGCGGGCTTAAAAGCCCTTAAAAGCAAAAACATCACGCCCGACATCGCCGTTGTCGATCCGCCGCGCGGCGGCCTCGACAGCGCCTGCATAGCCGCCCTTACGGATTTCGGCTTAAAGCGCATCGCCTACATTTCCTGCGAGCCATCCACCCAGGCGCGCGACGTGAAAGCCTTCCTCGATAACGGCTACACCCTCGAAAAATTATGCGCCGTCGATTTCTTCAAACGCACCCGACATGTGGAAAGTGTCGCTTTGCTTAATAGGGATTGAGTGGTGCGCAAGGCCTCTTGCCAAAAACTCGGCCGCTTTACCAAGCAGGATATCCGTGAATTGTGCCCGTCTTTGAGTATCAGCTCTATTGAGGGGGCGCTCAGAAAAATGGTCGCCGACGGTGAAATCAGGCGGGAGGGCTCAGGGAAGGCTACCTGTTATTACCGTATCAAGTAAGCGTCAAGTTTCTATTCGTTTTAATAAAGGAGAAAAATATGGGACTGTATCTGGGACTGTTCATAATACTGTCGGCCCTTCTCGCGGTGGGCTGGTTTATCGTGGAGCTTATTTTGTTTATATGCTTCCGGGGCGAAA
This sequence comes from Eubacteriales bacterium, assembly GCA_045599805.1. Classification (GTDB taxonomy): domain Bacteria; phylum Bacillota; class Clostridia; order Oscillospirales; family UMGS1783; genus JAZRWQ01. Next base: position 4,175 of record JAZRWQ010000029.1, on the reverse strand, counting down.
AGCGCAGAGCTATCCTCGGCTCGTTTATCGCTTCGGCAATAGTATTCGGCGTACTGCTTCTGATGGTGGCGTTTATAATTGTTTTATTTATGCTCGCCATAATGAATATGTGATGACATGAAAAACAGAACATTCAATATACTGCTTGCCGTTATAATCGCGGCAGGCGTTGTAATGACGGGCGCGCTTTTAATATACACCTATTTTGCCTATAAGGATGCGTCCATCGTTTCCTTTATCGCGAGGGAGTGGTGGATATGAAAAAGGGCACGCAGATATTTATTCTTATATTTACCGCGCTTATGTTCATTTTTATGAACACCGCCTTTTATTTTCTCGTCACCTATCGGTGCGTGAGCGAGTACAGCGTTACCTCCCTTGACATCGAAAGATATATGCCTTTCAGGGATAACAGCCTTATAGTTAAGCATAAGGGGCAAACCCTTTCGGGCGATATGCCGAGGGTGGACGGCGCGGCGGCGCTCTTTCCTTTATATTCGGCGTATGTGAACGCCTGGTATCCCAAAGAGTCTGTCGGATATGAAAACGGCGGCTTTACGGTGAACAGCGCCATGCAGTACCGCAACACGGTGCGCGCCTACAAGGCGATAGTTGACGGGGATGCCGATGTAATCTTCTGCGCCGTGCCATCCGACGATCAGCTTGAATACGCAAGGCAAAAGGGCGTTGAATTAAAATTTACGCCTATCGGCAAAGAAGCATTCGTCTTTATCGTGAACGGGAATAATCCCGTTGATGAGCTCAGCTCGGACGAGATCCGCGGTATATATACCGGAAAATATACAAACTGGAAAGATCTCGGCGGCTCAAACCGCCTCATTCTGCCCACAACGCGATATCCGGGCAGCGGAAGCCAGTCACGCATGGATAAATTTATGTGCGGTGAAAAGACGGTTTTAAAGCCTGCCGGCATAACCGGCGCGGCGATAGGCTTCTCGTTCAGGTACTATGTTACCGGCATACTGAAAAATGACGGCGTGAAGCTCCTCTCGGTTGACGGCGCATATCCGAGCTCCGAAAACGTGGCAAGCGGCGCTTATCCGCTTGTGAATGAGTTTTACGCCGTTACCCGCGCTGACGAAACCAACCCGAACGTTGACGGGCTGCTTGAGCTTATCCTCTCCGAAGAGGGACAACGGATAACGGAAGAGACGGGATATTTCAGAATAAAATAGAAAAGCATACCTTTAGGCGGTGCAGCATAGGGATAAACACAGCCGTTTCGGCGATTTTTGCCTAACGGCTGCGTTATCGCCCATATATATCCATTATGCTCTCGTTTTTTGCCTTGCCGTAAAACAAAAATCATCCGAAACGGTAAAATTAAAGGAATCTGTCAATTAGACAGATTCCTTTTTGAATTATAAAGTTCTGTATTTCTCCCTAAGTCGCCCCGCTTTATGATCTGCTTTCTATATTATCAACATCCGTTTTCTCAAACTGTGCTATATCGCAGATATCACAGTCAAGTATAAGACACAGGGCGTTGAGAGTATTGGTGCTTATCGGTGCATTTTTGCGCAGTCGGTCAAGCTGTCCCGTGCTTATTTTGTATTTGTGTATCAGCGCATATTGAGAAATATTCCTTTTTTTCATGGTTTCCCATAGCCTATCGTATTTTATCACAATTATCACCTATATTTATTTTACCAGTATAATTTTTATTGACAATTGCCCACAAACGGGCTATAATGTAGAAAATACTTTACGAATAACCGATAAAATTTACAGGTGAAAAGATGGCAGGAAAAATAACCGAAAATGCGATGCGCTTTACGGCGGATATCATAATTGAAACGATGCAGCGCTGTGAACGGTGGTGGAGCAAGTCTTTTATTTCCAACAGCGATTTCGGATGCGTGTCACTTTTTATGAAGTACGGGCTGTCGGAAGATTTGTGGAAAAACGTTTTTCCGTCCGCCGCGTGGGGTAATGCCGACATGGCACCCTTTGCGGAGTTTAAAGAAAAAAGCCGTTTTTGTACATTGACGGATGATTTTACGGATGCGATCGAGAAGCTGGAGATATACATAGCGGCGCAAAGCAGTATTTACGGCTGTTCGCTTGTAACATATCTTACGATGGCGGGCATCCTCGGCGCACTTAAATGCTTCGGGAAAAAGCTGTCATCCGAGGAAATCGGTTTGTTTAACGACTGCAGGAAAGCTATTGAGGCAGGCAGGGACGACATAAGCATGGAAGAGCTGCTTGGCGCATATATACAAAATGACAAAACCGAGCTTACCGTGCTTCTCTTCGTTTTTCTCTACGCCTTTGATTATGAAAATTTCCGTGATATAGCAAAAAAAGCCTCTCTTGTCAATAAGAGAGGCTTTTACTTGTTTTTACAGGTCGGTTGTGGTACAATGGTTAAAGCAAAAATTAAAGAAGGGATAGTATGAAAAAGCTTTTTTCCCGCGGCACAACCGATATGACGACGGGAAATATCACAAATCATCTTATTACGTTTGCGATACCGCTGCTTGTAGGATTTATTTTTCAACAGCTTTATAACACCGTTGATACCTGGGTTGTGGGCAACTATGTAAGCAACGAGGCGTTTTCGGCGGTAGGCTCGGTAGCGCCGATAATAAATACGCTTATCGGATTTTTCACCGGACTGGCAACCGGCGCCGGCGTTGTTGTGAGCCAGTATTTCGGAGCGAAGAAGTATGACAGGGTGAAGCAGTCGGTGCATACCGCCATACTTATAACGGTCTTTTCCAGTATCATATTCACCGTTCTCGGCCTTTTAATGATACCTCTTGCGCTGAAATTCATGAAAACGCCTGCCGAGGTAATTCCCGAATCCACTACGTATCTCACGATATATTTCGCCGGACTTACCGGACTTTTATTTTACAACATGGGCTCCGGCATACTGCGCGCGGTGGGCGATTCGCGCAAGCCCTTTTATTATCTTCTTGCCTCCGCCCTTATCAACACGGTTTTAGACCTTGTTTTCGTTCTCGTCTTCAAAATGGGGGTTGACGGCGTTGCCTGGGCAACGATAATCGCCCAGTTCATCTCCGCCATACTCGTTATGATAGAGCTGTTCACCACAAAAAGCTGCGTTCACATATCCCTTAAGGATATGAAGATGCAGTGGGGACTGTTCATGAAGATACTTAAGGTGGGGCTGCCCACCGGCTTCCAGATGGCGATAACCGCCTTTTCCAATATCTTCGTGCAGTCGTATATCAATCAGTTCGGCGCCGATTTCATGTCGGGCTGGACGGCGTACGGCAAAATAGACCAGCTCCTCTTACTGCCCATGCAGTCGCTTGCTCTTTCCGCCACCACCTTCGTGGGGCAGAACTTAGGCGTAAACGATGTGCCGCGCGTAAAGAAAGGGCTCAATACCGCGCTGACTCTCTCGCTCGTTTCCACCGCCGTACTGCTTGTGCCGGTTCTTATTTTCGCGCCGCAGCTCACCTCATTCTTCAACAGCAAGCCCGAGGTTATCGTGCATGGCGCCTATCTTTTGCGAGTCATATCGCCGTTCTATCTGTGCTGCTGCGTAAATCAGATATATGCGGGCGCGCTGCGAGGCGCCGGCGTTACCAGGATACCGGTAATAATCATGCTGTTTTCCTTTGTCGCCTTCCGCCAGCTTTATCTGTTCGTGGTTTCCAATTTCATTTCGAATACCATACTGCCCATCGCCCTTGCGTACCCCGCAGGCTGGACTGTCGCCGCGATACTTTCCACGCTGTATTATAAGAGAGTAAACTTAGAAAACGTAAGCATAGTTGAGACATAAAAAAAGCACGCCTTAGGCGTGCTTTTTCAGTTTTCAGTAGGGGCGAACAGAGTTGCCCGTTATTATAAAACAAATCCCCTCATGCCCGCAGGCGTATTTCATATCCGAAGGATATTTCACAAATCCCGTAAGGGATTTATTTCATTTTTTCGGGGACTTTGTCCCCGAAAAAAAGGGGGGCGGATATACACCGTTTTTAGGAAGCAAAAGGAGAAAAATAGAAAAACGCTTCCGAATTACCCTACGCACGTAATTCCAAACAGTATATATCCGCTTTTTTCTTCGTTCCCCATGAAAAGCACAAAAACAGTTCCCTGAAAACCGTTATTTCTGTTGGGGAATACGGGAAAACATTGTAACGAAAACGCATTAAAACCTATGGGCAGATAAT
>JAZRWQ010000028.1:0-5632 GCA_045599805.1 Eubacteriales bacterium | reverse complement strand
TCCCACTTAAATCTTACAGCGCGGTTTACCCTGCCCTTTAATAATGGCAGAAGACCGCCTTTTTTATCTATTGAACAGCCGAGGATTATTATATAGTCTCTGTCGTAGTCGGGTATCTGTCGTGCGGCGATATAACCCATTATGGCTGTGCCTGCAAGCACGCACTCGAAATAGCACAGCATTATAAGCAAAAACCACGACAGCGACGTGTTTATCCATACGGTGACAGGCATGGACATAAACCCGTTTGCAGCTATGACCTTTTCGAAAAAGACATCGTTAAGGAACCATATAAGGAATGTGCCGCCGACATAAAGCACGGCAACAAGCAGGCTTAAAGCGTTGCCGAGGCATACGCCCTCTTTTTTCATAAGCACGATATTGCTTACGAATACCGCCGCGCAAATCGCAATTATTACGAAAACTGCATAATATGAAAACTGTCTCGGAAAATTCACTACCGCGTTATACACCTCGGTAAGCGATATGCTTTTATCGAACAGCGCCGGAGTAAAGCATATAAGGAATGCGATAAGTAAGGTAGTAAGGAAAATCGCGCCGCCCGCAAGCATTATATTATCGTACGAATATACGGTTTTTTTGAGCGAATCGAGAAAATATGAGACGCAGACGGCAATAGCTACGGCAATGAGAACAAACAAGCTTATTACCATTGTTTCGCGGCTGATTGAGGCAAACGAGGCAAGTATCGAAAATATCGACACTAAAAGTCCGACAAGCACTATTATACAGCTTGCCCATTCCAGAATTTTATTTTCGATTTTCATAATATCACCTCTTTTTTCAGTATATCACATCACATCTGCTACTGCAATATAACTATTCGTTAAAAATACCGCTGTGAGTATTCACAGCGGTATTTTGGCGTCCACGAGGGGATTCGAACCTCCGACCTACCGCTTAGGAGGCGGTCGCTCTATCCTACTGAGCTACGTAGACATATTGTTTAATTGTAAAATTCACGTTCGAATCCGATTCGAACTCCGGTCTCGCTACGGCTCGGTCCCGTCGCGGCTCTGACAGTCCACCGGACTGTCATTCTACGACTCGCTTCGCTCGCTTGCATAACTTCCGCCAGCCAATCGCGTAATCGCTCTTGGGGCGTCACTTAACTACCGCGCCGCCGCTCGCTGCGCTCGCTCCCTATCGCTTAGGGGGCGGTCGCTCTATCCTACTGAGCTACGTAGACAAGTTACTTTACCGTGATATTTTATATCAAAGAGCGTGCTTTGTCAATATGCAATCAGATTACGGCGAGTATGGCAAGCGCGATAAGCAACGTGCCGTCACGGCAGTCATCGGTCATGAGCAAAAAGAGGATGGCAAGGATTATAAACTTATCGGAACTTAACGGATATGCGTCCTTTTGTTTTTTGGGTTTATTGTAGTCGGGAGACTGCTTTGCAGTCTCCTGTGCCTGACGTATGGCGTCATTTTGCATGCGATAGAGCTCACCGTCTGACATTATCATTTATATTCACCTGCGTTTCAGAATAAATTCATACTGCCGAGTATGGAAAAAAGCTTTACCATGCGAAGCATATTTGTAAGCGAATCGAGGCTTTCACGCTTGCCCTCGCTCACAAACGGACGCAGTGCCTTCATAAGACTTATACGGTCATCGTCCTTAAAGCCGGAGGCAAGCTCGGCGATTTTGCCGATATCCATACCGCCGTCGCTTCCCTCTTTGCTTTTGAACATTGACGACAGATTTTTTATCATTTCAACGCTTTTGTCGTCTTCCAAAAGACGGGTAAGCTTTTGCGCCATATCGTCCATAAATTCACCCTCTTATTTTTCCATGAGTTTTTTGAGGTTTTCCATTGCCTTCGGGCTTGATAAAACACTTTGCAGTATTTCGGGATTCTTTATAATCTGCGAAAGTCTTTCTCTGTCATTGTCGTTAAGCATGGCAAAAAGCGCTTCTGCCGTCTTATCGCTATTCTGTACGGACTTTACGATATTGTCATCTTTTAAAATATTGCCCGCCATCTGTGATGCTTTGCGGATATCGGATGCGTTTTCCCTTCGAAATTCTTCCCATGTTACTTTACTCATATACATTCCACCTTCTTTATACTTTCATTATATGGAAACAAGAACAATATCGTGAACACAAAACGATATTTTTGGCGGTATGTTATTGACAAAAAATGCTTAATACTATATTATCTTTAATATATAATATATAAGGCTTGGTGAGATTATGAAAAAACTGATAGTATGGCTTATGATAGGTGCTTTGGCGCTTTCGCTTCTCAGCACGGTTATTATTTCGCTAATAAAATAAAGCATGCCACGCATACGCGTGGCAATAACTTTAAGGAGAATATATGGAAGAAAACATCAAAAAAACAGATCTTTGCTTAAATTGGAAAATCGATGCAGACAAAGACAACAACGGCTTTGAAAAGGGCTGGCACAAAAAGGTGTCGGACAGCGCCGTTGACGCTTTCGTACCGTCCGTTATTCAGCAGTTTTTGCCTGAATATCACGGCGTTGCCTTTTACTGGCGCAGCTTTACTCCGGATTTATCGTGCGATGAAACCGACAGAATAATTCTTCGCTTCGGCGGAATTGATTATAAAGCGCAGATTTGGCTTAACGGCAAGGAGCTGGGCTGCTTCGAATCACCCGAAGCGCCTTTTTCAATCGATGTTACCGATACGGTAAAAAATAAGAAAGAAAACCTTTTGGCTGTAAGAGTTGTAAATCCCATTGACAAGGATATTGACGGACTTAACATCAACAATATTCCCCACAGAAATAAATCTCTTAACAAGCAGGCCGGCAGCAACCTTAATCACGGCGGAATATGGTTTGGCGTTGAGCTTGTTGTTCTTCCCGGGATACATATAACCGATAAGTTCGTATCCGGCGACATCAAAACCGGTATGCTGAATATTCAGCTTGAAATGAACAACACCACCGATGAAACCGTTACCGCATGCGTTGAGATGAACGTATACGACAAGTCGGATTTCTGCAACCGCATAACCGGTCAGGTATGTGACGTTGACCTGAAGCCCGGAATAAATGCCGAGGGATTTTCCTTTATAGTTCCTCAGCACAAATTATGGGATACCGACAACCCGAATCTTTACAGAGTTGAAATAATACTTGACTCCTCATTGGGACAGCACAAGATAGGTCTTAATTTCGGTTTCCGTGAATTCATTGTTAAGGACGGTTATTTCTACCTTAACGGCAAAAAGATATTCCTTAAATCCTCGCACAGCGGCAATGCCTTCCCTATCGGACAGATGCTGCCCGTTGCCGATGACCACGTAAGAAAAGATTTCATACTTGCGAAGGCAAGCGGTTTTAACTGCGTGCGTTCGATTGCGGGTATGTTCCGTCCGGATCAGCTTGATTTCTGCGACGAGCTTGGACTTATGATTTATGAAGAGTGCCTTGCATCGTGGCAGATGGGCACTTTAAGTCTTCCCATAGGTGACACTGAAAAAATGCTTGAGAGATACGACAACGCGACCGCCGGCATGATAAAGCGCGACAGAAACCACGCCTGCATAGTTGCATGGGGACTTCTCAACGAGACTCTGCACGACGTTATATTTGACCGCGCCGTTAAGTTTTTGCCGCTTGGCAAGGCACTTGACCCAACAAGACTTTTCATTCTCTCCAGCGGCAGATTTGACAGCGATTTCGCCTTCGGCTCGGTTTCCAATCCTTATGTTTATGAATGGGAAAATCAGTGGGGCGATGACGGACTGCCCGATGAAGAGGTAAAGAAACACGATCCGTACACCGGCTGGGGCTCGGACTTTAGCGCAGGTGACTTCCACATATACCCCGTTTCTCCGATGAACGATAAGTTTGTTAATATCATCCGCACGGCGGGAAATAAAAACAAGCCGGTGTTCCTTTCGGAATACGGCACCGGTTCGCTTTTCAACGTAATAGAAGAGTGGAGACATTTTCAGCAGCATAACTGCCGTCCCGATTTGGAGGACAGCTCATGGCTTGAATATCAAAGCCGCTCATTGATTGAAGACTGGAAGCGTTTCGGGCTTGAAAGCGTATATCCATTCCCCGAAATGATGCTTAAGGAAAGCCAGCGTCTTAATGCCGACGTAAGATACCGCGACTTTAACACAATCCGTTCCAATCCGCGTTTTTGCGGTTTCAGCCTTACGGGACTGCTCGACCACGGCATGTGCGGCGAGGGGCTGTGGAGCTACTGGAGAAGATATAAGCCCGAAATGTATGACGCAGTATCTGACGGCTGGGCGCCCTTACGTTTCTGTCTGTTTGCAAAATCCCACGTTTACAGAAACGAGGAATTTGAAATTGAAGCCGTTCTTGCCAACGAAAATCAGCTTAAGCCCGGCAAATACACCGCTGATTTCGCAATTATCGGTGACATGGGCACGGTTAAGATGTACAGCGACGATTTTGAAATAGTTGACGATAGCTTTGCAGTTCCCGTAATGAAGCGCACTATCGCTCTTGACGTTCCCTCCGGCAATTACCGACTTGTGGCATCACTTAAAGAAGGCGGCTCACCCATGGGTACGCATCTTGATATAATCGTAAGCGATCCTGCAGATTTCCAAAAGCCCGACACGAAGGTTTACGTTAAGGGACTTAACGCAAAAACCGCTGAATTCCTGACAGACAGCGGCGTTAAGACCGAGGAGTATTCGGGACAGGATGACGGCATTATTCTCCTCGGCGACATATCCGCCGACATCATTAAAAAGGCTGCACAGAGCGCCGAAAACGGCGCAAAGATTATATTCCTCAACGCCGAAAGCTTTATTGACGATCCTAAAAAGATCAAAGCCGACCTTGATAACGGTCAGCATCCATTCTACACCGCGTCACTTTTGGGAGTGAGCGATGACCTTAAGTGCGTAAATTACAGGGACTGGCTGTATCACAAGGAATGTGTAATGACAAACGGCACGATATTTGACGGGCTGGGGCACGGACTTGTTGATTTCCCGACCTTCGGACAAACATTCCCCCACCTTGCATTCAAGACCGAAAATGTTCCAGATGAAGTTATATGCCCCGCATTCCATACCGGATATCACGCCATTCCGATGGCATACGGCTCATTCCATTGTGTGGCAGGCTTCAATAAAGGCAAGGGCAAAATATATCTCAACTGCTTCGACATTGAAAACAATATCGGTATAAATCCGGCAGCCGACCGTCTTATTCTGAATATTATTAGCTATGTACTTAATAAATGAGGTGTAATATGAAATACGACATGTCAGAAATTGAAAAGCTGAAAAGCAAATACAGCGGTGCCGACAAGCTTCCCATAAGCTTTTATCTCGGCGGCAAAAAGATTTGCGGTATTCCGGCGCAGTTTAATCCCGTATGCTCCGAAGAACAAAAAGGCAATGTTACCGAATACACCTACGAAGGCAAAGACGAAAACGGACTGAAAATAAAAACCGTTGTTTCCGAGTATTCCGACTATCCCGTTTATGAGATAGTTACCTATCTTACGAACGAATCCGACAAGAATTCCGAGATGATTCGTGAATTGCAGGGCTTTGACGGCGCTTTTGAAGGCAGGGAGCCTTATCTTTATTCCAACAGCGGTGACTATTTCAGCCCAAACGGATATAAG